>NZ_JBVHQM010000002.1:0-448797 GCF_055567415.1 Streptomyces sp. NPDC026575
GGAATTCGCCCACCAACGCCGCTGGATCCGGTCGTCCCGCGTGAATTGCCGCTACCTCTTCGGCCAATGACATGGCGGTCCGGCCCCTCCCCCGATGCCCGATAAAACTCGATACCCCGTTCAACTGCGCCACCCACTTTGGCATACGGCACTGACAATGCGCCGGGGACACTCGGAGCGAAAACCGGCCGCCGGTTCTTTTCCATTTCAAATACCTGGCGTGGCACGGGAAAACAAATGGGGCGAGTTGGGGTGAGCTGATGATTTCAGGCGATCGTGGGAAAGACGCTGATTGTGCAGCACCCCGAACTCCGCCATGACCCTCAGTCGTCCGCGAGCAAGCTCCGCGCTATCGCGTCGTTCTGGCGGAAGTACACGGCGTTGGTGCCGGGGCGGGGGAACTGGGCCGGGCCGGCGATGACGCGGTCCGTGTGCTCGGTGCCGTGCGCGTCGACCGGGTGGAGGCCCGTGCCGGAGAGGTGGAGCTGGCCGGTCGCGTGGCCGTCCGCGTCGCGTTCCGGGACGAGTTCGCCGCGGGTGGTGAGGGCCCGGAGCAGTGGGTCGGCGGGCTGGGCGGGGTCGGGGGCCGCCAGGCGCGCGTCGAGGAGGATCGTCGCCTCGTGGGTGGTGGCGGGGAGGGCGGGGCTGCTCGCACGGAAAACCCCCGACTCCCCCGTGGGGCCCGCCTCCGCGACCTCCACGCGCATGTCGGGGCCCACGAACGTCACCACGCCCGCCTCGGCGAGGGCCAGGACTTGTTCGGCGCGCAGGGGCGGCGGGCCCGAGCTGAGGTAGGTGCCGAGGGTGAACTTGCCCAGCGCCTCGCCTACTTGGTCGGGTGGGAGGTCGCCGGAGCGCCACAGGTCCTCGATGACCGTGCCGAGTCGGGCGAGCGCGTCGACCAGGGCGGTGGCGACGCCGCGCGCGGGTCCCGTCCGGCCGCGCAGGACCGCGGTGAGGTGGGCGCGCAGGTGGTGCTGGAGGGCGTCGGCGCCGGAGAAGGTCAGGCCGTCGAGGGGGGCGGTCAGGCTGTCCAGGTCGAGGCGGTCGGCCGGGTCGGGGACCGCCTCGCGGGCGAGTTTGGCCAGGCGGTCGGCGTCGGTGAGCAGCAGCGCGTACTGGGCGTCGAAGTCGTCCCAGGTCATACGGGTGCGGTCGGGCCGTTCGGCGAAGAGGGCGCGGTAGTGGCACCAGGCCAGTTCGGCCAGGATCAGTGGCCATACGTCGCGGGTGAAGGAGGCGCCGGGGCGGGCGAGCAGGGCGCGGCAGGCGTCGACGGTGGCGAAGCGCAAGGCCGGAGCGGCTGATGGGGCTGAAGAGGCCGGAGGGAGCGACGGCTTCGGGGGGAGTGGGACGCCTCGGCGGGAGCCCGCGTGGAGGTGGGGCTCGCGGCCGGAGGGCAGATAGCGCAGGCGGCCGTCGGGGGTGCGGTCGTAGCGGCCGCCGCGGCCCTCGGTCAGCAGTGCCAGGCAGTCGATGAAGACCAGGCCCAGGCCGCGGACGAGGACCGGTGCGCCGGGCGGTATCCGCTCCAGCGCGTCGGGGTCGGCGGGGCCGGGGCCGATGCGGGTCAGGCCCGGCGGGGCGGGTTCGGCGCGGGCCCCGGTGTGTCCTTGGGCGAGTACCACCCGGTCGGCGAGGAGCGGCGGGTGGCCGGAGTCGAGGATCACCCGCTGGCGGCGTCCGGAGGGCGAGTTCCCGTCCACATCGGTGTCCGTATCGGTCCGTCGTAGGTCGACCGCCCGTGCCCGGTGGAGGAACAGCCGGACGGACGGGGGCCGGTCGCGGGTCACCGTTTCGAAGAAGTGGCGCAGATAGCGGCCCTGGTCGCGGCGGGCGGCGTAGGCGCCGTCGTGCAGCGGGGCGTCGAGCCAGCCGGCGGTGGTCGGGCCGGGGCGCGGCGGGCCGGCGCAGAGGACGCTCTCGTCGGGGTACATGGTGACGTGCTCGGCGGCGGAGTTCATCCACAGCAGGCCGGGCTGGTCGGTGCGCCAGGTGCGGCCGGCGCCCGGTGGGTACGGGTCGACGATGTGCAGGTCCAGGGGCCGGTCGCCGTACAGGGCGGGCACGTTGGCGAGGATCCGCTCGACGATGGAGGCGCCGCGGGGGCCGCAGCCGATGACGCAGAGGGAGCGGGCGGGGGAGCGCGTCGGGGAAGGGGGTCGACCCGGGGAGCTGTTCGACCGTCGGGTGTTCAACTGGCCTCCGTCCGTATGGCTCTTGGGTCCTCCGTCCCTGGACAACAAAGGGCCCGGTGGCCCGCGCCGAGGCGCGGGACCACCGGGCGCCGGGTCAGCAGCCGGTGCTGACGGTGGAGCCGAGCGCCTGGGCCTCACGCTCGCCCGGCACCTCCAGGCCCTGAAGGTCCATGATGGTCATCGACGACACCTCCCTTCCGTTGTCCGGTCCTGATGTGTACCGTGCGTACTGGACACCGAACTCGGTGTCAGCAGCCGCCGCTGACGGTGGAGCCGAGCGCCTGAGCGTCACGCTCGCCCGGCACCTCCAGACCCTGAAGATCCATGATGGTCATTGACGACACCTCCCTCCGGTGGTGTGGCAGTGACGGTGGACAGCGGTACTGACGTACCAGGTGCCGTTGCGGGACACCTGGAGCCCCGGGCCCGTGCACAGCGGTGTACGGGCCACCGGGCGCCGCGTCAGCAGCCGGTGCTGACGGTGGAGCCGAGCGCCTGGGCCTCACGCTCGCCCGGCACCTCCAGGCCCTGCAGGTCCATGATGGTCATTTACGACACCTCCCTTCCGTCGTCCGCAGTGGCCGCCGCCCCGGACGGGGCGGTGGTGGCGCGCTCCGGGACGGCCGAGTGAACGGCCGCGGCGGACCGCGGGTCGGTGAGGAACGGGAGCAGCTCGGTGCCCCGTTCGGCGGCGGCGAGGGCCAGCAGTACGCCGGCCCCGCCGGTGGCCACGTCCATGGAGATCCGGGCCCGGCCGTCACAGGGGAAGACCGTCGCGCCGTTCAGCGTCATGGCGTGCTGGTGGAGATTGGTCAGGTGGCGGCGCAGATGCCGCTCGGCGGTGGCCGGGGGCAGCGGTACGTGCTCGCGCAGGGTGGCCAGGGCGCCGATCAGTCCGGCGCGGCCGCCCCACAGTCCCGACTCGATGGTGAAGTCGCAGGAGCAGGCCCGCAGCAGGCCCGGCAGGGCCTCGCGGAGCCGCGCGTCGTCGCGGTGGCGCAGGAGTTGGGCCGCCACCAGGGCGATGCCCGCGCTGCCGTTGTCCAGGTAGGGCAGCAGACGGAATCCCTCGTCCACGTGGAGGGTGTCCTGCGGGCCCGGCGCGCAGCGGTCCAGGTCGCGGTGGACGGCGCGGAGCGCTTCGTCCAGGAGGGCCGGGTCGCCGGTGGCCTGGTGGGCTCGGAGCAGGAACAGCGCCGGTCCCGACCAGCCGTACATCAGCCCGGCGGCGTGGGTGGAACCGCGTCGGCGCTTGCGCTCGACGGGTTCGCGGCGGGCCGCGGTGAGCCGCTCGGTGACGCGGTCGGCGAGGCCGAGGGCCTGGCGGCGCAAAGCATCGTCGTCCAGGGCGTCGGCGAAGTGCAGGAGGTTCAGGCCGACGCCGGACAGACCGCGGTAGAGGCTGGGGCAGTGGCGTACGGGGAGCCGGTCGGCGGCTCGGTCCAGGGCGCCGAGGGCCGCTTCGTCGTCGCCCAACTGCCGTAAGACGTAGGCCACTCCGTGGAGTCCGTCGTAGAAGCCGATGCGCTCGGCGGGGATCCGGTCGACGGCGGCGCGCAGCCAGGCCGCTCCCTGTTCGTCGCGCTCCCCGAGGGCGGTGTGCCGGGCCCACAGGACACCGGCCGCGCCGTGTGCGAAGCCCGCGCCGCCCTCGGCGAACTGTGCGAAGTCGCCGGGGTAGAGCCGGTCGGTGCGGTGCGGGGTGGCGCTCTCGCGCAGCCCGCGGCCGATCGAGGCCAGCACGTCGGGCGGCGGGAACGGTCCTTGGACGCTGCGGATCTTGGCGGTGGCGTTGTCGTTGGGGGCGAGCTGCGGGGCCAGCCGGGACACCAGGTGGCCGGGGAGGCCGAACCGCCGTGCCGCGGTGTCGAGCAGCGCCGACGCCTTGTCGGGGGCCAGGCCGCCGAGCGCGGCGAGCGGCAGGAACAGCCACAGTGCGATGGCGGCCAGCGCGTAGTGGTCGCCGTCCGCGCCGGTGGCGTCGGCCCGATGGAAGCCCGGGGCGCCGAGGCTGCTGGGGGTGGCCCGGTCGAGGGCGTCGGCCACCTCGAAGTCCAGGAGGACGGGGATGTCGCCGGGCTGGATGATGAAGTTGCCCGGGTGCAGATCGCCGATGCGCACGCCGCGTCCGTGCACCGAGGCGATCAGCGCCTCGATCCGGCCGAACAGGGCCAGCGCGCGGTCCCGGTGGGCGGCCACGGCCGCCTCGTCGGGCTCGGGGACGGTCAGCGGGTAGAGACCGGCCAGCCAGGACTGGAAGTCCTGTCCCTCGATGTCCTCCAGGACCAGGAACAGGTGGTCGCGGACCTGGAGGGTGCCGAAGGTGCGCGGGATGCCGGGCAGTCCGGCCAGTTTCGTCAGGATGCGGTGCTCGTGGGCGAGCCGGCTGACCGCGTCCCGGCCGACGCCGTCCGTGCCGGAGTAGGGGCGGCCCTCCTTGAGGACGACGCTGCGCTGCCCGGCGCCGAGCGCCTGGTCGCCGACCGGCTCGGCGCGGTAGACGCCGCCGCCGTGCGAGAAGTGCAGCGCCCCGGTGATCCGGTACGGGAAGTCGTCCACGGTCTGGCGGGCGGCCAGCGAGTCCTTGAGGATGTCGGGGATCGCGACCCAGTCCGGGGTGTGGAAGACGGGGGTGCGGCGGTCCGGCTCCAGCGAACCGTCCGGGCGGCGCAGGGCGGTGACCAGGTCGCCGTCGGCGTCCTCCATGTAGAAGGTGCGGAAGCCTCCGTAGCGTACGTAGAGCGGACCCTGGCGGAAGCGCAGATCGGTCAGGACGTACGGGCCGGGGCGGCCGCCGACGAGCGCGTCCAGCCCTTCGAGGGTGCGGGCCAGCTCGGCCTCGTCGGCCGGGTAGACGGTCAGCAGCTTGCCGGCGGAGGAGCGCTGGGCGTACTTGCGGCTCAGGGCGCGCAGGACGTTGGCGCTCTTGAGGTACTTGAAGGTCAGGCCGTGCCGGGTGCAGTAGGCGGCGACGTCGGCGATGGTGCGGTGGGCGTCCTCGGGGGCCGCGCTGACGTGGATCTTCCAGCCCTGGTCGGGGAGCCGGTCCTGGGGCGGGCGGCAAAAGGCCCATGCCTCGTTCTCGTCGTGCGTCCAGCCGTCGGGGAGGGGCGGGACGGGGAAGCGGGTGGCTTCCAGGTCCCAGTTGCCGGGCCAGTCGAAGAAGGTGCGGTCGGCCAGGGCAAAGCTCTCGGCGCCGTCTCTCATGCGGCACCTCGGGCGGATGCGGGGCCGTCGGCCGATGCGGACGCGGTGTGCTCGTCCAGGTAGGCGGTCAGCGCGGTGCGGCGGCCGGCCGTCGACAGATGCTCGGCCAGGATGGCGCGGGCCTGGGTCTTGTCGTCGTCGGAGACGAAGTCGTCGAGCCCGACGTTCAGTACGCGGTTGTCGTCGCTGGGCTTGAGCGAGGCGTAGTGCTCGTCGCGCAGCAGGCCCCACACGATCGCGTCGTGGTACTGGCCGTCGAGGTAGCAGTGGTCGCGCAGGATGCCCTCGACCGTGAACGGGGTCTTGGTCATCAGCCGGATGATGCCCTTGTTGTAGCCGGCGGTGGTGACCTGCACCCGGTGCGCGTCGAGCTGGTGGAAGAGGTAGTCGACGAGCAGCACCACGGCCTCCGCCCCGTAGCCGCGGCGCCACAGCTCGGGGGAGCCGATCGCGCCGCCGACGGTGAACCCGCCGATCCGGCCGGAGCGTTGGTAGCTGACGGTGCCGATGCGGTCGCCGTCCTTCGTGCGGATCACCAGGTGGTGGACCCGCCCCGAGCGGTTGGCCTGCTCGACCTCGGCGGCGCCCAGCAGTTCCCAGTCGCCGCTGAGCACGGCCGCCGGCGAACCGGGCCGCAGCCAGGAGGCGATCGCGGCCCAGTCGTCGTCGCCGGGCCATTCCAAGGTCACCAGTCGTCCCTGCACGGTGCGTCTACCTCCTCGGTGGTGTCGTGGAGCTCGGTGTCGTGGAGCTGGGTGTCATGGAGCTGGGGTGCGGTGCGGCGGGAGGCGGGTGCCTCATGCGGCGTGGCGCTTGAGTACGAGGACGGCGTTGTGGCCGCCGAATCCGAACGAGTTGCTCAGCACCACGTCGCCGTCCCAGTCGCGGGCGCCCTTGACGACCAGATCGAGGTCTTCCTCGTCGGGGTGGTCGCAGTTGCGGATCGGTGGGATCCGGCCGTCCCGCAGCGAGAGCACCGCGGCGGCGGCCTCGGCGGCACCGGACGCGCCGAGCATGTGCCCGGTCATGCTCTTGACGGCGGTGACCGGCGTACGGCGCAGGTGGTCGGAGCCGAACACCTCGCGCAGGGCGGCCGCCTCGATACGGTCGTTGAGGACGGTGCCGGTGCCGTGCGCGCTGATCTGTCCGACGTCCTCGGGGGCGCAGCCGGCGTCGGCGAGTGCGCCGCGCATCGCGCGGACGGCGCCGGCTCCGGTGGGGTCGGGGGCGGTGGCGTGGTGGGCGTCGGTGGTGGCGGCGTAGCCGGCCACCTCGGCGAGGATCGGTGCGCCGCGGCGTTCGGCGTGCCCGGCCTCTTCCAGGGCCAGGACGGTGGCGCCGACGGACATCACGAAGCCGTCGCGGTCCCGGTCGAAGGGCCGGCTGGCGCCTTCGGGGTCGTCGTTGCGGCGGGACAGGGCCCGGGCGTTGGCCGTACCGGCCAGGTCGACGGCGGTGAGCGAATCGTCCGTGCCGCCGGCCAGCGCGAGGTCGGCGCGGCCGCTGCGGATCAGGGCGGCCGCCTCGCCGATGGCCACCGCTCCGGTGGCGCAGGCCGCGGAGACCGCGTGACTGGGGCCGGCGATCCCGTACTTGATGGACAGCAGGCTCGTCGGATGGTCGATGGCGGTGAGGACCGAGTGGTACGGGGAGACCCGGCGCGGGCCGTGCTCCTTCAGTACGTCGTACTGCTGCTGGATCGCGGGGGCGGCGCCGTAGCCGGAGCCGATGACCGCGGCGAAGCGGTACGGGTCGATACCGGCCGGCGGTTCGAGGCCGGCGGCGCGCAGCGCCTGGGCCGCGGCGACGACCGCGTACTGGGTGAAGGCGTCGCTGCGCCGGGCCTCCTGCGGGGTGAGGTGGCCGGTCGTGTCGAATCCGGTGAGGTCACCGCCGATACGGACCGGGAGGCCGGAGGCGTCGAAGCGGGAAAGGGCGCGTACCCCGCTGCGGCCGGCGAGCAGAGCGGCCCAGAAGTCCGCGGTGGTGTTTCCCACGGGGGACACCACGCCGCAGCCGGTGACGACAACGCGCCGCCGATCCGTGCGTAACTCCATGAAACCCGCCTCCTGATTTTCAGCCCCGTTGTTGCGCCCGGGGCGTCCTCATGACCAGAAACATGACAGGGGAGTCATTGGGTTGTCAACAGGTCGCCCGACAGAGAGTCAGGTGAGCGCTCTCAACGAAGGCGTGACACCAGGAGTCAGTAGGCCCCGCACCAGCGAAAACGCTCTCAGGAGCGTGACTTGTTGAGTCATGAAAATTGACTACGCGGGGCGCGCGGAGCGCGTGCCGGGGGGTGCGACTGGCCGCCCAAGTGCCGCCCCAAGTGCCGCCCGGGTGGCCGCTGATGGGCGCCGGCGGCGGCCGGTGGCGGCCGGCATCCAGGCCCCGCGCCGAGCCTCGCCAGGCCCCATCGGGCGCCACCCGCCCCCAGCGACCCTCGTGGCCCCCAGCAGGACCTGGTGTACATAGAAAGTGACAGACGGCGGGGTGGAAAGTGCCTACCTGCGGATGATCCGAATGCCCGGGCCGACCGGGACGCTGGTCCCGACAACCGTGCCCCGCCCGCTTGCGCGGGGCTCCGCCTCAAGGGACGAGGGAACCGATGAAGGGTATTGCGGTAGGTATTCTCCTGGCGATCGTCGGCCTGATCATGTGGCTGACCACAAAGGAAGTGGAGACGCCGTACGTCTCGCTTTCCAAGGTCGGGCTGGTGCTGGCGATCGTCGGTGGCGCGGAAGCTCTGTTCGCGCTACTGGGGCTGGGAAAGAAGGCCAATAAGTAATTGCGCATTGCGCGCAATAACGGCATCCGCGCCGCCTGGGCACGTTGGGCCGGGCGGGCGTCAGCCCCGTTTTTCGAGGAGGTCCGCCAGCCGTTCCCGGGCTCGCTCGGCGTGCCGGTACGCCTGGGCCCGGCGGAACAGCTCCGCGGAATACCGGAAGTGCCCGGCCGCCCTTTCCCGGTCCCCCGCCCGCTCACACGCCGCCGCGATCTCCAGGAGCGCGGCGGCCTTCTCATGGCTGCGGCCGGTGTCGGGCAGCGCGGCCACCTCCTCGCCCAGCTCCACCAGTCGGCCCCGGTCGCCGGCCGCCGCCGCGCACACCGCCTCCGCGGTCCTCAGCCACAGCGGGAAGTCCGGCTCCTGCGCCACCGAGGCGACGACCAGGCCGCGTTCGACGAGGCCGCGGGCCGCCGCCGCCTCACCGCGGTCCAGGAGCAGCAGGGCGTAATGCCCGTTGATCTTCTCCCAGAGCGGGAAGCCGGCGGCCGGGGTGACCCGGCGGGCGCACTCCCCCAGCAGCGCCGCGGCGCGCTCCACCTCGCCCCGGTCGCGCAGGTCGAGCGCCCGGTGCAGATCGATGACGGCCCGCGGCCCCGGGAACACGCCGTCCGCCGGCGGCCGGCCGTGGTCGGTGTCGGGCGCCCAGTCGGGGCAGCCGCTCCAATAGGCGCAGCGGGTGAGCACATCGAGGACGAGCAGCGAGTGGAATCCGGTACCGGGGTGCCGGTCGGCGCATTCGAGCGAGCCGGTGAGCGCATAGCGCAGCCCGTCCTGGACCCGGCCGGCCGACTCCAGCAGGTCCGCGAGCGCGATCAGGGCCCGCAGCCGGGCCTCGGCGTACGGCGCGGGGGCGAGCGCGTCCAGCATCCGCAGCAGGACCTCGGCGCCCTCGTCGGCGCGGCCGAGGGTGCCCAGTATTTCGGCAATGGCCAGCTGCGCCTCGGTGAATACGTCGTCCTGCCGGCCGGCCGGATCGCTCTCGGCCAGTTCGCGGAATTCCGACAGCGCACCCTCGGCGTCGCCGCCCTCCCATTGCCGGCGGGCCGCCACCAATCGTCCGACCAGGTCGAGCCTGCGCACCCGGCCGGGGCTTTCCACCGGCGCGCCGGGCGCGGATATTTCGTCGACGCCGACCCCGAGGCGGGCCGCCAGGATCTTGAGTGCCCGGCCGCTGGGAATGCGCTTACCGCGTTCGACGAGCGAGATGTAGCTGGACGACATTTCGGACCCGGCAAGGTCGTGCTGCGTCATTCCCGCGCTGACCCGAAGCTCTTTGATTCGCCGCCCGGTGTCCGCCAGCTCAGGCATTCGACAAACCCTCCGGATTTCAAACGGTGGATGACTCCTGCCGGCTGCACCAAATCGGCGAGTCACAATGAGTGCTGGGCACTTTACCAACCAGTCAAGAAGAAGTCGACCGATGTTTTGATTCCTTCACCGGTCTTCACCCGGCCTACGGGAGATCATTTCGCCGAGTAGACCCGGGACCGAAAAACCGGCCGTCCAGTACACCGAACTGTGTGCGCCGGATCCCGGTGTCAACCTTTCGATGTACTACCCCACGCCGATGTCCGGCCCCGCCCTGACGTGGTCGGATGAAGTCCTCACCACCCCTTCACCGCCGGACCCTGCGGAGGCACCATCCATGACGCAGCCCCAACGCCCTGATCTGCACAAGGATCCGGCCTCCCCGCCCGCCGCCGGCACCTCGTCGCGTTCGGTACTTGCCTCGGACGCCGAGCGCGAGGACATGGTCGAACGGCTCAGGGAGGCCACGGCCGAGGGCCGGTTAACCCTGGAGGAACTGGCCGAGCGGTCCGAGGCGGCGTATCTGGCCCGCACCCGCGAGGAGTTGCTGTCCATCGGCGAGGACCTGCCGCATGTGACGCCCCCGGAGTCGGCCGGCTCCGCGACCGGACAGCGCAGCTTCCGCGCTCTGTTCGGCGACGTCGTCCACCACAGCCCCGCCCTGGAGCACGGCATCGAGGCCACCGCGGTCTTCGGTGACGTCACCCTCGACCTGTGCGCCTCCCCGGCGCCGCCGACCGGCGAACTGACCATCATGGCCCGTGCGTTGATCGGCGATGTGCATCTGCTCCTCCCCGAGGGCGTCCGGGTCGAGATGAACTGCGGCAACGTCTTCGGCGATGTGCGTGATCTGACCCGGGCGCACTCCGGCCCGGAGGCCGTCACTCCGCGCGTGCGCATCACCGGCTCCGCCGTCCTCGGCGACATCATCGTCGCCCACCCCAGCTCCGACCGGCGCACGTACTGGCAGAAGTGGCTCGACGAGCGCCGCGGCCGCGCGGCCTGACCGGAGGGGACGACGTGACCGCGTATCGGGCCTTGCCCCGCACCGGCCCACCCGTGGCCCTCGCCGACGAGGGCCGGATCGGCCTGCGGGCCATGGCCCGGCACACCGGCGCGCTGGTCCGCCGCAACCTCCTGCAGATCCGGCAGAACCCGGGGTCGATGACCGACGCCCTGCTGATGCCGATCGTGCTGACGGTGCTGTTCGTCTTCGTCTTCGGCAGCTCGATCGGCGGCTCCCGCGCGCAGTACACCGCCTTTCTGATGCCGGGGCTGATGGTCCTCCTCGGGATGACCACCGCGATGGCCGTCGGCCTCGGCGTCAACGACGACTTCCGTACGGGCGTGATGGACCGGTTCCGTTCGATGCCCATCGCCCGCTCCTCGGTGCTGCTGGCCAAGGTGGTGGTGGAGACCGGCCGGATGCTGGTCGCCATCGCGGTCCTGCTGGCCGTCACCGCGGCGCTCGGCTTCGACTTCGGCGGCCGCTGGCCGGGCGTACTGGCCGCGATCGGCCTGACCACCGTCTTCGGCACCTCGCTGATCTGGACCTTCATGCTGCTGGGCCTGACACTGCGCACCGCACAGGCGATCCAGGGCCTGTCGGTGCTGGTGCTGACGCCGCTGCAGTTCGGTTCCTCGATCTTCGTCTCGCCGGCCACCATGCCGGACTGGCTGCAGACGTTCACCCGTATCAACCCCCTGACCCATATGGCCGACGCGGCCCGCGGACTCGCCCTGGGCGAGGGCCCGGTGGCCGGCCCGGTGACCTGGACGCTGGTGTGGTCGCTGGGCCTCACGGCGGTCACCGCGCCGCTGGCCGTCGCCAAGTTCCGCACCAAGACCTGACACCGATCCGTACGGAACGGAGTGCATCCCCGTGCACGCCCCAGGCGTGGCACCCGCCGTACGAAGAAGCCGTGACCCGGCCCCCTCCCGGCCACCCCCGGGCCAGAGGGAGCCGGGTCACGCGAACTTCCGCCGGGTACCGGGGAATACCGCCCCTGCCCCCACACGTTGTGGCCCCGCAGGGGGCCCTCGCGTCCCCTACGGGTTCTGTTCCCCTTCGCCCTAGGGCACCCCGGCCCCCGCCCCTCAGCCGACCCCAGCCCCGGCCCCCGGCCCCTGAGGGAACCCCCTAGGGTTCCCCGCCCTCCCGCTCCGGGAAGTCGCCCGCCGAACCGGTCATCCCCGGTGGGGTGTCGGTCAGCGCGACCGCCACCTCGACCACCGCGGTGGTCCCCGCGGCGACCCGGCGCCAGGCGTCCGCCAGCGCGGCGGGCAGTTCGTCGGCGGTCGTCACCCGGCGGTGGCCCAGGCCGTACGCGCCGGCCAGGCCCTCGGTGCCGGTGGGGCGGGACGTGGTGAAGGCGAAGCGCGAGGTGGGGCCGGAGACGCGGTCGAGGTTGGACTGGAGCCAGCCGTAGCCGCCGTTGTCGAGGACGACGTAGAGCACGGCGGCGCCCGCGTCGGCGACGGTGGGCAGTTCGCCGCGGAACAGGTTGAACGCGCCGTCGCCGACCACCGCGACCACCGGCCGCCCGGCCGGCTCGGCCAACCGTACGCCGACGGCGGCGGCCGCGCCGAAGCCCAGCGGCGTCTGCTCGCTGGGCACAACGGAGCCGCCGCCGGCGCCGAGCGCGTAGTGCGGGAAGAAGTACGACCACATGTCCTGCAGGCCGTTCTCCTGGACCAGGACCCGGTCGGCGGGGACGGCGCGGTCGAGGGCCGCGAGCACCTGGGCGACGGGCACGGCGCCCTCGGGCGCCGCCTTCGCGGCCTCCTCGGCCCGGTCGGCGGCGCGCCGCGCCAGCGCGGCCCTCGCGGTGCGGACCCGCTCCGGCCAGTCGCCACCGGGCCGGTGGCCGGCCAGCGACTCCGTCCAGCCGTCCACGATCCGTCCGGCGTCCCCGAGGACATACGCCCCGGGCCGCTCCATGACCAGACTCTCCTCACCCAACACGGCCTGGATGACCGGGAGTTGGGACGCATCGTCGGGCCAGCCGAAGGTGGCGGTCTCCTCCAGGCGGCTGCCCAGCGCGATGACCAGGCCGGCCTCGCGCCACAGGGCGTCCATCGGCGCGACGGTGTACAGGCCGCTGACGCCGCAGTAGAGGGGGTGGTCCTCGGCGACGGTGCCGCGGCCGGAGGCGGTGGTGAAGATGCCCGCGCCGAGCCGCTCGGCGAGCCGCTCGATGCGGCGGCCGGTGTTGCGGTGCCGGGCGCCGCCGCCGACCAGCAGCAGCGGCCGTTCGGCGGCGGCGATCCGCTCCGCGGTGGCGGCCAGCGCGGCCGGATCGGGGGCCGGCCGCTGCGGCGCGACCGGGCGCCAGGGCCCGCTGCGGGTGACCGGTTCCGCCGCGATCTGCTCGGCGAGCTCCAGGTAGACGGGGCCCGGGGTGCCGTTGACGGCGAGGGCGGCGGCCTTCTCCAGGGCGGCCGGCAGCCGGTCGGCGTGGTCGACGCGGGTCGCCCACTTCACGTACGGGCGGATCGCGGTGAGCTGGTCCAGCTCCTGGAAGGCGCCGGTGCCCAGCCGGTCGAGCCGGGTGCCGTCGGCGATCAGGATCAGCGGTGCGGCGGCCGAGCGCGCCTCCAGCACGCCGGTGAGCGCGTTGGTCAGCGCCGGGCCCTTGCCGATCACACAGACCCCGGGGCGGCCCGCGGCGAGCGCGTAACCGGTCGCCATGAACACGGCGTTGCGCTGGTCGCGGCAGAGCACCACGGCGGTGTCGGACCGCTCCAGCTCGCCGAGCAGCGCCATATCGTCGCCGGGCAGCCCGAAGACCGCCGTGGTGCCGAGGTGGCGGAGGTGATCGGCGATCGCGGCCCAGGCGGTGGGGTGGGTGGTCACTGCGGTCATCGGCCGCCTCCCGGGCGGTGGGCGGCGACGGCCTTGGAGAGCAGGACGGGCTCGGCGCGTAATTCCCGGCCGTCGGAGATGTAGTTGGCCATCCGGCCGTAGCCGCCGAAGGGGGCGTTGCCGTCGTCGATGGACATCAGGGTGGTGTCGAGGGTGACGGTGGTGCGCCGGCGCAGCGCCTCGACCAGGCGGGGGGCGTGGCCGTAGACGCTGGAGCCCAGGGCGCGTTCGGTGAACATGCCGGTGGTGAGGGTGGCGGCGAGGGCGTCCTCGTCGCGGTAGCCGGCGACGTTGAAGATCGGGGCGAAGAACTCCGGTACGTGGGTGCGCGGGGTGACCTCCGTGCCGACGACGACGGTGGGGTCGAGGCGGCGGGCGCGGAAGTCGACGTGTCCGCCGTGCACGATCTCGCCGCGGTTGCCGGCGAGGAACTGCGCGCCGTCCGCCAGCGCGCTGTCGTAGAAGATCGGCCCGAAGTCGGCGTCCGGGTCGGTGTACGGGCCGTAGCGCAGGCCCTTGAGTTCGCTGACCAGGGTGTCGACGAACGGGTCGAGCAGCGACTCGTGGACGCTGAAGAGGTCGGGGCCCAGGCAGTCCTGGCCGGTGTTGAGGACCCGGATGGCGATCGCGTCGCGGGCCGCCCGCTCGGGGTCGGCCCCGGGGGCGACCACGAACGGGTTGACGCCGGAGCCGAGGAAGACGAACAGCTGGCCAGGGGTGAGCCGGGCGCGGATCTGCTCGGCGTTGGCGTAGGCGCCGGTGAAGACCACGACGTCGGCGGGGAGTACGTGGTCGTGCAGGAACTCGCGCTGGCTGGCGCCGGTGAGGGTGATCGGCAGGCCGTGCTGTTCGGCGAGCAGGGTGTGCAGCCGGCGCATCTGGTCCTTGACCCGGCTGGAGGGGCGGAAGACCAGGTGGTCGGTGTAGAGGGCGGGTACCAGGAGGTAGAGGGCGTAGGAGTAGAGGATGACGTTCGACGGCATGAAGGCGGCCAGGCGGGGGACCCGGCCGGGCCGGTGGGCGGCCACCTCGTCCAGGGCCCCGTCGAGGGTGGCGACGGTCGACTCGATCTCGTAGCGCGCGGCGCGGTGGGTGGAGATCTCGCACAGCAGGTCGTGCACGGTGCCGGCGTCGTTCACCAGGAAGTCCCGGACCCGGTGCACGGCCGCCGCACGTCGGCGCTCGATGCTGCCCTCCGGCTCGGCGGCCACGGTCGGCCATGCGGGAGCGGAGCTCATATGTCCCTCCTCGGGGCGTAGTCCATGGAGGGCCAGCGTCAGCCAATTGTCATTTATTGTCAAGCAAAGTCAATGCGCTCGACCAGCCCATGTGACAACTGGCGCCACCCCTGGCTGCCGCGCGGCGCCCACCACTCCCCCGATCTTCCTGCACGGGAACCTCGAACTGGCCTCTCATCTGTCGCAACACCCGCACCGAGGCAAGGGGAATGACGACCTCCGAACATGACAAAAAGTGACTCCTCGGCCGGGGGAAGGTCGCCCTCGCACACCCCCGCGCAGGCGCCCGATGAGTAGACTCCCCGTCATCTGGCTCCCATCCGTACGGGGCCGTCCGCAGACCGTCACTGTCCGTCCCCCCAACTCAACTGCGAGCGATTTTCTTGGTGATTGAGCAGCCTGCTTTCGGGAAGCGAGTGCGGGAGGTCCGGCGCGCTCAGGGTCTGTCCCAGGGAGACCTCGCCGGGGACGATCTCTCCCCCAGCTATGTCTCGCTGGTCGAGAACGGCCGCAGAATCCCGAGTGCCAAGATCGCCCGGTCCATCGCCGAACGGCTCGGCACTTCGGTCGAGGCGCTCAGCGCCGCCGAGGACGTCGGGGACCGGCTCGCCCAGCGCCTGGGCCTGGTGGGCCAGTTGGTGGCCGCCCGCGCCAGCGCGCTGGCCGGCGACTGGCCCGCGGCGCGGCGCCAGCTGGAGTCGGTGGTGGAGCAGGCCGGGGCCGAGCAGGACGAGGTGCGCTGGGAGGCGCACTGGGAGCTGGCCACGGTCCTGGGCCGGCTCGACGAAACGGAGCGCCACGAGGCCGCCCTGCGCCGGCTGCTCGACGACCCGCTCACCCGCTCCGCCCCCGTGCTGCACGCCCGGGTCGCGGTCGAGCTCTCCCAACTGCTGCGCTGCGCGGGCCGCCTCTCGGACGGCGTGCGCTTCGCGGAGGAGGCGGTGCGGGTCACCGGCGAGCTGGAGTCCGGCCGTCCGGAGCGGGCGCAGGCCAAGGTGGCGCTGCTGTCCGCTTCCGTCGACAGCGGGGAGTGGAACCGCGCCGAGCAGCTCGGGGCGGAACTGGGCGAGGAGATCGCACCGCTGCCGGCCGGCGAGCTGCGGGCGAGCGCCCTGTGGGCGGTGGCCGGTGCGCGGTATCTGGGCGGGCACGCGGACCGTGCGCTGGAGCTGCTCGCCGAGGCGGAGCAGCAGCTGGCCGCGACGGACGGCGTACGGCTCCGGCTGCGGCTGGCCCGGGCCCGTACGCTGCTGGCGCTCGCGGCGGGGCCGGACGACGAGGCGGACGCCCTGATGGCGCGCGCCCGGCAGGCCGCGGCGCTGGTCGACACCCCGTCCGGCGGGACCTGGTTGGCCCTACTGGAGACGGCCGCGGCGCTGCGCCACGGCGACGCCCTGGCGGCCGCCGGGCACGCCGCCTCGATCGACCTCGGCGCCGGTGAACTCCCGCCCCTGGACCGCGCCCGCTGCCTGCTCCATCTGGCGCGCGCCCATCGCGCGGACCGCTCCGAGGAGGCCGCGAAGGACGACTTCAAGCAGGCCGCCGAGGGGTACGAGCAGGCCGGCGCCTTCCGGCTGGCGCTGGAGAGCTGGCGCGAGCTGAGCGCCGGCGGCCGCACGGGCGAGGGGCCGGATCCGCATGCGGTGCTGATGCCGTAGGGCGTGTCCCGGCGGGAGCCGGGCAGTCGGCGTACGGCGTCAGGTCTTCGGCCGCGCCTCGGGGCTGTCGGGCTGCCACATGCGCACGCCGGGTGCGGGAGCGGTGGTGGCCGCGCAGGCCACCGTCTGCGGTCCGCCGGGCAGATCGTGGACGTAGGCGACGCCGCCGGGGTGGGCGCGGGACGCCGGGATCACGACCTTGCCGTCCCGCGCCTCGCTCAGCGCGTCGATCTCGTCGACGGTGGCCAGCCCGCCCGGACCGGTCAGCCGCAGGGCCGCTTCCTTGCGGGTCCACAGCTGGGCCAGCCGGTGCGCCCGCCGGTCGGCGGGCACCTCCTGGATGTGCCGGCGCTCCGACGCGGTGAAGGGGAGCAGCAGTTCGCGGACGGGGCCGGGCGGAACGGTGTGCACGGACAGGGCCACCGGGAGGTCCCGCATCAGGGCGAGGAGTTGCCGTCCGGGGTCGGCCGTGACGCCGAGGCAAAGGCGGGCGCCCGGGGGCCAGCCGGTGCCGGCGGGGGGTTCGGCGAACGCCGGCCGGCCGAAGCCGTCCCGGATCACCGGAATATCGCGCGGGGAACAATGCAGTATTCGCCCGAGAAAGGCCGCCAAGCAGTCGTTCTCTCGAATATCGCCGGTCGCGGGCGAGAAGATATGTAAACCGCCGTCGGCTAATTCGGGGGAGCGGGCGGGGTCCCAACTTCCGTACCAGTGAGGTGAGTTGTCCGTACCGTGCGGGCCGTCGGCGCGACCGCTTGGGCCGCTTGCGCGGCCGCCGTCGCGGCCGGTCTCATGGTTGAGTGAATGCACGCCATGGAAAGACTGGTCCCCCCGCATAGATCCCCTCGCACCATGTCTCCTTTCCGCGGACCGTCGTATCCGGGAAAGCAGTGCAGTGAGTCGATTTGGTTTTCCCTCCGGAGATCCTCAAGGTAACCCTGGTCTATGCCTGCGTCAACAAGCGACGACCGGAAATCAACTTCGGTTTACCGGCGGGCATTACCAGATTTCGCCGTGCTGGGCCTTCGCCGGGGCGCCGCGTTCTCCGGGTCCGCGACGGCGGGAGCGCCGGGTGAACTGCGGCCTTTCCAGGGGGTGATCGGTGGCTCGCCGCCGTTGCACCAGGGGCGAACGGGGTAACTGACTTTTATTCATGCGCCATGGGCAAAGGCGCTCCTGCCGGACGGACGGTCCGGCAGGAGCGCGCCGATCGGGTGTCGGACGGCGTACGCGGCGCCGCCGGGATCAGGACGCCAGCTGCTTCTCGACTCGTAGCACTATGTCCAAAACTCTACGCATGTCCTTCATCTCCTCTTCGGGCAGAGCGATCCCGAATCGCTCCTCGGCGACGACGATGACCTCCGCCATCGCCAGGGAGTCCACGTCCAACTCCTCGACCAGGGACTTCTCCTCGGTCACCTCGGCCGGCAGGACACCGGCCACCTCGTGCAGGATCTCGGCGAGTTGGGCAACGATGTCTTCGCGGGTCGGGATGGTCACGGCGGTCACCTCTCTGCGGAATGGGGGAGTGCGTCACCGGTCGGCCGCGGGGCCCGGGGGCCGTACGGGGTGGTGAGGGCCTGCGGCGCACGGCGGCCGGGGCGGACGGGGTGGCCGGGGTGGCCGGGGTGGCCGGGGCCTGTGCGGCCCGGCGCGGTCCGGTGCGCTCCGGCGCTGGTTCGAGACCTGCGCCTATACCACCGGCCGGAAGGCGTGACATCAGAGTCATTCCTTTGACTGCACTTGACAGTTCTAGTCAACTGGAGGTCCGATAGGTTGTCAATGACGACCTATCAAGACCACGCCAAGACAATACTTCTGAGTTACCTTCAGTGACTCTGAAGTCATGACGAGTCAGACGGAGGAACCGCATGGGCGGTCTGCTCGACGGAAAGCGGCTGGTTGTCACCGGTGTGATCACCGAACGCTCCATCGCCTACGCGGTGGCCCGGCTCGCTCAGGAACAGGGCGCCAAGATCGTCCTCACCGCGTACGGGCGGCCGAGTCTGGTGGCCCGGCTCGCCCGGCGGCTCCCGGAGGAGCCCCCCGTCGTGGAGCTGGACGTCACCGACGAGGCACAGCTCGCCACGCTCGCCGCCCGGGTCGGCGCCCACCTCGACGGGCTCGACGGCGTGCTGCACTCCGTCGCCAACGCCCCCGCGGCCTGTCTGGACGGCGGCTTTCTGACCGCACCGTGGCGCGAGGTCTCCGCCGCGCTGCACACCTCGACCTACTCCCTGGTGGCGCTCACCATGGCCTGCCGGCCGCTGCTGCGCCCCGGCGCCTCGGTCGTCGGGGTGGACTTCGACGCCTCCCGCGCCTGGCCGGGCTACGACTGGATGGGCGTCGCCAAGGCGGGACTTGAGGCATGCTCGCGCTATCTGGCGCGGGACCTCGGCGGACAGGGCATACGGGCCAACCTCGTCGCGGCCGGACCGCTGCGCACCCTGGCCGCACGGGGCATCGGCGGCGACGGACCGTCCTTCGAGAAGAGCTGGGCGACCCGCGCGCCACTGGGCTGGGACCCCGAGGACGCGAACCCGGTCGCCCGTACCTGCGTGGCCCTGCTGTCGGACTGGTTACCCGCCACCACCGGCGAGATCGTGCACGCCGACGGCGGCCGCCACATGATCGGCGACTGACGGCCGATGACGCCCGCACCCCCGCGCCCCGCCGCCCCCGCACCGCCCACCAGCCTGCGCTGCGGTCCGTACACCATCGACCGGGAGCGGATCGCCGTCTTCGCCGCCGCGCTCGGCGACCCCCACCCCGCGTACACCGACCCGGCCGCCGCCCGCGCCCTGGGCCACCCGGACACCATCGCCCCGCCGACCTACCTCGTCACCCTCGCCGCACGCGCCGAGGACGCCCTGCTCAGCGCCCGGCCCCAGATCACCAGCCTCGACGGCGCCGTGCACCGCTCCCAGTCGCTGCGCCACGCCCGCCCCGCACACGCCGGGGACACCCTCCACGCCACCGTCCGCCTCACCGGGGTCAGCGCCCTCGCGGGCTGCGAACTGCTCACTCTGGACTGCGAGTTCCATGACGCGGCCGGGCTGTGGGTGGCCACCACCACCTCCGCACTGCTGTGCCGCGTCGCCCCCCGTGAGCCTCCCGCTCAGCCCAGGCCGGGCAGCAGGCGGCCCCGCGCCCGACGCCCCCTCGACCCCACGGGAACGGAGCACCCATGACCGACACCATCGCCCCTCCGGTCGCCGCCGCCCGGCTCGTCGACGGCACCGCGCCCCCGCTGGACGGCACCGCGCCCGCGCTCGGCGGCACCGGCCGGCTCGACGGACCGGCGCTCACCCGCCGGGTGCAGACCACCGCCCACGCCCTCGCCCGCCTCGGTGTCCGCACCGGCGACCGGGTCCTGGTCCAGGGCGACAACAGCATCGACTACGTCGTGACGCTGCTGGCCCTGATGCGGCTGGACACCTCGCTGATCCCGGTCGACCACCGGCTCTCCGCCGCCGACGCCACCGCGGCCGCCCGCCAGGCCCACGCCCGCTGGCTGGTCACCGCCGCCGACCACGCCACCGCGTTCCCCGGCATCCCCGACCGCCGCGTCATCCACTACCCAGGGCTGGCCGCCGACGCCCCGCCGCCGCCCCCGTCCGAGGTCGATCTGACGCCCTGGTTCCGCCGCCCCGACGCGCTCGTCCTGTGGTCCTCGGGCACCACCGGCCGCCCCAAGGGCATCGTCAAGCCCGGCCACGCGGTCCTCGACAACTCACTGCGCACCATCGAGGCGATGGGCTACCGCGCGGACGACGTCCTCGCCCCGCTGCTGCCGTTCTCCCACCAGTACGGGCTCTCCGTGATCCTGCTGTGGTGGCTGGCCCGCTGCACCCTGCTGGTCACGCCCTACCAGCGGCTCGACGCGGCCGTCACCCAGGCCGCCGCGCACGGCGCCACCGCCGTGGACGCCGCGCCGTCGACCTACCACTCGCTCCTGGGCGTGGTGCGGCGCCGGCCCGAGGTACGCGCCGGGCTCGCCGGCGTCCGCGTCTGGGGCGTGGGCGGGGCACCGCTGCCCGCCCCGCTGGCGGAGTCCTTCCGCACGACGATGGGCCGCCCGTTGCTGGACGGCTACGGCCTGACGGAACTCGGCAACGTCGCACTGGCCACCCCCCACGCACCGCACGGCTGCGGGCGTCCGCTGCCCGGCGTGCGGCTGCGCGTGCTGCGCCCCGACGGCACCGCTGCCGACCCCGGCGAGCTGGGCGTCATCGAGGTGCGCTCCCCCGGGCTGATGGCCGGCTACCTCCAGGAGGACGGCTCGCTCACACCCGTCGATCCGGACGCCTGGTACCCGACGGCCGATCTGGGCAGCGTCGACACCGACGGCACCGTACGGGTGGTGGGTCGCAATCAGGCCGTGCACCGGCTGGGCTTCACGCTCTACCCCGAGAGCCTGGAGCGTCGTGCCGAGGCATGCGGGCGCCCGGTCAAGGTGCTGGCGGTCGCGGACCAACGCCGCGGCAGCGCCCTGCACTTCGTGGTCGCGGACCCCGAGGGCGAGGCTCCGCTCACCTGGCGCCGGCGGCTCGCCGAGCACCTCGCGGAGTACGAACAGCCCAACGCCGTTCATGTCGTGGGCCACTTCCCGCTCACGGCCAACGGCAAGCCGGACACACGCGCGTTGCGTGCTCAGCTGGGGCTGGAGCTGGGAGTGGGTCCGGAACCGGTGCCCCGGCAGGGGGGCGGCCGCTAGAACTCCGGGCGCTGTGGGGGTCGTTCAGGTCGGTGGGTGTCCGCTGCCGCGTGAGCGTGACCGGCTCTGCGGGCGTTTCACGTGAAACATCTCGGCGCCTTCACCGGGACTGTGCCGGTTCTGTGACCGGCGCTGTGCCGACGCTGTGCCGGCTCTGGGTCCGGGCCTGCTCCGGCCCGGCGGGTATGCCTCAAAAGCCGCCGCTGACCGGCTCAGATGCTGCGGCTGATGTGCGTGTGGCGACGGGCCGCCGGGATGACCGCGGAGCGCGCGTCCACGTCGGCGTGCAGCGCGGCGTCGGCCGTGGCGGCGGGCAGCGGGTCCATACCGCGGATGCAGCGGCTGCGCAGGCCGGGCGAGGCTCCGTGTGCCTCGGCGCTGATCCGCTGCTTGATCGTCGGCGGCAGCTCCGGCCGGGCGAACATCCGCAGGCCGGACGAGGTGTGGCCGAGCCCCGGTACGGCGCGCGGTCCTGGCACGGTGGGCACGGCTCTGGCAGCGGGCACCTTGCGGGCACCCGTTCCCGGGTCCTGGTCCGGTTCGACGCGGTGCACCGCCTTGGGCGTCTCGTCGCCCGGGGTGTCGGAGCCGCCGTTCGCGTCGCCCAGGGTCCGCTCGTACAGCGCGGCATCCCGGCGCGCCGCCGACGCCGCCGCGGAGACGCCCAGTGACGCCAGCAGCTTGCCGAGCATCGCCAGGCACACCGCCCAGAACTTCATGACCTTGGTCGCAGCCATGGTCCCTCGCTTTCGATCTGGATCTCCCCGTGAGATCCGTTGCCGCTACTTCCTTGTTGTGCGCGTCTTCGTGGTGCGGGTACTTCGTCGTGCGGGTACTTCGTCGTGCGGGTGCTGCGTGGTGCGCGTACTTCTGCTGCGCCGCTGCAGTTGCGGAGCTCCGGTCGCATCGCTTACGTTGCGCCGCTTCTGTTGCGTTTTCTTATGATGAGTACGCAATGGGAGGATTCACGGACCGACGCCCCCGGATCGGCGTTCTTCGGATGAACACCACCCGTACGCAGTAGCCGCCGCCCTCGGGCGCAGGTCGGCGGCGGGTCGCCGGCCGCTCGGGCGACCGGCCGCGGCCTCCTCGCACGCACGGGACGAGGCGCCGCGGATGCGCGCGGCGGACTCCTGGGATATGGCGGCGGGCCTCCCGGCTCAGGCCGGTGCCGGCTCCCCCGTGCGGGCCATCTCGGCCATGATGCGGACGGCCTCGGGTTCGGGGGTGTCGGGCGGGATGATCAGCAGGTCCCAGCGGCCGTGGCCGGGGGAGACCAGGCAGATGGTGTCCGGGCCGGGGCGTCCGGTGGTCCTGCGGAGGCGGACGACATGGCCGTCGACGAGGGTGTGGGTGGGCAGGGCGGGCCAGCCCGCGCCGTTCACCGTGGCGTGGGTGATCCGCGGCCAGTCGAAGGGCAACGCGATCAGCAGCTCGGGGAGTTCGGCCAGCAGGTCGGTGGAGTGCGGCCACCAGACACCGTCGATGCGCCGCACCGTGGCGGCGTGCGGCGCGATGGTCAGGCGGGCGACGGGCGGTGGGGCGTGGTGCCCGGGGTGCGCCGAGTGCGCAGGGCCCCCGGAGTCGGTGGTCATGCGGTGCTCCTGATGCGACGGGCGGCGACCCGGGCGGGGTCGGGCCAGCGCACGTTCCAGACCCAGCCGAGGCGTTCGAAGAGCCGGATGACGGCCGCCGACACATCGATCTGACCGCGGTCGACGCCGTGCCGGGCGCAGGTCGGATCGGCGTGGTGGAGGTTGTGCCAGCTCTCGCCGAACGACAGCAGGGCCAGCGGCCACAGGTTGGTCGCCCGGTCGTGGCGCCGGGTGCGGAACGGCCGCTCACCGATGACATGGCAGAGCGAGTTGACGCTCCAGGTGACGTGGTGCAGCAGCGCGATCCGGATGAACCCCGCCCACAGCAGGGCGGTCAGTGCGGTGACCCAGCTGCCGCCGAGCGCGAAGCCCAGCGCGAACGGCAGCCCGAGGGTGAGCAGGCACAGCGCGGGGAAGGCGCGGTCCACGGCGCGGATCCCGCGGTCGGCGAGCAGATCGGGCGCGAAGCGCCGGTGCGAGGTGGGGTCGTTGCGGAAGAGCCAGCCGATGTGGGAGTGGACGAGCCCGCGCAGCTGGCCGCGCAGGCTGGTGCCGTAGCGGTAGGGGGAGTGCGGATCGCCGGGGCGGTCGGTGTAGGCGTGGTGGCGGCGGTGGGTGGCGACCCAGTCGATGACATCGCCCTGGAAGCTGAGCGAGCCGGCGAGGGCGAGCGCGATGCGCAGCGCGGGGGCGGCGGTGTAGCTGCCGTGGGTCAGGCCGCGGTGGAAGCCGATGGTGACGCCCAGGCCGGAGACGACGTAGAAGACGGCCAGCAGGACGAGATCGGTGAGGTGGACGACGCTGCCCCACAGCAGGGGGATGGCGACGCCCAGGCCGACGAAGGGGGCGACGACGATGATGCCGGTAACCGTGACGTACATCCGCCGGCCGCCGCTCGGCGGAGGGTCCGCGCCGCTGTCGGGGAACGGCGAGGTCCCGTCGTAGTCCCGCGCCGACGGGAAGGTGCGGGCGGTCGAGGTCACAGGTCGCTACCCGCCTTACCGGAGGGCGGCGGGCTGCCGGCCACCCGTGGTCCGGCGCGGCCGCCACCACGCGGCCGCCTGTGCATCCGGTGCCGCACCGACTGCTTCCAGTCCGCGTACCGGTGGGTGGCCATCCGTCCGGCCTGCTGGGCATTGACCCGGGCGATGAACAGCGCCCCCAGCGCGACCAGCGCCAGCAGCACGACCACGGTCAACAGAGTCTGCATGGTGCTCACCTCACCGAATCCCTGGGTGGTCCCTGGGCGTCCCGGGGGGCCGTTCGGTGTGCCGGTTTGCCTCCAAGGTACCCCTCGGCAGCCCGGTACATCCCCTTATGGGTGGTGATACCCCGCGGGCTCCCGGTGCACCCCGCGCCGGGGGTCGTGGCGCGGCAACTTCTACAAGACTGTAGATTTTACTTACGCATGACCATCACGCGTGACCATCGCTTCACACATGGAGGAGACCCTCATGGCGCTGTGGGACCGGATCAAGGATTCCGCCCAGACGATGCAGACCCAGCTCGTCGCCAAGAAGAACGACCTCAAGAGCGGCGCCTTCCGGGACGCGAGCATGGCGATGTGCGCCCTGGTGGCCGCCGCCGACGGCACCGTCGACCCGACCGAACGCCGGCGGGTCGCCCAGCTCATCGCGTCCAACGAGGTGCTGCAGAACTTCGCCGCGGACGATCTCCAGCGCCGCTTCGACGGCTACCTCGACAAGCTGACCGCCGACTTCGACTTCGGCAAGGTCAGCGTGCTCCAGGAGGTCGGCAAGGTGAAGAAGAAGCCGACCGAGGCGCGCGCGGTCATCCAGATCGGCATCGTCATCGGCGGCGCGGACGGGGACTTCGACAAGACGGAGCAGGCGCTGGTGCGCGAGGTGTGCTTCGCGCTGGGCATCGCGCCGGCCGAGTTCGATCTCTGACCGACGCGGTCCGGTTCCCGCGCACGCGCGCCGTACGGCCTACGGGCGGGCGGGTGCGGTACCGGCCTCCGGGGCGGGCGGGAGAGGTACGGCGCCCAGCGGCGGCCGCTCCGCTCCCGCCCGCCCCGGACGGGACGCTCGGGCGCCGACGCTCAGACGTTGACGCCGAAGTCCGCGGCGATGCCCGCCAGACCGGACGCGTACCCCTGGCCCACCGCGCGGAACTTCCACTCCGCACCGTGCCGGTAGAGCTCGCCGAAGACCATCGCGGTCTCGGTCGAGGCGTCCTCGCTCAGGTCGTAGCGGGCCAGCTCGGCCCCGTCCGCCTGGTTGACGACGCGGATGAAGGCGTTGCGGACCTGGCCGAAACTCTGCCCACGGCTCTCCGCGTCGTGGATCGACACCGGGAAGACGATCTTCGCGATGTCGGCGGGCACGGCCGACAGGTTGACGTTGAGGGACTCGTCGTCCCCCTCGCCCTCGCCGGTCAGGTTGTCGCCGGTGTGCTCCACCGAGCCGTCGGGGCTGGTGAGGTTGTTGTAGAAGACGAAGTGCGCGTCCGAGGCGACCTTGCCCGCCTCGGTGCACAGCAGCGCGCTGGCGTCCAGGTCGTAGTCGGCGCCCGTCGTCGTCCGCACGTCCCAGCCGAGGCCGACCGTGACCGCGGTCAGTCCGGGCGCTTCCTTCGACAAAGAGACGTTGCCGCCCTTGGCCAGCGAGACTCCCATGGCTTCCTCCAGGTTGTTGCCTGCGTTCCGGGATCGGCCAAAATCTACAGGAGTGTAGAAGCAGGGGGGGGCGAGTCTGCGGCGCCGGGCGACAGGCCGGTGTCCGAGCGCCCGGATCCAGCCACTCGACGACCGGCCACGCCGTAAAATGCCCCGATGTCCCGGTGGACGGGACACCCGGCGTGATGGGAGGCGACGGCATGGGCGGCAAGCCCTTCGGGAAGGCGCCCGGCGCTGGGGGTGCCCGCCGGCGCGGACAGGGCGAGCTGGAGGCCCAGGTACTGGCCGCACTGCACCACGCACCGGGCCCGGCCTCCGCCGCCTGGGTGCAGGAACGGCTCGGCGGCGACCTCGCGTACACGACGGTGATGACGATCCTGTCCCGGCTGCACGCCAAGCAGGCCGTCACCCGCGAGCGGTCCGGCCGCGCCTATCTGTGGACTCCGGCCGCCGACGAGGCCGGGCTCGCCGCGCTGCGGATGCGCCGCGTCCTGGACGGCGAACCGGACCGCGATGCCGTACTGACCAGCTTCGTCTCCGCACTCTCGGCGCACGACGAGCAGCTGCTGCGCACCCTCCTCGACCGTGCCACGACCGGCGTCGGCGACCCGGCCGACGCACCGGCCCCGGCCGCGGAAGCCCCCGCGGCCCCCGCCCGGCACCACCCCTCGGACGAAGCGCGCGGAGGCTGACCGGTGGGCGTCTTCGTGTTCCTGCCCCTCGTCCTGCCGCTCACCGCGCTGCCGATCGCCCGGCTCGCGGAGCAGCACCTCCACCCGCGCGTCACCACCCGCCTGCTGACGCTGCTCGCCACGGTCCTGGGCGTGTGCAGCACCCTGTGCCTGGCGCTGCTGATGGTCGTCGGCACCGCCCAGCTGCCCGGCAATCCGCTGCCCGACGGCTGGTCGGACCCCGAGGTGCGGGCCGCGGTCCCGTACGCCGAGGTGGCCGGCGCCGCCGCGATCCCGCTGCTGGCCGCCGCGCTCACCGTCTGCGCCGCCGCACTGCGCCGACACCGCCGGATCCGGGCCCGTACGCACCGCGCGCTGGACGTCCTGCCGGCCGGTGCCGACCCCGCGGTGCTGCCCGACGACGATCCGTACGCCTACGCCGTGCCCGGCACCCCGGGCCGCCCCGGCCGCCCCGCCAGGCCCGGCCGGATCGCGGTCTCCCGCGGCATGCTGGGCAGCCTGGACGGCGACGAGCGGCGCGCGCTGTTCGCCCATGAACAGGCGCATCTGCGCTGCCACCACCACCGCTATCTGCTCGCCGTGCGCCTGGCCGGCTGCGTCAATCCGCTGCTGCTGCCGCTGCGCTCCGCGGTCGCCTTCGCCACCGAGCGCTGGGCGGACGAGGAGGCGGCGCGGGTGGTCGGCGACCGGCGGCTGACCGCGCGCGCCGTGGGCCGGGCCGCGCTGATCTCGCGCCCGGGGCCGGCTCCGGAGCTGGCCCACTTCGCGGCGCCCGCGCCGGGACCGGTGCCGCGCCGGGTGGCGGCGCTGCTCGGGCCCGTGCCGCCGGCCCGGCACTGGCCGCCGGCACTGACCCCGGCGGGCCTGGCGGCGCTGATGGCCGCCGCGGGCACGGCCGCCTCCGCGCTCTCCGCGCTCAATGCGGCGGTGGCGCTGTTCCTCGTCCTCAAGGCGGCGACACCGCTCTGACGCCGTCGGCGGACCGGGCCGGACACGCCGGAGTGCGCCCGGTTCGCCGTTCCCGGGGCGGTCGGCGCGCTCTCGCGGCACACTGATCCCTGACCCTCACCGGGACCCGCCCGCAGACCGCTGTGAGCGGTCGCATAACCGGCAACTTCTACAAGCTTGTAGACACACCGGTAGAGTTGCGCGGACATATGCGCAACAGGCGCGTCCGGAGGGGGAGATGGCGACGAGGTGCGGACTCCTGAGCTGGGACTGCCCGCCTCCAGAGGCGGAGGTGCGATGGGTCTATCAGCCCGTGGAGGTCCAATACCCGGACGGCACATGGGAGTTGGGCCGGATCAGCGCCTGGTGGACCGACGACGCGGGAGAGCTGTGGTGCCGGCTGCGCACCCTTCCCGGCGGCACGGGTCCGCAGTGGCATCGCTACGACCCCGACGCCATCCGGCTCCTGCCCAGCACCGGCATCTGACCGGCCGCCTCCGCCGGTTTCCGCTGGGGCCGGCCTCGGGCGCGGTTTCACGTGAAACCGTGCCGTCCCCCGCACAGCTCCACTCGTACTCCCCGCACCGCTCGCATCACCAGCAGCAGAAGGACCAGAAGGGCCATCGGCGTGCATGACAGGCAGACGCACCAGAAGACGGCCCGACGGGGCGGCGGAGCACCCGACTCGTCGCGTTCCGGCGATGACTCACGTCCCCGCGGCAACGGCTCCCGGGCGGGCGGCGGCGGGTCCCGCCGTAGGCCCGACGGCTCCTCCCGCACGGCCGACGGTCCCTCCCGCGCGGCCGGCAGGTCCCGGCGGGCGGGCGGCACCGGCAAGGTGCGGATGACCCGCCGCGGGCGCATCGTCGCCTGGACCGGCGGCGTGCTCGGCGTCCTGCTGCTCGGCGCGGCGGGTGTCGGCGTCTGGGCCTATATCCAGCTGGACGGCAACATCCGCGGCGCGGACATCAGCGTCGACGGCAAGCGGCCGACCAACCTCAGCCCCGGTTCCAAGAACATCCTGCTGGTCGGCTCCGACAGCCGCGCGGGCGCCAACGCCAAGTACGGCAGGGACCTGACCACCATGCAGTCGGACACGCTGATGGTGCTGCACATCTCCGCCGACCACGAGTGGGCCACCGCGCTGTCCTTCCCTCGCGACTCCTGGGTGCAGATCCCCGCCTGCACCCGCGGCAACGGCACGAAGTCGGCCCCGCACCACTTCAAGATCAACGAGGCGTTCTCGATCGGCGGCGACGGCGGCGACATCTCCAAGGCGGCGGCCTGCACCATCAAGACCGTCGAGCAGAACACCGGACTGCGCATCGACAACTTCGCCTCGATCGACTTCCAGGGCTTCAAGGGCATGGTCAACGCCCTGGACGGCATAGAGGTCTGCCCCAAGCACGCGATCCACGACAAGAAGGCCCACCTCGACCTGGAGGCGGGCTGCCAGACCGTACGGGACGAGAAGGCGCTCGGGTACGTGCGTACCCGCTACAGCGTCGGCGACGGCTCCGACCTGGGCCGCATCGGCCGCCAGCAGGAGTTCATGAAGGCGCTGGGCAAGAAGGCACAGGAGAAGCTGACCAGCCCCGGGGCGCTCTACGACTTCCTCGACTCCGCGACCAAGTCCGTGACCACCGACAGGGATCTGGACGGCATCGACGCGCTCACCGACCTCGCCTCGACGGTCAAGGACATCCCCAGCGACCGCCTCACGTTCGTGACCGTGCCCAACTACTACCGCGAGGCCGACGTCCCCACCGACAAGGCCAATGTGGTCTGGCAGTATCCGCAGGCCGGCCAGCTGTTCAGCGACGTCGCCCATGACCGCGAGATCGGCGCCGCCGGCAAGAAGAGGCTCGCCGAGGCCGCCAAGAACCCCGTCACCGCGCACTCCGTCCAGGTCCGCGTCCTCAACGGCACCGGCACCCCCGGCCAGGCCGCCTCCGCCGCCGAGCAGCTGCGCAGGCTCGGCTTCACGGTGATCGCCACCGGCAACGCCCCGGCGACCGACAAGACCGCCCTCACCTACCCCGCCGGGCTCAAGGTCCAGAGCGAGGTGCTCGCCGCCCATCTGTCCGGCGCCAAGGCGACCGAGTCGGCCGGCGCGGCACCGGGCGCGGTGACGCTCACGATCGGGCCGGACTTCGCGGCGAAGTTCGGCGGGTAGGGCGGTCCGGGCGCACAAGGCTGTGCGGCGGCATCCCGCCGCCGCACGTCGTCACCTCGCATCGCCGGGGCCGTCGGACCCGCAGCTGCTCCACGTCAGACCCGCAGGTGCTCCACCGGCCGGGCCGTGTGCACCTCGATGTCGTGCGCGGCCCGCTGCACCAGCTGATGGCTGAGGTCCGACATCGCCCGGGCCACCGCCAACTCGTCCCCGATGGCCGGGACGTTCTCATCGGCAGGGTTGCAGCGAGCCGTCCCCTGGCCGACCATCTGCCCTCCTTCCTTACCGCGCAGCCTGGCCTCGGCCCTGACCTCGCTGTCGGTCTCCATGATCGTGATCTCGGCATTCCACATCTTCGTGGTCACTGGAAGCCTCCTCATACGCCCCATACGCAGCACAGGACCTGCCCCCACCAAAATCGTCGCACCACCGACGACGGGCCGCACCTGGGGATCACCGCACCTCAGGTGTGGGGTTTTCCCCATGGTGGGGGAGGCGGCGGGCGACCTAGCCTGAGGTTCGTGGCGCCGGAGTGGGGACCGGGCCGCTCACCTCAGCAACTTTCCAGCACACCGGGGGACTTCATGAGCAAGCGCGTCCGCGTCATCGGGACCGTCGCGATGGTCTGCGTCGGGGCGTGGGGCCTCGGCGCCTGCGGGCTGCTGCCGGCCAAGACCTTCAAGGACGACGCCGCGGTGTCGAAGAAGATCACCGCCATCCGGATCGACGGCGACTCCGGCGGGCTCACGGTGCACGGCGGCAAGGGCGGCGGCGCGGTGTCGGTGCACCGCGCCGTCACCTACCACGGCGACCGGCCCGAGGGCAGGACGTACCGCGTCGAGGACGGCGTGCTGGTGCTCGGTGACTGCGGCGACGAGTGCTCGGTGGACTACACGATCGAGGCGCCGGCGGGCATCCCGGTGAGCGGGGAGACCTCGAACGGCTCGGTGAGCCTGAGCAAGGTGGGCGCGGTGGAGGTGACCACCAGCTCCGGGGAGGTCGAGCTGGACGGCGCCACCGGAGCGGTCCACGTACGGACCTCCAACGGCCAGATCACCGGACGCGGCCTGTCGGGCCGGCATATCGACGCCGAGACTTCCAACGGAAGCATCGAGCTGTCCCCCACCACCGCGCAGAACATCCGGGCGAAGACGTCCAACGGCTCCGTCACGGTGCGGGTGCCCAAGGGCCCCTACCGAATATCCGCACAGACCAGCAGCGGCGACAAGGACATCGACGTGGCGAGCGATCCGGCGGCGCGTTACCGGCTGGACCTCATCACCAGCAACGGGGACATCACCGCGGAGCCGGCCCAGGCCGGCTAGTCAACGGGGCGGCCCGGGACCGACCGGCAGGGCCCGCCCGGCGGGTGCGCGCCCGGCAGGTGCCGGCGCGTCCGCCCGGTCCCTGCCGTCGCCGCCGCCGCACGGGCCGCCGGTGCTCAGTCCTCGCCCTCCAGCTCCCCTTCCGTCTCCAGGAATGCCTCGCGCAGGGCCGCCAGCGTCTCGGCGTCCGGCTTCTCCCACATACCGCGGGACTCGGCCTCCAGAAGGCGTTCGGCGATGCCGTGCAGGGCCCAGGGGTTGGCCTCCTGGAGGAAGGCGCGGTTCTCGGGGTCCAGGACGTAGGTCTGGGCGAGCTTGTCGTACATCCAGTCGGCGACCACGCCCGTGGTGGCGTCGTAGCCGAACAAGTAGTCCACGGTCGCGGCGAGTTCGAAGGCGCCCTTGTAGCCGTGGCGGCGCATCGCCTCGATCCAGCGGGGGTTGACCACCCGGGCGCGGAAGACCCGGGAGGTCTCCTCGACGAGGGTGCGGGTGCGGACCGTCTCGGGCCGGGTGGAGTCGCCGATGTACGCCTCGGGGGCCTTGCCCTTGAGCGCCTTGACGGTGGCGACCATGCCTCCGTGGTACTGGAAGTAGTCGTCGGAGTCGGCGATGTCGTGTTCGCGGGTGTCGGTGTTCTTGGCCGCGACCGCGATCCGCTTGTAGGCGGTCTCCATCTCGTCCCGGGCCGGGCGGCCCTCCAGCCCGCGGCCGTAGGCGTAGCCGCCCCAGACGGTGTAGACCTCGGCGAGGTCGGCGTCCGTGCGCCAGTCGCGGGAGTCGATCAGCTGGAGCAGGCCCGCGCCGTAGGTCCCGGGGCGGGAGCCGAAGATCCGGGTGGTGGCGCGGCGTTCATCGCCGTGCGCGGCCAGGTCCGCCTGGGCGTGAGCCCGTACGAAGTTCTCGGAGGCGGGCTCGTCGAGCGAGGCGGCCAGCCGTACGGCGTCGTCCAGCAGGCCGATGACGTGCGGGAAGGCGTCCCGGAAGAAGCCCGAGATGCGCAAGGTGACGTCGATACGGGGGCGGCCCAGCTCGGTGAGCGCGATCGGCTCCAGGCCCGTTACGCGGCGCGAGGCGTCGTCCCAGACGGGGCGGATGCCCAGCAGCGCGAGGGCCTCGGCCACGTCGTCGCCGCTGGTGCGCATCGCGCTGGTGCCCCAGAGGGAGAGGCCGACGGACTGCGGCCATTCGCCGTTGTCGGTGCGGTAGCGCGTCAGGAGGGAGTCGGCGAGTGCCTGGCCGGTCTCCCAGGCGAGCCGGGAGGGGACGGCCTTGGGGTCGACGGAGTAGAAGTTGCGGCCCGTCGGCAGGACGTTGACCAGTCCGCGCAGCGGGGAGCCGGAGGGGCCGGCCGGGACGAAGCCGCCGTTGAGCGCGTGGACGGCGTGGTCGATCTCGTCGGTGGTGGCGGCGAGGCGCGGCACGACCTGGCGGGCGGCGAAGTCGAGGATGTCGGCGACCGCGTCCGGGTGGCCGTCGGCGATGCGGGCCACCGCGGCCGGGTCCCAGTCCGCGTCCTCCATCGCCTGGACCAGGGCGCGGGCCGTCTCCTCGGCCTCGTCGGCGGTCGTGCGGGTCGCGGCGGACTCGTCGAGGCCGAGCGCCTCGCGCAGACCGGGCAGGGCCTGTGTGCCGCCCCAGATCTGCCGGGCCCGCAGGATGGCGAGCACGAGGTTGACGCGGGCCTCGCCGGTGGGGGCGCCGCCCAGGACGTGCAGACCGTCGCGGATCTGGGCGTCCTTGACCTCGCACAGCCAGCCGTCGACATGCAGCAGGAAGTCGTCGAAGCCCTCGTCGTCGGGGCGTTCGTCCATCCCCAGGTCGTGGTCGAGCTTGGCGGCCTGGATCAGCGTCCAGATCTGGGAGCGGATCGCGGGCAGCTTGGCCGGGTCCATGGAGGAGATCGCCGCGTACTCGTCGAGGAGCTGCTCCAGGCGCGCGATGTCGCCGTAGGACTCGGCGCGGGCCATCGGCGGGACGAGGTGGTCGACGAGGGTGGCGTGGACCCGGCGCTTGGCCTGGGTGCCCTCGCCCGGGTCGTTGACCAGGAAGGGGTAGACGAGCGGGAGGTCGCCGAGCGCGGCGTCCGGGCCGCAGGCGGCGGACAGGCCCGCGTTCTTGCCGGGCAGCCACTCCAGGTTGCCGTGCTTGCCCAGGTGGACCATGGCGTCGGCGCCGAAGCCGCCGTCCTCCTGGGAGGCCGCGATCCAGCGGTAGGCCGCCAAGTAGTGGTGCGAGGGGGGCAGATCGGGGTCGTGGTAGATCGCGATCGGGTTCTCGCCGAAGCCGCGCGGCGGCTGGATGATGATCAGGAGGTTGCCGCGGCGCAGCGCGGCCAGGACGATGTCGCCGTCGGGGTCGCGGCCCGGTTCGCCCGCGTGGCTGCGGTCGAGGAACATCTCGCCCGGCGCCGGGCCCCAGTGCTCCTCGACGGCGTCGCGCAGCTCCTGCGGCAGCGTGGCGTACCAGCGCCGGTAGTCCGCGGCCGGGATGCGGACCGGGTTGCGGGACAACTGCTCCTCGGTGAGCCACTCCTGGTCGTGGCCGCCGGCCTCGATGAGGGCGTAGATCAGCTCGTCGCCGTCGCCGGACTCCAGACCGGGGACGGGCTCGGCGGTCTCGTCGCCGAAGTCGTAGCCCTCCGCCCGCAGGCGGCGCAGCAGGGCGACCGCGCTGGCCGGGGTGTCCAGGCCGACGGCGTTGCCGATGCGGGAGTGCTTGGTCGGGTAGGCGGAGAGCACCAGCGCCAGGCGCTTGTCGCCGGCCGGGATGTGGCGCAGCCGGGCGTGGCGCACGGCGATACCGGCGACGCGGGCGGCGCGCTCGGGGTCGGCGACGTACACCGGCAGGCCGTCCTCGTCGACCTCCTTGAAGGAGAACGGAACGGTGATCAGGCGCCCGTCGAACTCGGGGACGGCGATCTGGCTGGCGGCGTCCAGCGGGGACAGCCCCTCGTCGTTCTCCTCCCAGGCGCTGCGCGATCCGGTCAGGCACAGGGCCTGGAGGATCGGCACGTCGAGCGCGGCGAGCGCCCCCGCGTCCCAGGACTCGTCGTCGCCGCCGGCGGATGCCTCGGCGGGCTTGGTGCCGCCGGCGGCCAGGACGGTGGTGACGATCGCGTCGGCCGGGCGGAGGGCGTCGATCAGCTCCGGCTCGGGCGCGCGCAGCGAGGCGACGAAGAGCGGGCGGGCGCGGCCGCCGGCCGCCTCGATCTGCTCGCACAGGGTCCGCACGAAGGCGGTGTTGCCGCTCATGTGGTGGGCGCGGTAGTAGAGCACGGCGACCAGCGGGCCGCTGTCGTTGCGGCTCTCCCGGTCGAGGGGGCCCCAGGTGGGCGCGGGCGCCGGCGGCTCGAAGCCGTGGCCGGTCAGCAGGACGGTGTCGGAGAGGAAGCGGGCGAGCTGGTCGAGGTTGGCGGGGCCGCCGTGCGCGAGGTAGGCGTGCGCCTCGGCCGCGATGCCGACGGGGACCGTGGACTGCTCCATGAGCTGGGCGTCGGGGGCCTGTTCACCGGTGAGCACGACGACCGGCCGGTGCTGGTCCTCGGCGAGCAGCAGGTCCAGGCCCTCCTGCCAGGCGCGGATGCCGCCGAGGAGGCGTACGACGACGAGGTCGGTGCCCTCCAGCAGCGCGGGCAGCTCGGCCACGTCGAGGCGGGCGGGGTTGGCGAGGCGGTACGGCACCGGGCCCGTGGCCGCGCGGGCGCTGAGCAGGTCGGTGTCGGAGGTCGACAGCAGCAGAATCATGCGAGCGCAGGCCTTCCTCGGGGTGTCCGCGCCCCGGGTGGTCGTATGGACGGCGGGAGTTCCTGGCTCACCCGGCGCTGGCCGGGTTCACAGTGGCGGGACCGCGCCGGATTCTCACCGGGCTTCCTCCCTTGGGCGCCGTCGCTGGCGTCCGGTGGGCCAGCCGACCCACCGACCTGCATAGTAAGGGCTGCGGACGGCCGAGGTAAGCGGGCCCGGGGGCCGGCCGCCGGGGACCGCCGTGCTCCGCCCCGGCCGGGGCCGCGGCCGCGTGGGTGGCCGGTCCGCGCCTGGTCCGTGGCCGGATCCGCCCCGGATCGGCCGCCCGGCGTCGTGGGTATGCTCGCCGCCATGCCGCCCTCCCCCTCGATCCGGCCCCTGGGGTCCGAACCGCCCCTGCGGGACCGCGGTGACGCCTGCCCGGGGGCGCTGCGACTGCACCCGGCGGCCGACGGCGGGCTGGCCCGAGTGCGGGTGCCCGCAGGCGACTTGACGGTGCGTCAGGCCGAAGCGCTGGCCGACGCCGCGGACGCTCTCGGGGACGGCCGGCTCTCCCTGACGTCCCGGGGGAACGTGGAACTGCGCGGCCTCGCCGAGGGCTGCGGCGGCCGGCTCGCCGCGCTGCTGCGCGACGCCGGTCTGCTCCCCTCCGAGCACCACGAACGCCTCCGCAACATCCTCGCCTCCCCGCTGGCCGGGCTGGACCGGCACACCCCTGCTGACGTGCGGTTGTGGGCCCGTGACCTGGACTCTTCGCTCTGCGCGAGCCGGTCGGCGACCGCGCTGTCCGGCCGTTTCCTCTTCGTCCTGGACGACGGGCGGGGCGATGTGGCGGCGCTGGGCGGGGATGTGAGCTTGGTCGCAGAACCCTCCGTGGCGGCCGACCGGACCGGCGCCGGTGGCACGGCGCTGCTGCGGGTCGGTGACGATCCGGCGGCGCTGCGGATCGCCGGCCCGGACGCACCGCGCGCCGCGCTCACCGCCGCCCTGACGTTCCTGGACGCCGCCGCGGCGAGCGGCAGCGGCGCCTGGCGGATCCGCGAACTGCCCGAAGGGCACACGCTGACGACCCGGCACGTCGCCGAGCGGCTCCAGGCGGCGGGCATCACGGCGGAGCGGGTGACGGACGGGGCAGCGGCTCTGCGCTCGGCGACCGCGCGCGCCGAGGAGTTCCCCGACTCCTCCGCTCCAGGTGTGGTCGAGGGCGCCGACGGCCGCCGCGCCCTGTGCGTGCTGGCCCCGCTGGGCCGGCTGAGCACCGCCCAGTGGCGCCTGCTCACCGCCGTCGCCGCCCAGGACGGCTCCGGCGCACTGCGCCTGACGCCCTGGCGCGGAATCGTCCTGCCCGGTCTGGCGCCCGCCGCGGCCGCCGCCCGGTCGGCCGAGCTGTCCGCCGCCGGCCTGGTCACCGACCCGTCCTCCCCCTGGCACCGCCTCGGCGCGTGCACCGGCCGCCCCGGCTGCGCCAAGTCCCTTACGGACGTCCGCGCGGACGCCGCGGACGCGGTCGCCGCGGGCGCGCGGACGCCGGACGGCGGCCCGGCCGTCCCCGCGGGCGGCACGCCCGTCCACTGGTCCGGCTGCGAGCGCCGCTGCGGCCACCCTCACGGCACCTGGGTCGACGTCCTGGCAACGGCGGACGGCTACCAGATATCGGTCGTACGGCCGGATGCACCACCAGCAACGCAAGAAACGAGGCCACAGTGACCGCCTTCGACTACGAGAAGGACGGTGCGGCGATCTACCGCCAGTCCTTCGCCACGATCCGCGCCGAGGCGGACCTCGCCGGGCTGCCCGCCGACGTCAGCCGGGTGGCGGTCCGGATGATCCACGCCTGCGGCATGGTCGACCTCGTACGCGATCTGGCGTTCACCCCCGAGGTGGTGGCCAACGCCCGCAAGGCGCTGCGCGCCGGTGCGCCGATCCTGTGCGACGCCAACATGGTCGCCAGCGGCGTCACCCGCAAGCGGCTGCCGGCCGACAACGAGGTGCTGTGCACGCTCGCCGACCCGTCGGTGCCGGACCTGGCCGCCCGGATGGGCACCACCCGCAGCGCCGCCGCGCTGGAGCTGTGGCGCGACCGCATGGAGGGCGCCGTGGTGGCCGTCGGCAACGCCCCCACCGCGCTCTTCCGCCTGCTGGAAATGATCGAGGAGGGGGCGCCCCGGCCCGCCGCCGTCCTCGGCATACCCGTCGGCTTCATCGGCGCGGCGGAGTCCAAGGACGCGCTGATCGCCCACCCGTCGAAGCTGGACCACATCGTGGTGCGCGGACGCCGGGGCGGCAGCGCCATGGCCGCGGCCGCGATCAACGCCCTGGCAAGCGAGGAAGAGTAAGCGTGAGCGAGCAGCAGCTGACCGGTCGCCTCTACGGCGTGGGCCTCGGCCCCGGTGACCCGTCCCTGATGACCGTGCGTGCCGTCCAGGTCATCGCCGCGGCCGACGTCATCGCGTACCACAGCGCCCGGCACGGACGGTCCATCGCGCGCGCGATAGCCGCCGAGCATCTGCGCGCCGACCACATCGAAGAGCCGCTGGTCTACCCGGTCACCACCGAGTCCACCGACCACCCCGGCGGCTACCGCGGCGCGCTCGACGAGTTCTACGAAGAGGCCGCGGCCCGCCTCGCCGTCCACCTCGACGCCGGCCGCACGGTCGCCGTCATCTCCGAGGGCGACCCGCTCTTCTACGGCTCCTACCAGCACATGCACAAGCGGCTGGCGCACCGTTACCCGACCGAGGTGATCCCCGGGGTCACCTCGATCAGCGCCGCCGCGGCCCGCCTGGGCAAACCGCTCGCCGAGGCCGACGAGGTCCTGACGATCCTGCCCGGCACCCTCCCGGAGGAGGAGCTGACGGCCCGCCTGGCCTCGACCGACACCGCGGTCGTGATGAAACTGGGGCGCACCTTCCCCACCGTCCGCCGGGCGATGGAACGTTCCGGCCGCCTCGCCGAGGCCCACTATGTCGAGCGCGCCACCATGTCCGGCGAACGCACGGACAATCTGGCCGACATCGACTCCGACACCGTCCCCTACTTCTCCGTCTCGGTCGTCGCCAGCCGCGTCGCGGAGCAGTCCTACCAGGCCCCCGAGGCGGCGCCGGACCCCGCCGCCGAGCCCTCCGGCCCCGGTGAGGTCGTGGTCGTCGGCACCGGACCGGCCGGCCCGCTCTGGCTCACCCCGGAGTCCCGCGGCGCCCTCGCCGCCGCGCAGGACCTCGTCGGCTACACCACCTACCTCGACCGCGTCCCGGTACGCCCCGGCCAGCGCCGCCACGGCTCCGACAACAAGGTCGAGTCCGAACGCGCCGAACTCGCCCTCGATCTGGCCCGCCGCGGCCGGCGGGTGGCCGTGGTCTCCGGCGGCGACCCGGGCGTCTTCGCCATGGCCACCGCCGTCCTCGAAGTCGCCTCCCAGGACCCCTACCGCTCCGTGCCGGTACGCGTCCTGCCCGGCGTCACCGCCGCCAACGCCGCCGCCGCCCGCGCCGGCGCCCCGCTCGGCCACGACTACGCGGTCATCTCCCTCTCCGACCGCCTCAAGCCCTGGGAGGTCATCGCCGCCCGCCTCCGCGCCGCCGCGGGCGCCGACCTGGCCCTCGCCCTGTACAACCCCGGCTCCCGCAGCCGCACCTGGCAGGTCGCCAAGGCCCGCGAACTCCTCCTGGAACACCGCGCCCCGGACACCCCGGTCATCCTCGCCCGCGACATCGGCGGCCCCGAGGAATCCGTCCGCACGGTTGCCCTCACCGACCTCGACCCCACCCAGGTCGACATGCGGACCCTCCTCATCGTCGGCTCATCGCAGACAGAGGTGGTGCGGCGCACCGACGGACGGAACGAGGACGTGGTGTGGACACCACGGAGGTACCCGGAGGCGTAGCCGGGGTAGCGGATCGAGCGGATCGATCGGGTCCGCTCAGCAGCCCGATATCCGGCCGATCTCGTGCCGGTCGGCCTTCACGGCGTCGATGAAGGCCGACCAGGCACCGGCCGGGAAGAGCAGCACCGGACCGGCGGGGTTCTTGCTGTCGCGGACGGGGACGGTGGTGGGGAGCCCGTCGGCGACCTCGATGCAGTTGTCCTCCCCGCCATCGCTGTAGCTGCTCTTGCGCCATGCGGAGTCCTTGCTGTCGCGGAGAGGGATGACGGTGACCAGCCCCTCCGCGACCTCCACACAGTTGTCGGCTCCCCCGTCGCTGTAGCTGCTCTTGCGCCACACGACGTCGACCAGTTCGCGCGCTCTCGTCATGGTCTACTGTCCTCCACCAACTGCCGGATAAATGCTGCTGAATCGCGCGGCGACAGTGCCGCGTCGCGAAGTTGATCGTAGGAGAGGCGGTAGTGCTCGACGTCTCCCGGCTCTTCGATCAGGTTGCCCGAGTTGTTGCCTTCCAGGTAGGCAACAGCGCCACCATCCGCCATCCACAAGAGCCAGAGTGAACCACCCATCAGGTTATGCACCGGGGCGGTGAGCGGAAGCACCTGGATGGCCATGTGCGCGGCCTCGGCGGCCTCAGAAAGACGAGCCAGTTGAGCGTGCCAGACCCTGGGATCGGGTGCCGGACGACGCAGGGCCGACTCGTCCAGGATGACCCGGATGTTCGGCGGTCGATCGCGCTGCAGCAGTTCCTGCCTGCCCATACGTGCAGCGACGGCCTCTTCGAGTTCTTCCGGGCTTATCGGCCTCGGCCCCGACGACAGCACCACCCGGGCGAAGTCCTCGGTCTGCAGGAGGCCAGGAACCACCGTCACGTACGTGTGCAGGATCGTGGCTCTTGCCTCGTACTGCATGAAGGCCCGATACCGGTCCTTGAACGCATCCAGCCTGGCCAGCCGCCACAGCCGCACCAGTAGTTCGCCTGTGCCGTACACCCGGTCCAGTGCCTCCATGACCGGGAGTTTGGAGAGGCGTTCGCCGGTCTCCAGGCGGTGGAGGTAGGTGCGGTCGTAATTGGTCTCCTCGGCCAGCTGGGCCAGCGATCTGCCGGACGCCTCGCGTAACCGGCGGAGTTCGCAGGCGAGGACCCAGCGCGCGGAATCCTCGGTATCGGAATTCTTTTCGACCATCTTCGAGCCCCTTGTTGCCCTTTCCCGCGACAACGCCGACTCCCTTTCGCGAGCGGCGTCGGAGCGACAACTCTAGGGCTGCACAGGGCAATTGGCAGCCCAGCCAGGACTCGAACGGAGAAGAGAAGGAATGGGAAATGTGGAACGCAACCCGGCGGCCGAGCGGATCCTGGACGCCGAGGAGGCGCGGGACGAGCTGCGGAGGGCTCTGAAGGGCGCGGGAATCACGTTGCCGTCGCTGTCGCTCGACGGGGTCTCGCTGGCCGGGGACTTTCCGCGGCCGCTGGTGAGTCTGGGGCGCTGCACGCCCGAACTCGCCCGGCGGATCGCCGAGGCGTTGCGAAAGGCCGCGCCATGAACGACGAGGAGGAGGCGGAATCGCCATCGGACGGCAGGAACAGGAATGCGGGGGATGACCGGGAGGCCCCGGCCGACATCGCCCAGCGCCGCCGTACGGAATTGCAGGAGCGGGTGCGGGAAGCGAATTGGTTCAGTTCGTGCTGTCGGCCTCGGTGAGGTCGAGGCCGGGGAAGAGGTTTCGCAGCCAGGTGGCCGCGCCCCCAGGGGTCGGTGTCTCCGGTACGCCTTGGGGGGACGCGGGGCGGCGGACGAGGACGACGGGGATGTTGGCCTCGCGGGCGGCGGTCAGTTTGGGGGCCGTGGCCGCGGCGCCGCTGTCCTTGGTCACCAGGACGTCGATGCGGTGGGTGCGCAGCAGTTCGCGCTCGCCTTCCAGGGTGAAGGGGCCCCGGTCGAGCAGCACCGTCATACGGGGCGGGTGCGGGGCCTCGGGCGGGTCGACGGAGCGGACCAGGAACCACGGGTCGGTGAGGTGGGCGAAGGAGGACAGGCCCATACGGCCGGTGGTGAGGAAGACGCGGGTGCCGAGGGCCGGGAGGGCGGCGGCCGCGTCGGCCAGGGAGGTGACCTGGTGCCAGGTGTCGCCGGGTTCCGGTACCCAGCCGGGGCGGCGGAGGGCCAGCAGGGGAACATGGGCGGTGACCGCGGCCAGGGCCGCGTGGTGACTGATCGTGCCGGCGAAAGGATGGGTGGCGTCGATGAGCGCGTCCACCGCGTGCTCGTGCAGCCAGCGGGCGAGGCCCTCGGGGCCGCCGAACCCGCCGATGCGGACCTCTCCGTCGGGCAGGCGGGGCGCGGCGACCCGCCCCGCGAGCGAGGTCGTCACGCGCAGGGCCGGCTCCGGTGCCAGGGCGGCGGCCAGGCGGCGGGCCTCCGTCGTACCGCCGAGGATCAGTACGTGGCGTGGCGGGCGGGCTGCGTCGGGCATGGGATGTGGGTTCCTCCGTGGCTGAAGAGCAAACGAAGGGTACGGGAGGGCAGCCGCGGGGTGCCGGGCCGGGCAAGGGCGCGGCCGCGGGCGGGCGCAGCGCGCAGCTCGCGCACACCGGGCTGCGGCACGGCTGGACGACCGGTGCGTGTGCGACGGCGGCGAGCACGGCCGCGTACACGGCGCTGCTGAGCGGTGAGTTCCCCGACCCGGTGACGATCACCTTGCCGAAAGGGCAGACGCCGTCCTTCGCGCTGGCGGTGGAGGAGCTGGCCGCCGAGGGCGGCAGCGCGCTGGCGGGTGTGGTGAAGGATGCGGGTGATGATCCGGATGTGACGCACGGTGCGCTGATCCGGGCCAGGGTGCGGGCCCTGCCGGCCGGGTCCGGGGTGCGCTTCAAGGCCGGTCCGGGGGTCGGGACGGTGACCCGGCCGGGGCTGCCCCTGGACGTCGGGGAGCCGGCGATCAACCCGGTGCCGCGGCAGATGATGCGGGAGCACCTGGCGGAGGTGGCGCGGCGGCACGGCGGTCCGGGGGCGGCGGCCGACGTCGAGGTGGAGGTGTCGGTCGATCACGGTGAGGAGATCGCGCGCAGCACCTGGAATCCGCGGCTGGGCATTCTGGGCGGGCTGTCGATCCTGGGGACCACCGGGATCGTGGTGCCGTACTCCTGCTCGGCGTGGATCGACTCCATCCGGCGCGGGGTGGACGTGGCGCGTGCGGCGGGACGGACGCATGTGGCCGGGTGCACGGGGTCGACGTCGGAGAAGGTCGCCGTGGCGCTGCACCGCCTCCCCGAGGACGCGCTGCTGGACATGGGGGACTTCGCGGGCGCGGTGCTGAAGTACCTCCGACGCCACCCGGTGGACCGGCTCACCATCTGCGGCGGGTTCGCCAAGCTGTCCAAACTGGCGGCGGGGCACCTGGATCTGCACTCGGCGCGGTCGCAGGTGGACAAGGGGTTCCTCGCAGAGCTGGCCCGGCGGGGCGGGGCGGACGAGGCGCTGGCGGCGGCGGTGGCCGAGGCCAACACCGGGCTGGCGGCGCTGCAGTTGTGCGCGGCGGCCGGCGTTCCGCTGGGCGATCTGGTGGCGGCGGTGGCACGGGACGAGGCGCTGGCCGTGCTGCGGGGCGCGCCGGTCGCGGTCGATGTGATCTGCATCGACCGGGCCGGGATGGTGGTGGGACAGGCGGAGCCGCGGGGGACGGCGGCCCCCGCGGCTGATCCGTGGGCCGGTGATCGGCCGGGCGGCCGGGTGGCCGGGCGGCCTCGGGGCCGGTGAGGGCTTCCCCTCTCCCCTCACCGGCCGTTCCGGTCCCGGCCCCGCTCACCGGCCGTTGCCGTCACGGACCCGCTCACCGGCCGTTGCCGTCTCGGCTCCGCCTACCGGCCGTTCCCGGAGCGCCGGTTCCTCATCTGCGGTACTCGGCGGTCCTGTCATGTCCCTCTCTGGAGAAGGGCGGGTAGTTCAGGCCGAGCCGCTCGTGCACGCAGGAGTTGTCCAGTCCGGTCAGTGAACCCAGCGCCGTGCCGAGGGCGCAGGCCGTCAGCCGTACCGGGCTGTCGCGCAGCTCGGGGTGCTCCTCGCGGCCGTCGTGCCGCTTGCCGTGGTGCCTGCGCTCCGGGTCGTCGTGCATCGAGCGCGCCTGGTCGCCCGCCGGCGCGGCGGCGGCCTTCGGGCGGGCGTGGCTGGTGGTGTCGTCGGCGCCGGCCGAGGTGGTGCCGAAGAGGGTCAGCAGGGCTGCGGCGGCCACCGATCCGGCGGCCAGTCTGGTGCGCATCGTGGCGTACTCCTTTGACTCGGGTAACGCGGGTTCCCCGTAGGTGTGCACCGTCCCTACCGGCATCCGGAGGGCAGATAACGGATATTCACCCCGATGCGGTCATATGATCAGTCAGACGCCGCAGGATCCGTGCGGCCGCTCCCGGTCCGCCGAGTACAGATGGCTGTCGCGGAACTGCTCGGCGCCCAGGGTGCGGCCGACCATGATGACGGCCGTACGGACCACGCCCGCGGCCTTCACCTGCTCGGCGATGTCGGACAGCGTGCCCCGCAGGACGAGTTCGTCGGGCCGGGAGGCCATGGCGACGACGGCGGCCGGGCAGTCGACGCCGTAGTGCGGCAGCAGCCCGGCGACGACCCGGTCGACGTACATCGCGGCCAGATGCAGCACCAGCAGCGCGCCGCTGCGGCCGAGGGTGGCCAGGTCCTCGCCCTCGGGCATCGGGGTGGCGCGCTGGGCGACGCGGGTGAGGATGACGGTCTGGCCGACGGTGGGCACGGTCAGTTCGCGCTTGAGGGCGGCAGCCGCGGCGGCGAACGCGGGGACGCCGGGCACCACGTCGTAGGGCACTCCGGCCGCGTCCAGCCGGCGCATCTGCTCGGCGACCGCGCTGAAGACGGACGGGTCGCCGGAGTGCAGCCGGGCCACGTCGTGGCCCTCCTCATGGGCGCGGACCATCTCGGCGGTGATGGTGTCGAGGTCCAGCTGCGCGGTGTCGATCAGCCGGGCGCCGGGCGGGCACTCGGCGAGCAGCTCCCGCGGCACCAGGCTGCCGGCGTAGAGGCAGACCTGGCAGGAGGCGAGCGTACGGGCGCCGCGCACGGTGATCAGGTCGGCGGCGCCGGGACCCGCGCCGATGAAGTGGACGGTCATGGTGGGTGGACTCCTGGGGGAGGGCGGACACGGAGATCGGACGGGGGCGGACGGAACGGGGCGAGGGCGGGGCGAGGGCGGGGCGGCGGACTGCCCGGCCGGGGCGGCGGCGCACCGCACCGCTCGGGCGCCGGCCCTACGTCCGCCGCGCCGTGGGCATCACGGCCGCCCCGTCACGGGTTTGACGGCCGCCCACTGCGTGACCGGCATCGCCTGCCGCCAGCCCGTGAAGCCGCCGACCGGCACCGCGTGGGAGACCGCGAGGCGGATCAGTTCGCCGCCGTGCCGCCGGTACCACTCGGCGAGCAGCGCCTCGGACTCCAGCGTCACGGTGTTCGCGACGATCCGGCCGCCCGGGGGCAGCGCCTCCCAGCAGGCGGCCAGCAGACCGGGGGCGGTCAGGCCGCCGCCGATGAACACCGCGTCCGGTGCCGGCAGGCCCGCCAGCGCTGCGGGCGCGGCGCCGTGCACGACGCGCAGCGCCGGTACGCCGAGCGCGCCCGCGTTGCGGCCGATCCGCTCGGCCCGTACCGGGTCGCGCTCGACGCTGACGGCGCGGCAGCCGCGGTGCGCCCGCAGCCATTCGATGGCGATGGAGCCGGAGCCGCCGCCGATGTCCCACAGCAGTTCACCGGGGGCGGGGGCCAGCGCGGCGAGCGTGGCGGCGCGGACATGGCGCTTGGTGAGCTGGCCGTCGTGTTCGTAGGCGGTGTCGGGCAGGCCGGGGACGGTGGCCAGGGCCGGGGTGCCGGGCGCGCGGACGCAGTCGAGGGCGATGACGTTGAGCGGGTCGGCGGGCGGCGCGTCCCAGTCGGCGGCCGCCCCCGGCACCATCCGCTCGCGCGCGCCGCCGAGTTGCTCCAGTACGCGCATCCGGGTCGGGCCGAATCCGCGGGCCCGCAGCAGGGCGGCGACCTCGGCGGGGGTGCCGGCGCCGGCGGACAGCACCAGCAGGCGGTGGCCGTCGTACAGCGCGCGGGCCAGGTTGTCGGTGGGCCGTCCGACGAGCGTGACGACCTCGGTGTCCTCGACCGGCCAGCCCAGGCGCGCGCAGGCGTGGGAGACGGCGGAGGGGTGCGGGAGGACGCGGAGCCGGGGCCGCGCGGCGGGCGGCCGGTGGCCGTCGGGCGCGGCCGTGCCGTGCGCCTCCCCCGCCGCCTGCGCCTCCTGCTCCGCCAGTACCTCGGTCAGCGTCCGCCCGATCCCGTAGAACATCGGGTCGCCGCTGGCCAGCACGCACACCCGGCGCCCGGCATGCGCGGCGAGCAGCCCGGGGACGGCGGGGCGCAGCGGCGAGGGCCACGGGACGCGCTCGCCCGGGACGTCCGCGGGCAGCAGCGCCAGCTGGCGGGCGCCGCCGATCAGCACCTCGGCCGTGCGCAGGGCCTCCTGGGAGGCGGCGGGCAGTCCGTCCCAGCCGTCGGCTCCGATGCCGACGACGCAGAGGGGTTCAGGAGCGGCCGGGGCGGATGGTGCGGGGCTCACTGCCGGTTACCTCTTACCTCGGATGGGGGTCGGTGGCGGGAGCCGAACTCTACTGACCGGTCGGGTGGGGCCGGCGACCGGGGACGGCCCCGCGGCCCCGGCGACCGGACAGGCGGCCTCCGTTTGCGCGCCGCGGCGCCGGTCTCTTGGCACCGCTCTGACCAGGCACGATGGGCCGTTCGACGGTAATGACAACGGTCACCGGTGCAGCCTTTGGATCTTTGGCCGAAGTGCGGTTTGCTTCGCAGCCAGGAGCCAGGAAGGAGCGCGCCCATGTCCGAGCACGCCCACAGCCACGGGCACAGCCACAGCCACAGCCACAGCCACAGCCACAGCCACGGGGTCTCCCCGGACGCCGACCGGCGCTGGCTGCGCGCCGCCCTCATCCTGCTCACCGCGTACATGGCGGTCGAGGTCGTCATCGGCGTGGTGGCGCAGTCGCTGGCGCTGATCTCCGACGCCGCCCATATGCTCACCGACGCGGTCTCGATCGTGCTGGCGCTGATCGCCATGCGGCTGTCCGCGCGGCCGGCGCGCGGCGGCTACACCTACGGGCTCAAGCGCGCCGAGATCCTCTCCGCGCAGGCCAACGGCATCACCCTGCTGCTGCTGTCGGTCTGGCTGGCCTACGAGGCGGTCCAGCGGCTGATCTCGCCGCCGGACGTGACCGGCGGGCTGGTGCTGATCACCGCGCTGTCCGGGATCGTGGTGAACCTGATCTGCACCTGGCTGCTGTCCAAGGCCAACCGCTCCAGCCTCAACGTCGAGGGCGCCTACCAGCACATCCTCACCGACCTCTTCGGGTTCGTGGCCACCGCCGTCTCCGGCCTGGTCGTGCTGCTGACGGGCTTCGCCCAGGCCGATGCGATCGCCACGCTGGTGGTCGTCGCGCTGATGCTGCGGGCCGGTACGGGGCTGGTGCGCGAGTCCGGGCGGATCTTCATGGAGGCCGCGCCGGCCGGGATCGACCCGGACGCGCTGGGCGACCACCTGGTCGCCGAGGACGAGGTCGTCGAGATCCACGATCTGCACATCTGGCTGATCACCTCCGGGCACCCCGCGCTGTCCGCGCACATCCTGGTGGCTCCGGGCGGCGACTGCCACAAGGTCCGCCGGAACCTCCAGGAGCTGCTGAGCGGGGAGTACGGCATCACCCACGCCACGCTCCAGGTCGATCACGTCGGCGAACAGGGCGACGCCGACGAGGTGCTGACGCTGGGGCCGCGCCCCGCTCCCGGGACCGCCCCGGAGCCCGCCCCCGACCACTGCGAGAACGCGCACGGTCCGGTGCACCGGCCGGGGCCGCATCGGCACTGAGCGCCGCGGGGGCGCCGACCGCCCCCAGGGCGCCGCCCCTCGGGTGAACCCGGCCCGGGCCAGGGGCCGCGTGCCGCCGGTGGCGGGCGCCGCGGTGCTCGGATGACGGCATGAGAACCGCCGCTGTCCGCGCGCTGCTGTGCGCCGCCGCCTCCCCCGGCCTGATCGCCGCCGTACCCGCCCCGCAGGCTCCGCCCGCCGTCTCGGTGTCGGTCGCGGTGACCGACGGCGCCGACGACACCGAGACCGGCAGACGGCTCGACTACCGCGTCACCGTGCACAACCTGGGCGCCGACGCGGTCCACGGGGCCCGGGTCGAACAGCGGATGCCGGCCACCACGACCTCCGCCACCGCACCCGGCGGCACCGTCCAGGGCCACGGGACGGGCGGCCAGAAGGTCACCTGGCGCGCCGATCTGCCCGCGCACGACATCCAGGTGTTCACCGCCACCGCCGTACTCGGCAACCGCCCGGACCGCACCGCCACCGCCGCCCCAGGCACCCTGCGCGCCGCCGCCACGGCCTGCGTCTACGTGGGCGGCTCCTACGCCCCGGTGGCCTGCTCGGGCGATCTCGACGACCTGCCGCCGACGGGCCCGGCGGGCGACGGCGACGACGGCTGGGGGTGGTGGGCGGTGGCCGCCGCGGCCGCGGCGCTACTGGTGCCCGGGGTGGTGCGGACGGCGCGCCGGCGGCGGGCGGCGGCAGCGGGCTGAGGACGGCCGCCGCACCGCGGCCCGGCGGGCACCGCGCCCCGGTCACCCGTTGGCACCGGCTCCGCTCGCGGGCGGCGCTCGGGCGGGCTTGCCTGGAAGGTGGCCGTAGGGCGCGCCGTACCCCTCACCCGGACCGGCCGATCCGGTCGGTCCCCGCATGGACGCGTCCGGTCCGCCGTGCAGGAAGGACGACGCGATGTCAGCGAGCGCACCCGTACGCCCCGGCGGGCGGGTGCCGGAGGAGGGCGGGCCGCCGGGACGGCGGCGGCGCGTACGGGCGGTGGCCGGCGGAGTGCTGCTGGTGGTGGGGGTGCTGCTGCTGCCGCTGAGCATGGCGGCCAGTTGGGCGCGCACCGCGCTGACCGAGACCGACAGCTATGTGGCGGCGGTGGCGCCGCTGGCCGGGAACGCCGCCGTCCAGCAGGCCGTCGTCGACGATGTGACGGACGGGGTGATGGCGCATGTGCGGCTCGACGGTCTGGTGAAGGCCGTGCCGCGCGCGGAGCGTCCGGCCGTCCGGCGGCGCTTCACCAGCGGCATCCGTGAGTTCGTGGCCAAGCAGGTGCGCCAGGTCGTCACCGACCGCGGCTTTCCGGCCATGTGGAACGGGGTGCACCGCACCGCCCACCGGACCCTCGACGGCACCCTCGCCGCGTCCGGCGACGCAGCCGTCACGCTCGACCTCACCCCGGTCCTGGAGCGGGTCAAGCACCAGCTGTCGGACAACGGCATGGGGCTGGACCTCGTCCGCCGGGTGCCGCGCTCCGGCGTGGAGATCGTGCTGCTGAAGGCCCCCGACGTCCCGCGGATCCGGGCCGTCCACGACGTCGCACGCGACGGGGCGCTGCTGCTGCCGCCGACCGCGGCGCTGTGCCTGTCAGGCGGGCTGCTGCTGGCGCGGCGTCGGCGACGGGCGCTGATCTGCACCGGGGTGGGCTGCGCGGCGGCCGCCGCCCTGCTGGCCGTGGCGCTCGCGCTGGTCCGCGGCCGCACCCTGGACGCGCTGCCCGCGATGGTCTCCCGGCCCGCCGCCGACGCGTACGCCGACGCGCTGACCGGTCCGCTGCGGACCGGCGTCTGGCTCCTCGTCGGCGCGGGGACGCTGACCGCGGTACTGGCCGCGGCGGGGCCGCCGGCGGTCCGGGCCTGGCGCACGCGGCGGGCCGCCGGCCCGGGCTGAGGACCGGTCAGATCGCCAGGACCGTCTTGCCCTGCGCCCGGCCGGTGCGGCTGGCCGCCAGCGCCTCCGGGGCCTCTTCCAGGGCGACCTCGCGGCCCACGAGGACGGTCAGGCGGCCCGCGTCGACATGGCCGGCCAGGATCTCCAGGAGCTGCGGGGAGGGCCGGTTGACGAAGTTGAAGCCGCGCAGGTTGTGCTCGGTCAGCTCGTCCGCGTCCGCCGAGCCGATCAGCGAGACGGCCGTGCCCCCGTCGCGCACGGTCCGGGTCAGCTCACCGAACTCCGCGGGGCCGCTGATCATGTCGATCAGCACGTCCACCCCGTCCGGATGCGCCGCCAGGACCTGGTCGGCGAGCGGGCCCGCGGTGTGGTCGACGGCCTCCGCCGCGCCCAGGTTCCGCATCAGCTCCGCCATGGCCGGGCGGGCGGTGGCGATCACCTCGGCGCCGCGGCCGGCCGCGAGCTGGGTGGCGAAGGTGCCGACGCCGCCGGTCGCGCCCACGATCAGCACGCGCTTGCCGTCGGCGATCCGGGTCTCCTCGACGAGGTTGTACGCGGTCATACCGGCCGTCGGCAGCGCCGCGGAGGTCGCGTAGGTGACGCTGCGGGCGGCGTGCGCGATGCGGTCCTCGTCGGCGATGGCCAGTTCGCAGTACGAGCCCCCGCCCTGCTCCGGGCGCTGGAACTGGCCGAACACCGCGTCGCCGACGGTGAACCGCCGTACGCCGGTGCCGATGGCGAGCACCTCGCCGGCCCCGTCCGAGCCCAGGACCAGGGGGAAGGAGGCCGGGACGGCGTCCCCGAACATCCCGTCGGCGAGCTTCCAGTCGATGGGGTTGAGTCCGGCGGCGGACAGCCGCACCAGGACCTCACCAGGCCCTGGATCGGGCTGCGGCAGCTCCATGAGCTGCGGCTGTGCGCCGAATGCGTTGACTGCTACGGCTCTCATCGTGGCGTTCCCTTCCACCCTTCCGACCGGTGGCCGAAGTGGATCGTAAGCACGCCGGTGCGGCCGGACGCGGCAGGTGCAAAGGCGGTGCGGCGGAAGCAACTCGTACGGCCCCCCGGGTCGGACGGAAAAGTCGTCCCCGCCCCGGGGCGCGGCACCACCGTGGTGAGTCGCCGGTGGCGCCGGAGCCCGGGGCCGCCCCCCGTTTCTCCGGCCGCTCGGCGGCGTCCGGCTCCAGCGTGGTGAATTCCCTGGTCCGGGGCGTCGCGGCGGAAGCGCTTTACGTCGTGGAAGGGCGGCCCTCGGGTACACATGACCGCATGCGTGTGCTGGTGGTGGAGGGCGAGGAGTTCCTCGCGGACATGATCGGCGCGGGGCTGCGCCGCGACGCGCTCGCGGTGGACATCGCGCACGACGGCCGCGAGGCGCTGGCCAAGCTGCGGCTCGGCGGCTACGACGTGCTCGTCCTGGACCGTGAGCTGCCCGGGCCGCACGCCGACGAGGTGTGCCGGCACGTGGTGGAGCAGGGGCTGCCGACGCGGGTGCTGATGCTCACCGCGTCCGGCACGGTCCACGACCGGGCGGCCGGTCCCGGGCCGGGCGCCGACGACTGTCTGGCCAAGCCGTTCGCGTACGAGGAGTTGCTCGCCCGGGTCCTGGCGCTGGGCCGGCGGGCCCGGCCCGCCCTGCCGCCGGTCATCGAACGGGCCGGCGTCACCGTCGACACCGCGCGCCGGCTGGCGGTCCGCGGCGGCCGTCCCCTGGCCCTGACGCGCCAGGAGTTCGGGGTGCTGGAGGTCCTGCTGCGCGCCCAGGGGGCGGTGGTCAGCGGCGACGACCTGATCGAGGAAGTGTGGGAGGAGCACACCAGCTACCGCACCAACGCCGTCCGCGTCACGCTCGGCACGCTGCGCGCCAAACTCGGCGACCCACCGGTGATCGAGACCGTGCCCGGCGCCGGATACCGCATGAGCGACGCGCCGGGCGGGCGCCGGTGAACGGTGCCCGCCCGAGGGGCACCGCACACCCGATTGCCCGCATGACGGGACCGGTCGCGGGCGGCGGGATTCAATGACCCAATGATCCGGTTCGAGTCGGTCACCAAGCGCTACCCCGACGGGACCACCGCCGTCGACGACCTCTCCTTCGAGGTCGGCGAGGGGGAGTTGGTCACCCTCGTCGGACCGTCCGGCTGCGGCAAGACGACCACGATGATGATGGTCAACCGGCTCATCGACCCCACTCGGGGGCGGATCTACGTCGACGGTGCGGACATCGCCGGCGTCGACCCGGTCCGGCTGCGCCGCCGTATCGGCTATGTCATCCAGCAGACCGGCCTCTTCCCGCACCGCACGGTCCTGGACAACACGGCCACCGTGCCCTTTCTGACCGGCTGGAAGAAGGCCGCGGCACGCGAGCGGGCAGCCGAACTCCTGGACCTGGTCGGGCTGGACCCTGCCGTCTACGGCGCGCGCTATCCCGAGCAGCTCTCCGGCGGCCAGCGCCAGCGCGTCGGGGTGGCCCGTGCGCTCGCCGCCGATCCGCCCGTGCTGCTGATGGACGAGCCGTTCGGCGCGGTCGACCCGGTCGTGCGCGACCGGCTGCAGAAGGAGTTCCTGCGGCTGCAGTCCACCCTCCACAAGACGGTGCTGCTGGTCACCCATGACATCGAGGAGGCCATCCGGCTCGGCGACCGGATCGCGGTCTACGGGGCCGGGCGCATCGAGCAGTACGACACCCCCGCGAGCGTCCTCGGCGCCCCGGCCACGCCGTACGTCGCCGAATTCGTCGGCACCGACCGGGCCTTGAAGCAGCTCTCGGTGACCGGTATCGACCGCGGCGACCTCGAACGCCCGCCGTTCGCCCGGCTCGGCGAGCCGGCCGCGCAGGCGGCGGGACGGCTGCGGGCCGAGGGGGCCCGCTGGGCGGTGGTGCTGGACGAGGACGGCGAACTGCACGGCTGGGTGGGCGCGGAGGAGCTGGCCGGTGCCGCCGGCACGGTCGCCGGACACGCCCGCCGCATGGAGGCGTGGGTACCGGTCACCGGCACCCTCAAGTCCGCCTTCAGCGAGATGCTCAAGCACGATGCCGGCTGGGTCGCGGTCCTGGACGGCGGGCGGTTCCTCGGCGTCCTCACCCCGACCAGGCTCCATGAGGCGCTCCGCCGCGCCATCGACTCGGACGAGCGGGGGGTGCCGCGGGAGCGGGCGCAGGTGGACTCGGTGCCTACGGAGTGAGGGGGAGCGCAGGAGGCGCCGCGCGCGAAGGGGCCCTGCGCGTGTTTCACGTGAAACGTCCGCTGTGCCTGCCCGCGCGGTGTTTCACGTGAAACAGCGGCCCGTTCGCGGGTACGCCGATCCCCGTGCAACACCGGCCCGCCCAGCGGACATGGCGCGGCTCAGCCCTTCGGCAGCAGCCCCTTCGCCATGAGGTAGTTGCGTGCCACGTCCGCCGGGAGCCGTCGCCAGCTGTCCACCTGTTCGTTGAGGTGCGCCAGATCGGCGGTGGTCAGGACCGTGTTGAGGCGCTTGAGCGCCGCGGCGGGGCGCGGGCCGCCCGCACGGGCGCGGTTGACGACGGGGAGGACGTAGTCGGCGTTCTGCAGCTTCTTGTCGTCGGCGAGCAGCACCAGCCCGAACTGGTCGAGGGTGGCGTCCGTGCTGGTGGTCAGCACCATCTGGTCCTGTCCGTTCTGCACGGCCTGCTTGGCGGGCGTGGTGCCGACCCCCTTCGGGTCGATGGCGGTGACGTTGATCCCGTACCGCTTGCGCAACCCCGGCGCGCAGAAGGGCCGTTGAACGCACTCGTCGCCCGCCGCGAGCCGCACCGGCAGCTTGGCGCGGCCCAGGTCGCTGAGCGTCTTGAGGTGGTGCTTGCGGGCGTATGCGGCGCTGACCGCGAAGGCGTTCTGGTCGACGGCCCGGCCGGGCGGGAGCACGGTCAGACCGCGGCGAGCGGCGAGCCGGCGCAGGACGGCCACAGTGGCGCCGAGGTCGGGCGAGGCGACGGGAGGCGCCTTGGATCCCTCGTTCTTGGCGTTGAGCCAGTCCGCGAAGGTCGCGGCGTACTCGGGGACGACATCGATCTGCCCGGCCTCCAGCGCGGGTTCGTACAACTCGCGGTTGCCGACGGTCAGGACATGGGTCCGGTAGCCGGCGTGGTCGAGCAGCGCCGCATACATCCGGGCGAGCAGCTCGCTCTCGGTGAAGCCGGCCGAGCCGATGGCCAGTTCGCTGCTGTCCCCGGGCGAGGCGGTGATCGCGGAGCGGGTCTCCAGGGAAGGGCCGGTGGCGCACCCGGTGAGCCCGAGGGCCGCCAGGGCCGCGACGGCCGCGCCGGCGGCCCTCACCCGGCCCGCCCGCGCGCCCACCCCGGCGCGAACCGCTCCACGAGCTCGAAACCGGCCTCCATCAGCAGCGCGAACACCGCGACCAGCACCGCACCGGCGACCACCTGCGGGGTACTGGCCAGGTTGAACCCCGCGGTGATGATCCGGCCGAGGCCCCCGCCGCCGACCAGTGCGGCGAGCGTGGCGGTGGCCACGAGCTGGACCGCGGCGATCCGTACGCCGGTCAGCACCAGCGGAAAGGCCAGCGGCGCCTCCACCCGCCACACCAGCTGCCACCCGGTCATCCCCATGCCCCGCGCGGCCCGCACCACGCTCCGGTCCACCTCGCGCATCCCGACGTAGGCGTTGGTCAGCAGCGGAGGGATGGCGAACAGCACCAGCGCGATGATCGTCGGCCACTGCCCGTGCCGCCCGAGGGGGGTGAGCAGCAGCAGGACGAGTACGGCGAAGGTCGGCACCGCGCGCCCGACGTTGGCGAGGTTGACCGCCAGCGCGCCGCCGCGTCCGAGGTGGCCGAGGGTCAGCGCGATCGGCAGCGCGATCAGGGCGCTGATGACCAGGCAGGCGAAGGTGAGGACCAGGTGCTGTGCGAGGCGGTGCCAGACGCCGTTCTCACCGGACCAGTTGGCGCCGGTGGTCAGCCAGGCCCAGACCTCGAAGAGGGTGTTCACGCCCGCCGCCCGGGAGCCGCGACCGGCCGCTGGGTCCCCGCGGTGGCCCGGATCCGCACCCGCGCCCGCCGGCCGGCCCGCCGCCAGGGCGTGAGCAGCCGTTCCGCGCCGAGCAGCAGCAGATCGAAGACGACGGCGATGAGCACGCACAGCACGGACGCGGTGAGCACCTGCGCCTTGAAGTACCCGTTCATCCCGGCGTAGATGAGGTTGCCCAGCCCGCCGTAGCCGACGATCGCGCCGACCGTGGTGAGGGCGACCGCCGAGACCGTGGCGATCCGCAGCCCGGCCATCGCGGCGGGTACGGCCAGCGGGAACTCGACGGTCAGCAGTTGGCGCAGCGGCCCGTACCCCATACCGCGGGCGGCTTCCCTGGCCTCGGCCGGGACGCCGTTCAGCCCCGCCAGGATGTTCCGTACGAGCAGGGTGAGGGAGTAGAGGGCGAGGCCGGCCACGACGAGCGTGGCGGAGAGCCCGTAGACCGGCAGCAGCAGCGAGAACATCGCCAGCGACGGAATCGTGTAGAGGACCGTGGTGATGCCGAGCACCGGCCCGGCCGTCCACCGCCGGCGGCGGGCCAGCACCGCCAGCGGGACCGCGATCACCAGCCCCAGCGCCACCGAGACCACCGTCAGCTGGATGTGCTGGACGACCGCGTCGAGCAGGATCTGCCGGCGGGTGCTCAGGTAGTCGCCGCAGATCCATTCGTTACGGGCCAGGCAGTCGTCCGGCGGCGGTGCGGTCACGGTACGAGTCCACCCCGGCGGGGGCGGGGTGTCGCGGCGGACGCGTCCGATCGGGCACCCCTTCGCCCACCCCTCCCAGACCTCCGCACCGGATGTAGACACCCCACGTATACATGCAGTGTGTACTGCCTATGTATAGTTCCCCGGAGTCCGTCGGCCCGGTGCGACCCGGTGGTCGGCGCGGCAGGGCACGCCCCTGTACGCGTCGGCCTCGCCATGCCCGAAAGTGCAGGTCACGGGCCCCTTGCCGACCATCCGCGCCCGAAGAGAGACCCGCATGCCGAAGCAGAAGTCCACGGCCCGCAGCCTGTCCACAGCCGGGCTGCTGGCGGCCACGTCCCTGGTCCTGGCCCTCAGCGGCTGCGCCACGTACGACGTCACCGCACCGGCCGACGCCCGCGCCGACGCCTCGGCGGCGGAGGGGAAGTCGGGCGACGGAAAGGCGACGGAGAACGGGGGCGCCGGGGGCGACGCACACGTCGACTGCGCCAAGGCCAAGTGCGTCGCGCTCACCTTCGACGCGGGCCCCAGCGAGAACACCGACCGCCTGCTGGACATCCTCAAGAAGGAGAAGGTGCATGCGACCTTCTTCATGCTCGGCAAGAACCACGTCGCCAAGCGCCCGGCCGAGGTGAAGCGGATCGACGCCGAGGGCCATGAGCTGGCCAACCACACCTGGTCGCACCAGATCCTGACCGAGATCGAGCCCGAAGAGGCCAAGCGGGAGCTGTCCCGCCTGCAGGACGCGGTCCGCAAGATCACCGGCAAGGCGCCCCGGCTGATGCGCCCGCCGCAGGGCAGGACCGACGGGGAGGTCTCCAAGATCAGCAAGGACCTCGGCCTGGCCCAGGTCCTGTGGAGCGTGACCGCCAAGGACTACCAGACCAACGACTCGGCCCTGATCACCAAGCGGGTCCTCGAACAGACCGAGCGGGACGGCGTCATCCTGCTGCACGACATCTACAAGGGCACCGTGCCGGCCGTCCCGGGCATCCTCAAGGAGCTGAAGAAGCGCGGCTACACGGTCGTCACGGTCTCCCAGCTGCTCTCCCCCGCGAAGCCGGAACCGGGCATGGTCTACCGGCCGGAGTGACGGGAGGCCCACCGGCTCCCGGGCCCGCGTGCGGGTACGCGCGAGCCCGGCCCGCGCACGGGGGCGTGGGCCGGGCTCGGGAACGTCCGGCGGTCGCGAGCGGCCTCGCGGGGGGGGCGGTCAGCCCTGCGGGCGCTCGGCCTCCACACGGCGGCGGCCGCTCTCCTGGGACGTCGGCGCCTGGCCCGGCGATCCGCCCTGCCCCGGCTTGGCGCCCTGCTTGCGCGGCGGCACGACGGCCTCGGTGTCCTGCGGGAACGTCAGCTGCTGGCTCTGCCACTCCAGGGCCGGTACGACCTCGCGCCGCCAGGTCGCGAACTGGTGGCTGCCCTGCGGCAGGATGATCGAGTCGACCGTCATCGGCGACTTGGCCGCATGGAGGAACTTCATGGTGGGGCCGTAATTGGCCTCGCCCTTGCGGCTGCTGGCCACCAGCGCGGAGACCTGCGGCGAGGGCAGGTTCTTCAGGCGCCACAGCAGATCGTGCTCGCGCTCCCGCTGGGCGCCCTCCGGGCCGGCGCCGAAGAGGCTGCCGGTGGTCAGGTCGTCCTTGATGGCGTAGTCCCCGGAGAGCGAGACCGCCGAGGTGTAGACCTTCGGGTTGCGCATCGCCAGCTGGAGCGAGCAGGTGCCGCCGGACGAGTAGCCGAACGCGCCCCAGGCACTGGGGTCGCGGCCCACCCGGTAGGCCGACTTCATGGCGTCCGGCAGGTCCTTGGTGAAGAACGTCTCGGCCTGCGGACCGCCCGGCACGTCCACGCACTCGGTGTCCCGCGGCGGCGCGATCGTCGGCCGCACCATCACGATCACCGTCGGCTGCATCTTGCCCTGGGCGATCAGCCGACCCGCGTTCTGCGGCACCTGGAGGTGCTGCGCGAGGTTCATGATCCCGCCGGGGTAGCCGCTGATGACGACCATGACGGGGAACCGCTGTCGGCGGAACTGCTGCTGGAAGTACTGCGGCGGCAGATAGACGAAGCCCGGGTTGATGGCCCGGGTGCGGCGCCCGACGATCCGTACGGACTCGACCTTGCCCACCTTGTCGGCGGGCCCCTTGGGCAGTCCGGTCACCCGATCGAGACCCTGCGGGCCCGCCGGTTGGATCAGCCCGCCCTTGAGGTTCCCGACCGAGGCGTACTGCCCGCCGCCCTGGCTCACGGACACCGGCGCCTCGTCGTTGTTGCCCAGCAGCTCGTCCCAGTTGCCGTAGAACTCGAAGTTCGCATTCACGGCGAGGGCGAGCGCGCACACGATCGACACCTGGGTGACCACGATGGCGCCCAGCCTGCCCAGTACGGCACGGATCCCGCGCTTGGCCAGCCGGGGCCAGAGCCACACCGTGGCGGCCACACAGGCCACCGCCAGCACGACCACCATGTATTCGAGCGACTGACTGGTCAGCCCCATGCGCTCACATCTCCCGTCACCCTCGGAAGGGTTCTTGCCTTCTTATTGGCCGCCTAGGCACAACGGGCGGCTCAGGACAATGGTCACCGGAGGAGACGGGCACACCTGCGCATCGGATACCTGAACGACTCAGTTCTTACCCAGCTCTTGCCACTTCGTTTCCGGGGCGTGATGTGAGGGCGTCGTGCGAAGGTGCACTCTTCCAACTCCGGTCAACTCCCCCACCCCTCACCACTCGTACCAATTCTCCCAACTTCACTAACTTCGCCAACTTTCCCAACTCGGCCAACATGCCCCCCATTCGCCACTTCCGCATCCCCGTCCCCAGCCGCCCCAGCCTTCGGCAGGACGCGGGACACATGAACAGGCGGTGAATCCGGAGCCGCGGCAGACCTTCGACGAGCGGCCCCCGCCGCCCCCTCCGGGACGCGGCACGAGCCGCCGTTCAGCCCCGTACGCAGGGGCGATGCACCACCGGCAGGGCACCGGCGCCCCGGCTGAAACCACCTGCCCCGCGATACCCCCCGGATAGCCCACCACGCGAGGCGCGGGGTCCCACGATGAGCCCGGTCCCGGCCGCTACGCTTACGTATCCGTCCTGGTCAGGGACATGTCCGTGCTTCACGGACATACGCCGCACCCACCACACGCAAGAGAGGTTCGCCGATGGGCATTCGGAGTCTGCTGCGCAACGCTTTCGGTCGCTCCAAGGCGGCCCGTGAAGAATCCGGCGCGGCCCCGAGCGGCACGGCCGACAAGCCGGAGTCCGCGACCATCCCGGAAGCCCGCGAGGAAGCCACCCCGGCCCCCGCCCCGGAGGCCGAGGTCCCCGCCGCCCGCACCGCGCCCACGGAGGTCGCGGACCCGGCCCCGAGCCCGGCGCCGACGACCGCGACCCTGCCGGCCCAGAGCAGCCCGGTGGACCGCGCGGAGACGCCCGTACGGAGCGAGACGCCGTCCGTACGCGAGGAGTCCGCCGACGACGCCGCGACCGAGTCGGCCAAGGCCGACGAGGAGCCGACGGCGGCCGCGGCCGGCGACGAGCCCGCGACCGCACCCGCGGACACGGCCGACACCGTCTCCGAACTCGTCAGCCGGGCCTTCGACAACCCGAGCCCGGCGGCGCCGGCGACCACCGAGTCCGCCACGGAGTCCGCCGCCGAGTCCGTCACCGAGTCCGTCACCGAACCGGTGCCGGCCGAGGACGAGGCGAAGTCCGCAGCGGTGGACGAGCCGAAGGCCGAGGAGAAGGCCGAGCCGAAGGAGGAGGCTGCGGCCGCGGCCAAGACCGAAGCCCCCGCCGAGGCCGCCCCGGAGGCGCAGCCGATCGCCGAGGCCGCCCCGGAGGAGCCCGAGCCGGAGGCCCAGCCCCAGCCGGAGCCGCAGGCCGCCGCCGAGCCGGAGCCCCAGCCCTCCGAGGCCGAGACCGAGGCCGCCGAGACCGGCGAGACCGGCGAGACCGGCGAAACCGGCGAGAGCACCAAGAGCCTTGAGGCCACCGAGAACACCAAGGGCACCGAGAGCCCCGCGGTCACCGACGCCACCAAGGACGCCGAGAGCGCCCTGGCCGCCACCGCCCCCGCCCTTGTCAGCCTCTACAAGGCCGCCGGCAGCACGCTGGAGAAGCACGGCCTCGGCACCCAGCGCGCCGCCGTCTACCTGGTCCTCGACCGCTCCGGCTCGATGCGCAACTACTACAAGGACGGCACGGTCCAGAACCTGGCCGAACAGGCCCTCGGCCTCGCCGCCAACTTCGACGACGACGCCGTCGTCCCCGTCGTCTTCTTCTCCACCGACGTCGACGGCACCGCCGAGATCGACCTCACCAACTACGAGGGCCGCATCGAGGAGTTGCACGCCGGCCTCGGCCACATGGGCCGCACCAACTACCACTGGGCCATCAACGCCGTCGTCGAGCACTACAAGAAGTCCGGCAGCACCGCCCCGGCCTTCGTCATCTTCCAGACCGACGGCGCCCCGACCTCCAAGCCGGCCGCCGAGCGGGCCCTGTGCGAGGCCGCCGAACTCCCCGTCTTCTGGCAGTTCATCGGCTTCGGAGACCCGGACGCCAAGGGCTTCGACTTCCTGCGCAAGCTCGACGACCTGGCCGTCCCGGAGAAGCGCGCCGTCGACAACGCCGGCTTCTTCCACGCCGGCCGCGACCCGCGCAGCCTCTCCCACGACGAGCTCTACCAGCAGCTGATGGTCGAGTTCCCCGAGTGGCTCACCGAGGCCCGCGCCGCCGGCGTCGTCAAGGACAACTGACCCGCAGGCACCCCCACCAGCACCCCACCGGCCGCGGCCGGGCCCCACGGCCCGCCGCGGCCGCCCCTTTCGCCGAGCGCACAAGCGGCAGCACGGCAGGCGCGCCGCGGCCCCGCTCCCTAGGCTGAATGCGTGAAGCACCTGCGCGGAGCGGGAGGTGCCGCGCCGCCTCCCGGGTCCGGTACCCCCAGGTGGGCCGCGCCGGCGGCGCCCGACCCCCGGCGCTGGTGGGCGCTGGTGGTGATCGCGACGGCGCAGTTGATGGTGGTGCTGGACGCCACCATCGTGAACATCGCACTGCCGTCGGCCCAGCGGGATCTGGGGATGTCGGACTCCGACCGGCAGTGGGTGATCACCGCCTACACCCTCGCGTTCGGCGGACTGCTGCTGCTCGGCGGGCGGATCGCCGACCTGGTGGGGCGGAAGCGGACGTTCATGATCGGGCTGGTGGGGTTCGCCGTCGCGTCGGGGCTGGGCGGAGCGGCGGCCGGCTCCGGGCTGCTGTTCGGCGCGCGGGCGCTGCAGGGGGCGTTCGCGGCGCTGCTCGCGCCCTCCGCGTTGTCGCTGCTGACCACGACGTTCCCCCGGGGCAGGGAGCGCAGCAGGGCCTTCGGGATCTACGGGGCCATCGCGGGCGGGGGCGCGGCCATCGGCCTGATCGCGGGCGGGCTGCTGACCGAGTACCTGAACTGGCGCTGGTGTCTGTACGTGAATGTGCCGGTCGCCCTGGTCGCCCTCACGGGTGCGGCGGTGTTCCTGCGGGACCGGCCGGAACGGAAGCGGGTCTTCCTGGACGTACCGGGTGCCGTGCTGGGGTGCGGCGGCCTGGTGGCGATCGTCTACGGGTGCGCCGAGGCGGAGCCGCGGGGGTGGGGGGACGGACCGGTCGTGGGCCTGCTGGCGGGAGGCATGGCACTGCTGGCCGTCTTCGCGTGGTGGCAGACGCGGGCGCGGCATCCGCTGCTGCCGCTGCACATCGTGCGGGACCGCAATCGCGGCGGCGCCTTCCTGACCATGGCGCTGGCGGTGATCGCGATGTTCGGGATGTTCCTCTTCCTGACCTATTACTTCCAGACCGTGCTCGGCTATTCACCGGTCAGGGCGGGGCTGGCCTTCCTGCCGATGGTGGCGGCGATCGTGGTCGGGTCGACGCAGATATCGGCGCGGCTGCTGCACCGCGTCCCGCCGCGGTTCCTGATGGTCCCGGGTGCGCTGCTGGCCGCCGCGGGGCTGTTCACGCTGACGTTCCTGACGTCCGAGCCCGCCTATGTCTCCCATGTCCTGCCGGCGGAACTCCTCGTCGGGCTCGGGATGGGGCTGACGTTCATGCCGGTGATGGCGACGGCCACGACGGGGGTCGCGCGGCAGGACTCCGGGGTCACGTCCGCGACGGTCAACACCGCGCAGCAGGTCGGGGGTTCGATCGGTACGGCGCTGCTGAACACGATCGCCACGTCGGCGAGCGCGGCGTACCTCGCGGACCGGCTGGCCGAGGCGGCCCGCCGGAGCGGGGGGTACCAGCTCACCCCGGCGGTCCGGGAGGCCCTGGTCAAGGACGGGGTGGTGCACGGATTCACCGCGGCCATCGGGACCGGGTCGGTGATCATGCTGGTCGCCGCCCTGGTCGCCGGGACGATGGTGACGGCGCCCGGCAGCGCCTCCGCGCTCCCCGAAAAGCCCGCGCCGGAGCCCCCGACCCGTCCAGTACGATATTGACGTTCCGTAAAGCAAATCCTCACTCACCGTAGCGACTTGGGAGCAGCCGGCAATGGCTCGACACCTCATCACCAGCGCCCTTCCGTATATCAACGGGATCAAGCACCTGGGCAACATGGTGGGGTCCATGCTCCCGGCGGACGTCTACTCCCGCTATATGCGGCAGCGCGGGCACGACGTGCTCTACATCTGCGCGACGGACGAGCACGGCACGCCCGCGGAGCTGGCGGCCAAGGAGGCGGGCCAGTCCGTCGACGCCTTCTGCGCGGAGCAGCACGACAAGCAGAAGGCGATCTACGAGGGCTTCGGCCTGGAATTCGACCACTTCGGGCGCAGCTCGTCCCAGGAGAACGTCGAGCTGACCCAGCACTTCGCGCGCAAGCTGCACGAGAACGGCTTCATCGAGGAGCGGGCGATCCGCCAGGTCTTCTCGGTCACCGACGACCGCTTCCTGCCCGACCGCTACATCGTCGGCACCTGCCCGCACTGCGGCTACGACAAGGCGCGCGGCGACCAGTGCGAGAACTGCACCCGGGTGCTGGACCCCACCGACCTGATCGACGCCCGCTCGGCGATCAGCGGCAGCGGTGACCTCGAAGTGCGCGAGACCAAGCACCTCTTCCTGCTCCAGTCGAAGCTGCAGCACGAGGTCGAGGGCTGGCTGGAGGGCAACGGCAGCAAGGAGTGGCCGACGCTCGCCTCCTCCATCGCGCACAAGTGGCTGACGGAGGGCCTCCAGGACCGGGCGATCACCCGTGACCTGGACTGGGGCGTTCCAGTGCCGGCCGATGTGTGGCCGGAGCTGGCGGCCGAGGGCAAGGTCTTCTACGTGTGGTTCGACGCCCCGATCGAGTACATCGGCTCGACGAAGGAGTGGGCGGACGTCGACCCGGACAGCCGCGACTGGAAGTCGTGGTGGTACGAGGCCGACGACGTCCGCTACACGGAGTTCATGGCCAAGGACAACGTCCCGTTCCACTCCGTGATGTTCCCGGCCACGCAGCTGGGGACCCGTGAGCCCTGGAAGAAGGTCGACTTCCTCAAGGCATTCAACTGGCTCAACTACTACGGCGGGAAGTTCTCCACCTCCCAGCGGCGCGGCATCTTCACCGACGCGGCGCTGGAGCTGCTGCCGGCCGACTACTGGCGCTACTTCCTGATGGCCAACGCCCCCGAGTCGGACGACACCTCCTTCACCTGGGAGCTCTTCGCGTCCTCCGTCAACAAGGACCTGGCGGACACGCTCGGCAACTTCGTCAACCGGGTGCTGTCGTTCTCCCGTAAGCGCTTCGGCGACGAGGTGCCCGCGGGCGCCGAGGCCGGGGCCGCGGAGCAGAAGCTGGGCGAGGAGATCGCCGGGCTGCTGGCGGAGTACGAGGGCCACATGGAGGCCCTGCAGTTCCGCAAGGCGTCCGCCTCGCTGCGGGCCCTGTGGAGCGCGGGCAACTCCTACCTGGAGGAGAAGGCCCCCTGGCTGGAGATCAAGACCGACAAGGACGCGGCGGCGCTGACGCTGCGCACGGCGATGAACCTGATCCATCTCTACGCGGTGGTCTCCGAGCCCTTCATCCCGACGACGGCGAAGGCGATGCGGGGCGCGTTCGCGCTGGAGAACGACACCGCGGTGTGGGTCTCCCAGGACGAGGCGAAGGCGCTGGCCTCCGTGCCGGCCGGGGTCCCGTTCACGGTCCCGCCGGTGCTCTTCGCGAAGATCACCGAAGAGGACCTGGAGTCCTACCGCGAGCGCTTCGGCGGCGCGGAGCAGTAGGCACGACGAGTACGGCATACGCGCGCCCGTCCGGTCCCTGGGGCCGGGCGGGCGCGCGCGTATGCGGGGGGCGGCCGCTCCTCGGGAGGCGCGGCGCCCGCTCAGGGCCGGGCGGCCGGGGACACGTAGGCGTCCAACCGCTTCAGGCCCGGCGTCGGCGGCAGGCGGACCGGACGCCAGCCGCGGGCGTAGCCCGGCACCGCCCCGCCGGCGACGAGGACGACGGCGGCGGGACTGCGGGCGCCCAGCCGGGTCAGGCCGGCGGGGGTGATGCTGGCGTCGTGCCCGCCGGGCTGCCGGGAGGCACAGCCCATCTGGTACGCCACCCGTACCGCCTCCTCGCCGCTCACCGCGCACGGCGGCCGTACCCCGGCGGCGCGCAACGTGTCGCCGATCCGGCCGATGTCGGCCTGTGCGCGTACGGTTCCCCCCTGCATCTTGTGCAGGATCGCCAGCTGCACCGCCTGATGGCCGAGCAGCGCGACGACCAGCGCGGCCACCGCCCAAGCGTGCCGGCGGCGGGGCAGCAGCGTCAGCCAGTACAAGAACCACGCGGCGGGCAGGAACAGCAGCGCGTAGGCGGGCAGCAGGAAACGCGGAGCGGCGTAGTCCACCGTCAGCAGGTAGGGGGCGGCGAGGCAGAGGCCGACCAGGGCCGGGAGGGCGATGGGGCCCGGACCGTAGCGGTGCCGTGCGCCGCCGGGGTCGCGCAGGCTCGGCGGCCAGACCGGCGTATGCGGCTGCAGCGCGCCGTCGAGCCCGAGGCCGACCACCCGGAGGGGATGCAGCCCGAAGGTGTCCATCCGTACGGGCTCCAGGCCCAGCTCGCGGGGACCGCCGGGCTCGCGCCCGCGCGGCGTCGGCCACACCGGCCCGTACCGGTGCAGCGTGCCACCGGGCTCGCGGGCGCGGGCCGAGGCCCACACCGCCCCGGCGACCGCCAGCGGCAGCACGAACCACCAGCCCGCCGTCAACGGGTACTTCCAGTCCAGGTCGCAGGGGCGGCACAGGGTCTTTCCCTGCAGCGCCCGTGCGTGGTCGCCGAAGGACGGGTGCCAGCCCAGGCCGCCCTGGATCTCCCCGGCCTGGCGCAGCCGCTCCATCAGCCCGCCGTAGGACACATACGCCTCCACGACCCACTCGGCGCATCCGAGGGCCAGACCGGCCGGGATCGCCAGCAGCACGGTCGAGCGCCGCCAGGCGGGCACGCACACCGCCGCGGCGAACAGCGGCAGGGCCAGCCACACCGCGTCCAGAGGGCGCATCAGCGCGGCCAGGGCCACCGCGGCGGCGAGGCCGATCGCCGCGCCCCGGCCTGCCTGGGGAGCCAGCTGCGCCGCCGGCTGGCGTACGGCCAGCAGGAAGCAGCCCGTGGCGACGAGTGCGGCGTAGCCGGTCCACAGGTTGGGCATCACCTGCGGGCCGTAGAAGAGCGTGATCCACAGACCGGCGAACAGCACACCGCCCAGCGCCGGCACGGGGGCGGGCAGCAGACGCCGCCAGATGCACAGGGTGAGCAGGAACGCGGCGCCGGAGAGCACGGCCAGGTAGCAGTGCAGGGCGGTGGCCGATGTCGTCAGGAAGGCGGCCGGGGCGAGGAGGAGGGTGACGCCGCGGGCGCGCGGGGCACTGAAGAACGCGGCCGGGGCGTGGGCGTCGACCTGGCTGACATAGACCGTCTCGTCCCATCCCAGGCCGGGCGTGGTGAGGGCGAGGTAGAGCTGGCCGGCGGTGAAGACGACGGCCAGGGCGATGAGCCAGGGCAGGTCGCGGACCTGGGCGAAGTGCGCCGTACGGGGCCGTGAGACGAGGCCGGGCGCACGGGGGAGGAGGCTGGCATGCTGCATGGGCACCACCCTGCGTGCGGTGCAAGCGCCCGGCCACACGTGTGGTGCGGTTGGAGCACCCGACTCACACGCGCCGAGGGCGGTGTTTCACGTGAAACACCGCCCTCGGGCCGTTGTGACGAGGCTCGGCCCCGCCGAATGACGCCTACTTCACCTGCGGCTTGCGGACGTTCAGGTGCAGCTCCTTGAGCCGTACCTCTTCCAGCTCCGTCGGCGCGCCCATCATCAGGTCCTGCGCGTTGCCGTTCAGCGGGAAGGCGATGGTCTCCCGGATGTTCGGCTCGTCCGCGAGCAGCATGACGATGCGGTCGACGCCAGGGGCGATCCCGCCGTGCGGCGGGGCGCCGAAGCGGAAGGCGCGCAGCATGCCCGCGAACTTCTCCTCGACGGTGTCACGGTCGTAGCCGGCGATCTCGAACGCCTTGATCATGATGTCCGGCTCGTGGTTCCGGATCGCGCCGGAGGACAGCTCGACGCCGTTGCAGACGATGTCGTACTGCCAGCCCAGGATGTCCAGCGGGTCCTTCTCCTCCAGGTCCTTCATCCCGCCCTGCGGCATGGAGAAGGGGTTGTGGGAGAAGTCGATCTTGCCGGTCTCCTCGTCCCGCTCGTACATCGGGAAGTCGACGATCCAGCAGAAGCGGAAGACGTTCTCCTCGAAGTGCCCGGCCCGCTTCGCGGCCTCGACACGCACCGCGCCCATGATCTTGGAGACCTCGTCGAAGTCGCCGGCGCCGAAGAAGACCGCGTGGCCCTCCTCCAGGCCGAGGCGCTCGGTGAGCACCTTGACGTTCTCCTCGGTCAGGAACTTGGCGATCGGGCCGGTCAGCGCGCCGTCCGCACCGACGCGCACCCAGGCCAGGCCCTTGGCACCGTGCTGGATCGCGTACTCGCCGAGCTGGTCGAAGAACTTGCGCGGCTGGTCCTGCACCGCGGGCACCGGCAGCGCACGGACGTGCTTGCCGGCGAAGGCCTTGAACGCCGAGTCCGCGAAGACGTCGGTGATGTCGACCAGCTCCAGCTGGGCGCGCAGGTCCGGCTTGTCGGAGCCGTACTTCAGCATCGCCTCGCGGAACGGGATGCGCGGGAACGGAGAAGTGACGTGGCGGCCGTTGCCGAACTCCTCGAAGAGCTCGGTCATCAGCTTCTCGACCGGCTGGAAGACGTCCTCCTGCTCGACGAAGGACATCTCGATGTCGAGCTGGTAGAACTCGCCCGGCGAGCGGTCGGCACGGGCGTCCTCGTCCCGGAAGCACGGGGCGATCTGGAAGTAGCGGTCGAAGCCCGAGATCATCAGCAGCTGCTTGAACTGCTGGGGGGCCTGCGGCAGCGCGTAGAACTTGCCCGGGTGGAGGCGGGAGGGCACCACGAAGTCGCGTGCGCCCTCCGGAGAGGTGGCGCTGAGGATCGGCGTCGCCATCTCGTTGAAGCCGAGGGTCGTCATCTTGTGGCGGATGGACGCGATGACCGCCGAGCGCAGCATGATGTTGCGGTGCATCCGCTCGCGGCGCAGGTCGAGGAAGCGGTACTCCAGGCGCCGCTCCTCGTTGACGCCGTCGTCGGCGTTGATCGTGAAGGGGATCTGCTGGGCCGCGCCCAGGACCTCGACCTCGGTGGCCTCGATCTCGATCTCGCCGGTGGGCAGCTCCGGGTTCACGTTCTCGGCGCCGCGCGAGACGACCCTGCCGTCGACGCGGACGACCGTCTCCTTGGTCAGCTTGTCCAGCGCCTCGGCGGCCTGGGTGCCGGGGCGGGCGACGAGCTGCACGAGACCGTAGTGGTCGCGCAGATCGATGAAGAGGATGCCGCCCAGGTCACGACGATTGTGCAGCCAGCCGCTGAGGCGGACGTCCGTGTCGACGTCCGCGGCTCGGAGCTCGCCGCAGTTATGGGACCGGTACCGGTGCATCGCTCATCCAAGTCGTCGCGAGGTCGAGGTGAGGAGTTGACGGGAGCGGAGGAGAGGGATCGGAACACGGGCTCGCACACCCGGTCGCTCTCCCCGGCGGTCACCCGAAAGGCCACCCCAGGATTGACATAACCGCTCCAGGTTACCGTCCCGGCCCCGCCCCTTCGTTGACATATACGCATCAGCGCTTCGCAGGGTCGGGCGGGCGCCCCCGGCGGGGACGACGGTCACGTTCCGCTCGCTGGTCGGCCTCCGCCAAACACACATAAAGTGAGGCAATGCGCACCAAGGACCTCCTGTCCGCCCTCGCGACCGGCCTGTGGCGCTGGGACAACGCATCGGGACGGGTGACCCTCGATGCCGAAGCGGCCCGGCTGCTCGGGCTCCCCGCCGAGCCGGCGGAGCTGAGCGAGGCCGCCGTGCGCTCCCGTTTTCATCCCGTCGACTTCGCCGAGATCAACGGGGTGATCCAGCTCGCGGTGTCCGAGGAGACCCTCGCCGAGGCCCGGCTGCGCATCGTGGACGAGCGCGGGCGGGTGCAGCGCATCGTCCGCACCCGCGCCCGCCCCCAGGTCGTCGACGGCGACTTCGAACTGGTCGGCACGCTCCAGGAGGTGCCCGAACCGCAGCCCGGGACCTCCGCCGCGATCACCCCGATAACCGGCGACTGGCGCCGCTCCCGCGAGGCATTCCTGCTGGACGCGGGGCGGGCGCTGGCCGAGGCGCGGTCCACGGCCGAGGTGCTGCGGGTGGCGGCCGGGCTGTCCATGCCCGGGTTCATGCCCGACGGCCTGGCGGTCTTCGGCATCGAGGGCGACCGGATCTCGGTCATCGGCCACCACGGCCACCGCCCCGGCGACGAGAAGCCGTTCCTCAACATGGCGCTGGATACCGACTACCCGGCCGCCGAGGTCATCCGCACCGGGCGGGCCATCTATCTGCCCACCCCCGAGGACTACAGGCGCCGCTACCCGGCCACCTGGCCGCTGGCCGCCCGCTTCGGCCGTACGTCGTGGGCGTTTCTACCGCTGGTCAACGCGGGCCGGACGATCGGCGCCTGGATGGCGGGGTTCGTCCAGCCGGTGGCCTTCACGCCCGACGAGCGCTCGGTGCTGACCACCGTCGCCCGGATGCTGGCCCAGGCGCTGGCCCGGGCCGGTGTGCAGGAGGAGCAGCAGGAGCTGGCGCTGGGGCTCCAGCGCAGCATGATGCCGACGGTGCAGCCCGACATCCCGGGGATGACGGTCGCGGCCCGCTATGTACCGACCGGCGGCGGGCTGGAGGTCGGCGGCGACTGGTACGACATGATCCCGCTGCCGTCCGGGCGGATCGCGCTGGTCATCGGGGATGTCCAGGGCCATGACGTCCGGGCCGCGGGCCTGATGGGGCAGCTGCGGATCGCCCTGCGCGCCTACGCCTCCGAGGGCCACCATCCCGATGCGGTGCTCTCGCGCGCCTCCCGCTTCCTGGCCGGGATCAACGAGACCGCGCTGCACGGCAACGGCGAGGACCAGCGCTTCGCGACCTGCCTCTACATCGAGGTGGACCCGGCGACCGGGCTGCTGGACATCGCGCGGGCCGGCCACCCGGATCCGGCGATCCGCCTGAGCGACGGCACGATGCTGGTGCGGCCCACCGCGGGCGGGCTGCCGCTGGGCATCGTCCCGGACACCGACTACCCCACCACCCGGCTCGTCCTGGAGCCCGGAGAGACCATGGTGGTGTGCACCGACGGGCTGATCGAGACCGGCGGCCACGACCTGGAGACCGGCTGGGCCCGGCTGCGCGGCATCATCGAGGCGCATGAGGTCGGTGCGGGCGACGAGAGCCTGGAGCGGCTGGCCGACGCCCTGGTCCAGGCCGTGCACGGCCCCTCCTCGCACCACACCACCGGACCGCTGGTGGACCGCCGCGAGGACGACATCGCCGTACTGCTGCTGAGCCGCGAGACCGCCGGCTGCGGGGTGGGCGCCGGCGGCCCGTCGGCCCGGCAGGCCGTTCGGCGCACCGTGCTCGCCGTCGCCCAGGCCGAGCCGCAGCGGATAGCCGAGGCGCGCCGGCAGGTCCGCGACGTACTGCACGACTGGGCCGACGCCGACCAGGTCGACTCGGCGGTGCTGATGGTCTCCGAGGTCGTCACCAATGTGCTGATGCACACCGACGGCGATGCGCTGCTGGTCGCCGAGATCTCCGGCCCCCCAGGCGCCCGGCGGATCCGCGTCGACGTCTCCGACAGCAGCGATGAGCTGCCGCACCGCCGCAGCCCCGGCGAGCTGGCATCCTCGGGGCGCGGGCTGGTGCTGCTGGAGCTGCTGGCCGGGGCCTGGGGCGTGGATCCGCGCGGGGACGGCAAGTCGACGTGGTTCGAGCTCTACGAGGACGCGGGGGCCCCGGTCGGCCCGGTGTCGCCGGAGCCCGCGTCGGAGTCGGAGTCCGAGCCCGCCGCGTAGTGCTTGCGCAGTTCGTGCAGCACACCGGTGGCGGCCGCGGTCAGCGGGACGGACAGCAGCATGCCGAGGATGCCGCCGACGCTGGCGCCCGCGGTGATCGCCAGCATCACGCTCGCCGGGTGCATCTGGACCGTGCGGCTCTGGATCATCGGCTGCAGCACATGGCCCTCCAGCACCTGCACCGCCAGGACGACGCCGAGCGCCCACAGCGCGATCACGAAGCCGCGGTCCGCGAACGCCACCAGGATCGCCACCGCCCCCGAGATGAACGCACCGAGGTAGGGGATATAGGCGCCGACGAAGACCAGCGCACCCAGCCCGACGGCGCCCGGCACCTGGAGGATCAGCAGTCCGACGGTGATGCAGATGGCGTCGATCAGCGCGATGAAGGTGGTGCCGCGCATAAAGCCCTCGATGGACTGGAAGCCGCGGCGGGCCATCCGCTCCAGCTGGGGTGCGGACCTGCCGGGCGCCCAGTCGTGCAGGGCGCGTACGGCCTTGTCGGAGTCGCGCAGGAAGAAGAAGGTCAGCAGCAGGGCGAGCACCGAGGCGGCGATGAACTGGCCGACGATGCTGACGCCCGCCAGTACCCCGGAGGCCGCGGTGCCTCCGAACTTGGTGACCAGTCCCTTGGCGTTGGAGGCGAGGTCGTCCAGCGAGGTGCCGGCCGTACCGAAGTGCTGGGAGAGGCCCTTGGCCGCGTCCTTGAGGGAGGCGATGATCTGGTCGCCGGTGTCCACCAGCGCGCTGACGACGATGTATCCGGCACCGCCGACCACCACCACCAGGACCGCGCAGGTCAGCCCGGCCGCCAGCGAGCGGTTGAGCTTCATCGCCACCAGCCGCCGGTAGAGCGGCCCGAGCAGCGCGCTGCCGAGCAGTGCCAGCAGCACGGGCGTGACCGCGGCGCTCAGGACGACGCACAGCCACACCCCGAGGGCCAGCACGGCCACGATCAGCAGCAGCACCCCGCACCAGGCCGCGGCGCGGCGGGCCTCGATCGGCAGCAACGGCTTGCCGGGCGGCGGCCGTTCGCCCTCGGCGCCGCGCGAGTCTTGATCCGAGTCGTTTCGCACCCGGACAGTCCACCACGGCGAACGGCCCCTGAGCGGGCGTGGAACGAGCCGGGGCGGTGTTTCACGTGAAACACCGCCCCGGCCCATCAGCGCATCCGACGAGGCGTCAGTGCTCGCCCGCCGGGATCGTGCCGAGCCGGCCGGCCTGGAAGTCCTCGAATGCCTGGGCCAGCTCGGCGTGGGTGTTCATCACGAACGGGCCGTAGTGCATCATCGGCTCGCGGATCGGCCGCCCGCCCAGCAGCACCACCTCGAAGTTCGGGCTGCGCGACTCCTGGGACTCGTCCGCCCGGATGGTGATCGAGTCTCCGGTCCCGAAGACGACCGACTGCCCCATACGGAACGGGCGACCCTCCGCACCGGCCGAGCCGCGGCCCGCCAGGCCGTAGGCGAGGGCGTTGAAGTCCTTGCGCCAGGGCAGGGTCAGCTCGGCGCCCGGGCTCAGCGTCACATGCATCATCGTGATCGGGGTGTGGGTGATGCCCGGCCCCTGGTGGCCGTCGAGGTCACCGGCGATCAGCCGCAGCAGCGCACCGCCGTCGCCGGAGGTCAGCAGCTTGACCCGGCCGCCGCCGATGTCCTGGTAGCGGGGGGCCATCATCTTGTCGCTCTTGGGGAGGTTCACCCACAGCTGGAGGCCGTGGAAGAGGCCGCCGGACATCACCAGCGACTCCGGCGGCGCCTCGATGTGCAGCAGACCGGAGCCGGCCGTCATCCACTGGGTGTCGCCGTCGTTGATGACGCCGCCGCCACCGTGCGAGTCACGGTGCACGAAGGTGCCGTCGATCAGATACGTGACGGTCTCGAAGCCGCGGTGCGGGTGCCAGGGCGTGCCCTTGGGCTCTCCCGGCGCGTACTCCACCTCGCCCATCTGGTCCATCATGATGAACGGGTCGAGGTACTTGTAGTCGATGCCGGCGAAGGCCCGGCGCACCGGGAAGCCCTCGCCCTCGAACCCGCTCGGCGCGGTGGCGACGGCCAGCACGGGACGGGGGTGTGCCTCGGCGGGTGCCGCCACACGCGGCAGGGTCAGCGGGTTCTCAACGGTCACTGCGGGCATGACGGCCTCCTCGGTCGCTCAAAACTTAGTTGAATCCTGAACAACCTGCAAGGCGTGCGGCATTCCCACCCGCGTTTGCGCAGGTGAAAGCCGGTACGAAAGAGGATCGACGGGGTGCGGGCGGCCGCCGTCAGCCGTACATCCGCCGCATCGCGAAGTCGACCATCTGCTCCACGGCCTTGGCGTCGAAGACCATCCGGTGATCGCCCTCCATATCGAGGACGAACCCGTAACCGGTCGGCAGCAGGTCCAGCACCTCGGCGCCGGTGATCACGAAGTACTTGGACTCCTTGCCCGCGTACCGCCGCAGCTCCTTGAGCGAGGTGAACATCGGGATCACCGGCTGCTGGGTGTTGTGCAGCGCCAGGAAGCCGGGGTTGTCACCGCGGGGACAATAGACCTTGGACGTGGAGAAGATGCCCTGGAAGTCCTCGGCCGACATCGAGCCGGTGGTGAAGGCCCGCACCGCGTCGGCGAGCGAGGGCGGCGACGGCTCGGGATACAGCGGCTGCTCGCCATAGCCCCCGGGGGCCGGTTGCTGCGGCGGGGGCGGTGGCGCACCGTACTGCTGCCCGGCACCCGCGTTCTGGTCGTAGCCGTACATGCGCCACAGCGTACTGAGTCGGGCAATCGCCGGGGGACGCTCGTCACAGATGGGCGGAAGGGGTTGATTCTTATTACCCGCGGGTAGCATCATTTGACTACTAGCCGGTATTGCGTCTGAGGTCCCTCCCTTGGGGCCCTCTCCCGAACCCTTACGGAGCCGTACCCATGGGCCACTACAAGTCGAATCTCCGCGACATCGAGTTCAACCTCTTCGAGGTGCTCGGCCGTGACAGCGTGTACGGCACCGGACCGTTCGCGGAGATGGATGCCGACACCGCCAAGAGCGTGCTGTCCGAGCTCGCCCGTCTCGCCGAGAACGAGCTGGCCGACTCCTTCGTCGACGCCGACCGCAACCCCCCGGTCTTCGACCCCGAGACCAACACCGCACCGATCCCGGACTCCTTCAAGAAGAGCTACCAGGCCTTCATGGACTCCGAGTACTGGCGCCTGGGCCTGCCCGAGGAGATCGGCGGCACCACCGCTCCGGCCACGCTGATCTGGTCCTACGCGGAGCTGATCCTCGGCTCGAACCCGGCCGTGTGGATGTACTCCTCCGGCCCCGCCTTCGCCGGCATCCTCCACTCCGAGGGCAACGAGGCGCAGAAGAAGGTCGCCCAGATCGCCGTGGACAAGCAGTGGGGCTCCACCATGGTCCTCACCGAGCCGGACGCCGGTTCGGACGTGGGCGCCGGCCGCACCAAGGCCGTGGAGCAGGAGGACGGCTCCTGGCACATCGAGGGCGTCAAGCGCTTCATCACGTCCGGTGAGCACGACATGTCGGAGAACATCCTCCACTACGTCCTCGCCCGCCCCGAGGGTGCCGGTCCGGGCACCAAGGGCCTGTCCCTCTTCCTCGTGCCGAAGTACCACTTCGACTGGGAGACCGGCGAGCTGGGCGAGCGCAACGGCGTGTACGCGACGAACGTCGAGCACAAGATGGGCCTGAAGGCCTCCAACACCTGTGAGATGACGTTCGGCGACCAGCACCCCGCCAAGGGCTGGCTGATCGGCGACAAGCACGACGGCATCCGCCAGATGTTCCGCATCATCGAGTTCGCCCGGATGATGGTCGGCACGAAGGCCATCGCGACGCTGTCGACCGGCTACCTCAACGCGCTGGAGTACGCCAAGGAGCGCGTCCAGGGTCCGGACCTGGCGAACTTCATGGACAAGAGCGCGCCGAAGGTCACCATCACCCACCACCCCGACGTGCGCCGCTCGCTGATGACGCAGAAGGCGTACGCGGAGGGCATGCGCGCCCTCGTGCTGTACACCGCCTCCGTCCAGGACTCCATCGCCCTCAAGGAGGCCGCGGGCGAGGACGTCTCGGAGCTGCACGCGCTCAACGACCTGCTGCTGCCCATCGTCAAGGGCTACGGCTCGGAGAAGTCCTACGAGCAGCTGGCGCAGTCCCTGCAGACCTTCGGTGGCTCCGGCTACCTGCAGGAGTACCCGATCGAGCAGTACATCCGGGACGCCAAGATCGACACCCTCTACGAGGGCACCACCGCCATCCAGGGCCAGGACTACTTCTTCCGGAAGATCGTCCGCAACCAGGGCCAGGCGCTGAACACCCTCGCCGAGGAGATCAAGAAGTTCCTGGCCGAGGCCACCGGCGGCGCGGAGCTGGAGCAGGCCCGCGGCGAGCTGGGCAAGGCCGCCGCCGACCTGGAGGCGATCGTCGGCGCCATGCTGACCGACCTCGCCGCCACGGAGAAGGACGTCAAGTCCATCTACAAGGTCGGCCTGAACACCTCGCGCCTGCTGCTGGCTTCGGGCGATGTCGTCATCGGCTACCTGCTGCTGAAGGGTGCGGCGGTGGCGAGCGCCAAGCTGGCGGACGCCTCCTCCAAGGACAAGGCGTTCTACGCCGGCAAGATCGCCGCGGCGAAGTTCTACGCACACAACGTCCTGCCGGGCGTCGCCGTGCAGCGGCAGCTGGCCGAGTCCGTCGACCAGTCGCTGATGGAGCTGGACGAGGCCGCGTTCTAAGAGCGCCGTCCGCGACCGGTCCGCGGCGTTCTTAGAGGTCTCTCAGATTCACCGTTCAGACTGACGGAGCCCGCCTCTCTTCCCCCGGAGAGGCGGGCTCCGTCATGTCCGCCGGGCGCCACCCGCGCGGCCCGGACCGCGGGTGCGGCCGCCCGGACGGCCGGAATCGTTCACTCCAGTGCGGTTTCCGGCGTGGAATGCGGAAATCCTGGCCGGAAGGGAGCGGAGTCACGTCGCACGCGCACGGGGAATGCGGGGCCTTGCTCCTTATGCTGAATCCATGACCAACTCCGCCCGCTTCGATCGCGGCCACACCGACGACTTGATGTCCTTCCTAGCCGCCAGTCCGTCGCCCTACCACGCGGTCGCCAACGCAGCGGAGCGGCTGGAGAAGGCCGGTTTCCGGCAGGTCGCGGAGGTCGACGCCTGGGACGGCGAGAGCGGCGGGAAGTACGTGCTGCGCGGCGGCGCGATCATCGCCTGGTACGTGCCGGAGGGCGCGAGCGCCGCGACGCCGTACCGAATTGTGGGGGCTCACACCGACTCTCCCAATTTGCGGGTCAAACCGATTCCCGACACCGGCGCCCGCGGCTGGCGGCAGATCGCCGTGGAGATCTACGGCGGCACCCTGCTCAACACCTGGCTCGACCGCGATCTGGGGCTCAGCGGACGGGTGACGCTGCGGGACGGCAGCAACCGTCTGGTCAACGTCGACCGGGCACTGCTGCGGGTACCCCAGTTGGCGGTGCACCTCGACCGCTCGGTGAACTCCGAGGGCCTGAAGCTGGACAAGCAGCGCCATATGACACCGATCTGGGGCCTGGGCGAGGTGGCCGAGGGCGATCTGATCGCTTTCGTCGCCGAGGAGACCGGCGTACCGGCCGAGGACATCAAGGGCTGGGACCTGATGGTCCACAGCATCGAGCCACCGTCCTATCTGGGCCGCGACCGCGAGCTGGTCGCCGGCCCCCGGATGGACAACCTGCTGTCCGTGCACGCCGGTACGGCCGCGCTGACCGCCGCGGCCGCCGCCGGCGGCGCGCTGAACAGCATCCCGGTGCTGGCCGCCTTCGACCACGAGGAGAACGGCAGCCAGTCCGACACCGGCGCGGACGGCCCGCTGCTCGGCACGGTGCTGGAGCGCTCGGTGTTCGCCCGCGGCGGCTCGTACGAGGACCGGGCGCGCGCCTTCGCCGGCACGATCTGCCTGTCGTCGGACACCGGTCACGCCGTGCACCCCAACTACAGTGAACGGCATGAGCCGGGACACCACCCGATGCCCAACGGCGGGCCGATCCTGAAGGTGAACGTCAATCAGCGCTATGCGACGGACGGCAGCGGGCGGGCGGTCTTCGCGGCCGCCTGCGAGCGCGCCGATGTGCCGTGGCAGAGCTTCGTCTCCAACAACTCGATGCCGTGCGGCACCACGATCGGACCCATCACCGCGGCCCGGCACGGCATCGCGACGGTCGACATCGGCGTGGCGATCCTGTCCATGCACTCGGCGCGCGAGCTGTGCGGCGCCGAGGACCCCTACCTGCTGGCGAATGCCCTGACGGCCTTCCTGGAGGGCTGAGTTGGAATTCTCACTGCTCGGCCCGATCGCCGTGACGACCGGCTCCGGAGAGCTGTCGCTCGGGCCCGCCAAACGGCGCAGTGTGCTGGCGCTGCTGTTGCTGCAACCCAACACCACCGTTCCACTGGAGCAGTTGATCGACTCCCTGTGGGAGGACGAGCCGCCCGAGCATGCCCGCACGGTCGTCCAGGGGCATGTCTCACGGCTGCGCGCCACGCTCGCCGAGGGCGGGGCGCAGACCTACGGCATCGAGCTGACCACGCACGGCTCGGCCTATCTGCTGCGGCTGCCGGAGGAGCTGATCGACGCCCACCGGTTCGGTGAGCTGGTGACGCTGGCACGCCCCGAGGCGGCGCCGGCCGACGCCGTACCGCTGCTGCGCGAGGCGCTGGGGCTGTGGCGCGGGCCCGCACTGACCGGCACGGTCACCAGCCCGCCGTTCGCGGCCGCGGCGCACGCCCTGGAGGAGCGCCGGCTGACCGCGGTGGAGGCGCTGGGACGCGCCCACGGCACGCTCGGCGAGCATGAGCAGGCCGCCGCGATCCTCTACTCCGCGGCCGTCAACCACCCCTTGCGGGAAGGGCTGATCGCCGAGCTGATGCGGGCACTGTTCCGTACCGGCCGGCAGTCCGACGCGCTGGAGTGGTTCCACCGCACCCGGCGGCTGCTCAACGAAGAGCTGGGCGTCGACCCGGGCGAGCGGCTGCGCGGGGCCTACGAGGAGATCCTGCGGGCAGAGGCGGCGGGTGGCGGGCGTAAGGCCGCCCAGCCCGCGGCGGGCGCACACAGGACGGGTGACGACTCCCAGGGCGCACCGGTGTTTCACGTGAAACACGGCCCCGGTGGGCCGCTGCCCGCACAGAACACCGGCACGGCCGGAGGGTCCGATGCGAAGGGCACCTCCGCGGACCCGGCCGACGGCGCTCGGGACGGTGCGCGGCCCGGCTCGGGCTCCGGTCCCACCTCGGGGCGGGCCGGTGCGGCGCCGCGCCTGCTGCCCCGGGCGCCGGCCCGGTTCCTGGGCCGGGAGGCGCAACTGGGCTATCTGACCGAGGTGTTGACGGACCGTACGACCGGTGAGAGCCCGCTCGCCGTGGTCGCGGGACCGGCCGGCGTCGGTAAGACGGCCTGCGCCGTGCAGTGGGCGCATCTGTACGCCAGTGCCTTCCCCGACGGCCAGCTCTTCGCCGACCTGCGCGGCTTCGGCGAGGGCGACGAGGCGCCGCCGGCCGAGATCCTGCGCGACTTCCTGCTGGCGCTCGGCACCCCTCCCGAGCGGGTGCCCGGCTCGGCGCAGGCCGCCTCGGCGCTGTTCCGGTCGCTGGTCGCCGAACGCCGACTGCTGGTCGTCCTGGACAATGCCCGCAGCTCGGCGCAGGTACGGCCGCTGCTGCCCGGAGGCGCGCACTGCGCCACGGTCGTCACCAGCCGCAGTCGGCTCGACGGCCTGGTCGCCACCGACTGGGCCCGGCCGGTCGGGCTGCAGGCGCTGGGACACGAGGAGGGCGCGGCGCTGCTCGGCGCCATGCTCGGCCCGGAGCGAGTGGCCGAGGATCCAACCGCCGCCCGCGAACTGGTCGACCTGTGCGAGGGTCTGCCGCTGGCGCTGCGGGCCGCGGCCGCGCAGCTCACCGCCCGCCCCCGCTGGCGGTTGGCCCGGCTCGCCGCGGCGCTGCGCGACGAACGGCGGCGGCTGGCGCTGCTGTCGGCGGAGGACACCGGCATGGCGGCGGCGCTGCGGATGTCCGTCGCCCGGCTGTCGGCGGACGACGCACGGCTGCTCAGGGCGCTGGCGACCAGCGCCGACGGGCACCTCAACGCCTCCGTGGCGGCGGCCCTGGCGGGGTACGACCAGGAGCGCACCCAGGACGGGCTGGACCGGCTCGCCGAGATGCATCTGGTGGACGAGGAAGCCACCGACGTCTACACGATCAGCACGCTGACCCAGCTCTTCGCGCGGGACGAGCGCGGGGAGGGCGGAAAGGGCGGTGCGGAGGACCGCGGCGGCTCCGGCGACTAGGGCCTGTCCGACCCCGACCCATCGGACAGGCCCTAGGGGGACGGGCGCCGCTGAGCGGTGCGCACCCCGCCTCACGTGCGAGGACGTTAGGCGCACGTTAGTGGCACGGCAGCGGCGGACGGCAGTGTGGTGGACAGCTCGCAGGACCGACCGCACCAGACCGCCGCCCGGGGGAGACCGACCATGCCGCGCAGCCAGGACCACCTCAGCAGCCCGCGCACGTCCCGTGGCCTCCGTCGCCGTACGCTCCGGACCGCCGCGGCCGGCCTGACCGCCGTCGCCGCGCTCTCCCTCACCGCCTGCGGTGGCCAGGACAACCCGCTCCAGACCAGCGCGGCCAAACCGTTCAACCCGGCGCTCCGGACCGCCGAGGGCCCGGGAGCCGCGGCGGGCGAGCAGCCGGCGCCGGGGGGCGACGGCTCCGCGCAGGGCGGCGGTGCCCGGCCCGACGGCGGCGTCGCGGAGCAGGCGTCCGCGGGGCGCGGCGGGGCCGGGTCGGGCGCCGGGACCGGCGGCGCGGGCCGGGGCGGCAGCGGCGGCACCGTCCGGCACAGCGCCTGCGACGCTGCCGCGGTGCGGATCGTCGCCCAGCCGCTCAAGGAGCCGGTCAACCATCTGCTGCTGGTCGCCACCAACACCTCCGGCGCCACCTGCGACCTCTACTACGCACCGAATCTGCGGTTCGGCCAGGCGCAGTCCCCGCTCGCAGAACTGCCGGACAGCAAGCCGCAGGGCCTGGTCACCCTCGCCCCCGGCGAGTCCGGCTACGCCGGTGTGCTGACCTCCTCCGCCGACGGTTCCGGCCGCAACGGCCACACCGCGACCGGCCTGTCCGTCGGCCTTCCGGGCCGCGACGGCAAGGGCAGCGTCGGCGGCGCCGCGCAGGTGGCGCTCCCGGGCGGCTCGGTGTACGTCGACGACAGCGCGTGGGTGACGTACTGGCAGGCGAACCCGCGCGAGGCGACCGCTTGGTGAGTCGGCTCCACCGAGCCGCCTCCGGCGAGACCTCCCCAGGACCAGGGCGCCCGCATCCCCCAGCGGGCGCCCTTTCGCCTGCCCGCCGTCCCGTCATATCCCGCCCGACGGCCCGCCCTGTCCCATGACGTTGACGTCTGCGCAGGTCACAGCCGTGCTCAGGCCCGGGACGTCCCATGGGACGAAGACCCTCCGGCCGGCCGCCGCACCCCGCTCCACGCTGGTCCCCGTCGCCGCGAACGGACCGCCCGGCGGCTCGCCATCGGTCGGGATGATCAACAAGACCGCGCCGGGGCAGGACCGGATCACCGCGGACTACCAGGTCGACACCGGCCGCAAGGTGTGCGAGGGCCACGCCTGCTCGACGTACATGGCGCACCTCACCGGCCCGGTCACCGGCTTCCTCAGCGTGGTCGCGGTGGACATCCCGCAGGACCGGCTGCCGGGCGTACCGGTCCAGGGCGGTGGCGGGCAGCCGCAGTCCGGCGGTTCCCGCGAGGAGGCGCTCCACCGCGCCGCCACCTGGCTGACCGCCGACAACGGCGCCCAGGTGCCCTACAGCCAGGCCAAGGTCTGGAAGGACGGCTACCGCCAGGACTGCTCCGGCTATGCGTCGATGGCGCTCGGACTGCCGACGCCCGGCACCAACACCGTGGGCCTGGCCACCAACCGCAGCCTCACCCGGCCCGTCCCGCTGGGTGAACTCAAGCCCGGTGACCTGCTCATCGACGCGGCCGGCGACAACAACAACCGGCATGTGGTGATCTTCGAGAAGTGGAACAACGACGCGCACTCCTCGTACACCGCCTACGAGCAGCGCGGCGGCCACGGCACCGACCACCGGACGCTGACCTATGGACTTCCCGGCGGTGACGCCGAGTTCACGCCCTACCGTCCCGTGAAGTTCGGCGACTGACGCGGTCCGGGCGGGCGTTCCGCCGGAGGACCGCACGCTGTTTCACGTGAAACCTGCGCGGCTTTCACGTGAAACGTCACCAACCGATCCGGGTCCGATCCGGATCGTGTAACGAGGGGTACTTCCGTCACAGGGGAGCGGAAGTGCCCCTCGCGCGCGCATGTCCGCTGTGCTGGAATGCGGGACGTGCCTGGCAATCAGAACCACGCCGCTAACTCCCGCCGCAAGCCCCTGTCCCCCCTTCCCGACGAACTCTCCGGTCCGGCAAGGGACTTCGTCGCCGCACTGCGCCGGATGCACGGTGAACTCGGCTACAGCCTCAAGGAGTTGGAGGGACGGCTGCCCGCCAGCCGCTCGTCCCTGTCGCGCTATCTGCGCGGCCAGAGCCTGCCCGACGAACGGGTGCCGGCGCTGACCTCGTCCGGCGACTCACCGGACGCCGATGGCACCGGTGCACGGGGCACACAGTCCGGGGCGAAGGGCACCGCGTCCGCCGAGATCACCGTCCACAACGTCGAACGCGCCTGTCAGCACCGGCGCACAGAGAACTGCGCGCTCGCCCTGGCCCGCGACCCCTACCGGGTCTACCGGCGCTCCAATGTCGTGGGCCACGTCTGGCACGGCGATGTGCCGCGCGCGCTGTGCCGGGTCGCCAACGGGGTGACCGTCACCGACGAGGTGGGCGGGCACAGCAGCATCTGGTTCCGGGTGGATCACGCCGGGAAACAGATGTGGGTACCCGGCATCCGCATCCGTCCCGAACAGCTCGAAAACACCCCGCTGCCCAGCTGCCCGAACGGATCTTGAGCCCTCCCGACCCATCTGACCTGCGGCGACGCCGCACCACCACCCCGCCGGGCGAACCCGCCCTGGCGTACCGGACCGCAGTCGATATCGTGGCCGTGCCATGACAGACACGCCGCATTGATCGCAGTGACCCACTGGGGGACCCACCCATGACCGCACGCCGCTTCCGCCGCCGCTCCGCCGCGTACGCCGCGCTGGCCCTCGGGCTGGCCGGTTCGCTCGCGCTGACCGGCTGCAACAGCCACTCCTCGAAGAAGTCGAAGAAGTCCTCCTCCTCGTCCTCCAAGAGCAAGAAGCGCAAGATCATCGGTGGCGGTGCGGCCGCGGCGGGAGCAGGCGCGGGAGCGGCGTCGCGCAAGCCGACCTACTGCACCACCGGCACCTCGGCGGACTTCAAGTTCACCACGCGGACCAACCCGAGCCACGTGATCGTGAAGTACCACAACAGCAAGAGCCGCTCCTGCTACCTCTACAACTCGCCGATGCTGTACTTCGGCACCGCCAAGCAGCCCCTGGGCTACTTCGAGGGCCCGCCGTCGTTCGGCGACTCCCAGCGGATCGAGGTCCCGGCGCGCGGGGACGCCTACGCGAGCATCCCCACCACCAACGCCGCGGACAAGGGCAGCAAGCAGAAGCTGGTGAAGATCGGCTTCATGAACGCCGGCGAGCCCACCCAGCGCGGTCTGTCGACCACCGTCAACTTCTCGCAGTACGCCAGCCTGCCGTCCGTCGGCAAGACCGCCAAGGTCGGCGACTGGTACCTGTCCGACAAGCTGGCCGAGCTCAAGACCAATACCGGTCACTGACCGGCGGCGGTCGCCGACCGTGGCGGGGGCCATGCCGGCCCCCGCCGCCGGCTACTCGGCGTCCAGCCCCGCCAGGACGAGCCCCAGCCGGGCCGCCCCGCCCTCGGCGACCTCGACCGGAACGCCCCAGTCCTGCTGGTGCACATGGCAGGCGGGGTACTCGACGTCCGGGGCGTCGTCGCAGGACGCCGCCATCGCCGAGACATGCAGTACGCCCTCGGTCACCCCGTCCGCCAGCACCAGATCCCGGGCGAGGTCGGTGCCCGCACCCGCGCCCTCGGCGAGCAGCTCCGGCGGGGTCGCGCTCACCAGCAGCCGGGTCGAGGGGCCGTAGCGGGTGTCGAGCTTCTGGCCCGCGGGGGCCTGGAAGACCACCTCCAGCCGCAGCGCGCCCGGGGCGACCGCGGTCGCCGCGCGCTGGGTGCGATGCGCCACCGACTCGACGCGGACCGCCTCCTCGGGCAGCCGCAGCCGGGTCAGCCGGTGCCGCGCCGACTCCACCACGACGATGTCGCCGTCGACGAGGACCGCGGCGGACGGCTCGCGCAGATCCGTCGCCAGCGTCGTCACCTCGCCGCTCGCGGGGTCGTAGCGGCGCAGCGCGTGGTTGTAGGTGTCCGCGACGGCGACCGAGCCGTCGGGCAGCGCGGTCACGCCCAGCGGATGCTGCAGCAGCGCCTGGTCGGCGGCGCCGTCGCGGTGCCCGAAGTCGAACAGGCCGGTGCCGACGGCCGTACGGATGACACAGCCGTCACCGTCTTCGGCGGGCTCCGCCCAGCGGACCGCGCTGGTCTCCGAGTCCGCGATCCACAGCCGGTCGCCGGCCGCCGCGAGCCCGGACGGCTGGGCGAACCATGCCTCGGCCGCCGGGCCGTCCACCAGGCCCTCGTTGGTCGTGCCGGCCGCGACCTCGACCGTGCCGGTGGCCGGGTCGTACGTCCACAGCTGGTGCACCCCGGCCATCGCGATCCACAGCCGGTCCTGCCACCAGGCGAGGTCCCAGGGCGAGGAGAGCGCCACCTCGCGGGCCGGTCCCGAGGTCGGTGAGCCCTGCCACCACTGCTTGCCGGTGCCGGCCACGGTCGTCAGCGCGCCGGTCGCGGGATCGAAGACGCGGATGGCGTGGTTGACGGTGTCCGCCACGGCCACCCGCCCGTCGGGCAGCAGCGCCAGGCCCTGCGGCTCGTTGAAGGAGTCCGGCGTCAGTCCGCGTTCGCCGCTGCCGATCCGGCGCAGCACCCGCTCGCCGTCCGCCGCCAGCTCCACCAGCTGGTGGCGGGTGGTGTCCGAGACGAGGAAGCCGCCGTCCGGCAGCCGTACCGCCTTGCCGGGGAAGCGCAGATCGGTGGCGACCGGCTCCGGCGGCACATAGGGGCCGTCGCCGCGCCGCAGCGTGCCCTTCGCCTCGTGCTCGGCCTCCAGCTCCTCGACGAGCCCCGCGATGGCGTGCGCATGGCCCTCGCCGGCGTGCTGGGCGACGACATACCCCTCGGGGTCGATCACCACCAGCGTCGGCCAGGCCCGGACCGCGTACTGCTTCCAGGTGGCGAGCTCGGGATCGTCCAGCACCGGGTGCTCGACGCCGTAGCGCTCGACGGCGTCCACCACGGCCTGGTGCTCGGCCTCGTGCACGAACTTCGGGGAGTGCACACCGATGATCACGACCGTGTCGCGATGCCGCTCCTCCAGCTCCCGCAGCTCGTCCAGGACATGCAGACAGTTCACACAGCAGAACGTCCAGAAATCCAGGACGATAATGCGTCCCCGCAGGTCGGAGAGGGTCAGATCCTTGTTTCCGGTGTTCAGCCAGCCGCCCTTGCCGATCAGCTCGGGGGCCCGGACGCGCGCACGTGAAGCCATGTGGACATTCAACGTCACTCCGGTGCCCGCACATTCCGCAGGGGCACCGGGGAACACCTCAGCCATGCAGCGACACCCCGGGGCGCAGCCCCCGCGCTCCCACAAGTACCTCGTACGCGACCGGATCTTCGGCATCGGCGACGACTACTGGATCGAGGACGAACACGGGCGACACGCCTTCCTCGTGGACGGCAAGGCACTGCGGCTGCGGGAGACCTTCGAGCTGAAGGACCCCGAGCGGCGGGTGCTGATCACCATCCGCAAGAAGGTGCTGGCCCTGCGCGACACCATGACGATCGAGCGGGACGACGCGACGCTGGCCACGATCAGGCGCAAGCGGCTTTCTCTGCTGCGCAACCACTTCCGCGTCGAGCTGGTGGACGGCACCCAGCTGGACGTCAGCGGCAAGATCCTGGACCGCGAGTTCGCGATCGAGTACGACGGCGAGCTGCTCGCCGAGATCTCGCGGCGCTGGCTGACCGTCCGCGACACGTATGCGGTCAATGTCGTACGGGACGACGCGGATCCGGCGCTGCTGATCGCCATCGCGGTCTGTGTGATCCGGCTGGCGGAGCGGGAGCGCGGGGAGGACTGAGCCGCGGGCGCCGAAACCGTGCGCCGCGGCCCTCAACGGCCGTGGCACATCGGCCTACGATGGTCACCCGAAAGCACTGCCGGGGTGCCCGTGCGCAGCGTAACTTAACTGCACAGACAGCAGCCCGCGTACGAACCGTCCGAGGGGTCCCGTGACCGTCCATCCCAGCCTTCAGTCCTCCATCGATGCCTGGACTCACTCCATAGAAGCGATAACCGAGCTGGTGACTCCGCTCGTCGAGGGCGAGTGGAACAGGGCGACGGACCTCCCAGGATGGTCCGTGCGCGATGTGGTCTCCCACGTCATCGGCCTGGAATGCGAGATGCTGGGCGACCCACGGCCGATCCACACGCTGCCGCGCGACCTCTACCACGTGCGCAGCGAGTCGGCGCGCCGCATGGAGGTGCAGGTCGACGTCCGCCGGCACCACACCGGGCCGGAGATGGTCAGCGAGCTCGAATACACCGTGATCCGCCGCTCCCGGCAGCTGCGCAACGAATCCCGTCAGCCGGACGCCGTGGTGCGCAGCCCGCTCGGCGAGGAGCGGTCGCTGGAATTCGTGCTGCAGCAGCGGGCGTTCGACGTCTGGGTCCATGAGCAGGACCTGCGCCGGGCGCTGGGCAAGCCCGGCAATCTCGACTCCCCCGGCGCGCATGTCACGCGCGATCTGCTGGTGAAGGTGCTGCCCGGCGTCGTCGCCAAGAGGGCCCAGGCGCCCGCCGATTCGGCGGTGGTCTTCGATGTCAGCGGACCGCTGGAGTTCCTGCGCACGGTCCGCGTGGGCGCCGACGGCAAGGCCACGATCGACGGCAGCGTCTCCCTCGGCCCGACCGTGACGTTCGCCCTGGACTGGGACGCCTTCCACCAGCTGGCCTGCGGCCGGGTCCGGCCTGCGGCCGTCGCCGACCAGGTCAAGATCGACGGTGACGCTGAGCTGGCCGAGGCGATCCTGAGCAACTTCGCGGTCACGCCGTAGCGCAGACCGGGAGAAGGGCGGGGGCGTCCCGGCGGTGTCGTTTCACGTGAAACAGCCCCCGCCACCACCTCACGCCGGGACGTGGACCGCCTCGACCCGGCTGACGACCAGCCGCTCGCGCTCGCGCCGTGCAGCGCTTCCGCGCAGCCGCAGGATCTGGCAGACGCCCACCGCCTCCAGGACGAAGACCGAGGCGAGGGCGATCCGGTAGTTGTCGCCGGTCGCGTCCAGCAGGACTCCGACGGCCAGCAGGGTCGTCATCGACGCGGTGAAGCCGCCCATGTTGACGATGCCGGAGGCGGTGCCCTGGCGCTCGGGCGGGTTGGCAGGCCGGGCGAAGTCGAAACCGATCATCGAGGCCGGACCGCAGGCCCCCAGTACCGCGCACAGCGCGATCAGCAGCCACATCGGCGCGTGATCGGCCGGCCAGGACAGCACGATCGCCCACATCAGGGCGGTGGCACCGACGGTGCCCAGGGCGAGCGGCATACGTGCGGCGTGGTGGCGGGCGATGACCTGGCCGTAGACCAGCCCCACCGCCATGTTGGAGAGCACCACGAGGGTGAGCAGCTCACCGGCGGTGCCGCGGGACAGGCCCTGCGCCTCGACGAGGAACGGCAGGCCCCACAGCAGCAGGAACACCATCGCCGGGAACTGGGTGGTGAAGTGCACCCACATCCCCAGCCGGGTGCCCGGCTCCCGCCAGGCGTCCGCGATCTGCCGGCGCACGAACCCGGCGCCGGAGTGCTCGGCGGGCGCCGGCGGCGGCTCGAAGCCCTCCGGGTGGTCCTTGAGGAAGAGCAGCAGCACGATCAGCACGAGGACGCCGCCGGCCGCACTGGCGGCGAACGTCGGGGTCCAGCCGAAGGTGTGCAGGAAGCGGGCGAGGACGAGTGTGGAGACCAGGTTGCCCGCCATCCCGACGAGCGCGGCGATCTGCGCGATCATCGGGCCCCGGCGGGACGGGAACCAGCGGGCGCCCAGCCGCAGCACGCTGATGAAGGTCATCGCGTCACCGCAGCCGAGCAGCGCACGCGAGCCGAGCGCCATCGGATACGACGCGGAGAGCGCGAAGCCGAACTGGCCGAGGGTGTAGAGCACGACGCCGAGGGTCAGCACCTTCTTGGCGCCGAGCCGGTCGACCATCAGGCCGACGGGTATCTGCATCCCCGCGTAGACCAGCAGCTGGAGGATGGAGAACGTCGACAGCGCCGAGGCGTTGATGTGGAAGCGCTCGGCGGCGTCCAGGCCGGCCACGCCGAGGCTCGTACGGTAGGTGATCGCGACGAAGTAGACCGCGACGCCGATGCCCCAGACCGCCATGGCCTTACGGCCGCCGGGCGGGTCCGTCAGCAGCGGGCGGACGGGGCCGCCGCCTATTCCGGAGCCGCCGGCGCTCGCCGGTCCGCCGGTGCCGTCGCTCATCGCACGTCCCCCTGCGCGAGGTTGCGGACCCAGCTGACGTGGCGGTGCACGGCGTCGGTCGCAGCGGCCGCGTCACCGGCGCGCAGCGCCTGAAGGATCTCCGCGTGCTCGGCGATGTTCTTGGCGATCCGGTCGGGGTGGGCGTGCATCACCGCGACGCCCATCCGCAGCTGGCGGTCGCGCAGCTGCTCGTAGAGCCGGTCCAGGATCTGGTTGCCGGCGCTGCGCACGATGGCGGCGTGGAAGGCGCGGTCGGTGACGGAGACGGCGGCCAGATCGCCGGCCGCGGCCTGCTCCCGCATCGTCTCCAGCAGCTCGGTCAGCTCACCGATCAGCGGCTCGCCGGCGGGCACCGCCTTGGCCGCGGCGTGCTTCTCCACCAGCAGCCGGGTCTCGACGACATCGGCGATCTCCTGTGCGGAGACCGGGAGCACCAGCGCGCCCTTCTTCGGATAGAGCTTGATCAGCCCCTCGACCTCCAGGCGCAGCAGCGCCTCGCGCACCGGTGTGCGCGAGACCCCCACCGCGTCGGCCAGCTCACCCTCGGTGAGCAGCATCCCGCCCTCGTAGCGGCGGTCCAGGACGGCGTCCTTGATGTGCGCATAGACCCGCTCGGCGGCGGGCGGCTGCTTGGCGGCGGGCTCGGTGGCGGGGGCGGTGGGTGCGGACGCGGAGGGCATGCGCACAGGATAGATACAACAGGTATGCGTCCGGCACCCAGGTCCGCGATGCGGACGATCACCAAGGCATTTGTCCAGGTAGCAGCCTTATTGGGCCCTGCCGGACGGGCGGACGACTGCCGTCCGACCATCCGGCAGGGCCCCGTTCGTCAGCCCGGCATCCGCCCCTGCGCGACCAACCGGTCCACCACCTGCGAGTGGGCGGGGGCGCAGCGCTCACGCGCCTCTCGGCGGTCGAACCAGGCGTACTCGGCGATCTCCCGGCCCGGGACCGGCACGATGTCCTGCGGCCCTCCGGTGAAGCAGGTCATATGCAGCCGGCGGCCGTTCTTGCCGTGCGCGACGTCATGGACGACGAACGCCTCCGACAGCTCCTCGGCGGGCACCACCAGGCCCAGCTCCTCGGAGAGCTCACGCGACAGCGCCTCACGGGCGGTCTCCCCGGGCTCGTACTTGCCGCCCGGGAGGTAGAACGTGTCGTTCCCCCGCGTCCGTACGCTCAGCAGCCGCCCCTCGCGCAGATGCAGCCAGCCCACCGACCTCAGCGGCGCGACCCGCTCCAGGGCGATCAGCGGATGGCCGGTCTCCTCGTCCACCCGCCGCCCGCACTCGGTGAAACCGAGGTGCGCGTAGAAGCGGCGGGCGCGGGCGTTGCCCTCGAAGACCTCCAGGGCCAGCGCACCATGCCGGGCCGCCGCATGCTCGATCAACTGTCGCCCGGTACCGCTGCCTTGGGCCTCCGGCGCCACGAACAGCCCGCCGACCTCGGCGCCGGGCCCGTCCTGCGTGCGCTCCCCGCGCCCGCCCGGCAGGAGTCCGAGCAGGCCGATGACGGTGCCGGCACGCTCGGCGACCCAGTTCTCCGCCTGGACGAGGTACACCTCGCGGAGGACCCGGGCCCGCTCGCCGGCGCCCTCCCCCTCGATGAAGGGGTGCGCCTGCCGTGCGGCCCGCGACCACAGATCGGTGACAACGTCCTGGTCGGAGCCCTGATAGCGCCGGATGATCATGTCGTTGGTCATTTCGCCGACCGTAGACAGCGCGCCCGACGGCCGCAAACCCTTTCCGGCACCGCGGCCCGCGTTCGTCGGGAGGGGGGACCGGAGAGGGACGTAGGGTCCACCTAAAGTCTGACGCGAGTCCGTACCTGGCGCGTACGGATCGGCCCGGATCCCATGGGTGAATAGAGGCATGGAGCCGGGGAGGCTCCGACACTCAAGGGGAGTTGACCATGCAGCCCAGGACGAACGCCGGCCGCCGGACGCGGAACACCGTCGTACTGGCTTTGATCGTCGCCAGCCTGTGGGCGGGCTTCACGCTGACGCGAGGCGCCGCGCACGCCGACGAGTCCGGCCCGACCGGTCCGGTGGCGCACTTCAGCCGCGCCGTGGAGCTCATCCGGGGCTGACCACCCCGGACAACGCCGGGGCGAGCCGCCGAGCCGGCCTCGGGCACCGTTTCACGTGAAACAGGGCCGGGCGTCGTTTCCCGTGAAACGACGCCCGGCCCTGTCCATGCCGCGTCCCGGATCACCCCCAGGTGATCAGCCGCTTCGGCCGCTCCAGCACCGCCGCGATATCCGCGAGCAGCTTGGAGCCCAGTTCACCGTCGATCAGCCGGTGGTCGAAGGACAGCGCGAGGGTGGTGACCTGGCGCGCCTTCACCTTGCCCTTGTGGACCCACGGCTGGAGCTTGACCGCGCCGAAGGCGAGGATCGCCGACTCCCCCGGGTTGAGGATCGGCGTACCGGTGTCGACGCCGAAGACGCCGACGTTGGTGATGGTGACCGTGCCACCGGCCATCGCCGCCGGGGAGGTCTTGCCCTCGCGGGCGGTGGCGACCAGATCGCCCAGCTCCGTGGCGAGTTGGGGGAGCGTCTTGACTCCGGCGTCCTTGATGTTCGGGACGATCAGCCCGCGCGGGGTGGCCGCCGCGATCCCGAGGTTGACGTAGTCCTTGTAGACGATCTCCTGATTCGCCTCGTCCCAGGCCGCGTTGACCTCCGGGTGGCGCTTGATGGCGACCAGGAATGCCTTGGCGACCAGTAGCAGGGGGTTGACCCGCAGCCCCGCCATGTCCGGGTCCTGCTTCAGCTCCTGGACGAGCTTCATCGTGCGGGTCACGTCGACGGTGATGAACTCCGTGACGTGCGGCGCGGTGAAGGCGCTGGCGACCATCGCCTGGGCGGTGGCCTTGCGTACGCCCTTGACCGGGACCCGCCGCTCGCGGGCGGCGGCGTCGACGATGCCGGGCTCGGCCGGGACGACCGCCGTCGGCACGGGGACCGCGGCCGGTACCGCCGGCGCCGGGGCCGCTGCCGGGGCGGCGGCCGCGTGCACGTCCTCGCGGGTGATGATGCCGTCCGGCCCGGTCGGTGCGACGGTCGCCAGGTCGATACCGAGGTCCTTGGCGAGCTTGCGCACCGGCGGCTTGGCCAGCGGCCGCCCGGCCAGGGCCGCGGGCGCGGCGCTCGCGGCCGGCACGGCGGGGGCCGCGGGGGCGGCCGGAGCCACCGGGGCGGCCATCGGTGCCGGTGCGGACCGTCCGTTCAGCTCCGCCTGGAGCCCGGCGGTCGCGGCCGCCGGCTGGGTCGGCACACCGGGCTGCGGCTTGCGGGCCCGGCGCTTGGTCGAGGACGGGGCGGCGCCGTAGCCGACCAGCACGGCCTGGCGGCCCTGCGGCTCGGCGTCCTCCTCGTCGGGCGCCGCTGCGGTCGGCGCCGCGCCGCCCGCGGCCGGTGCCTCGGCGGGCCCGGCTCCGGGGTCGGTGTCCACGGAGATGATGACGGTGCCGACGTCGACGGTGACGCCCTCGCCGAAGCGCAGCTCGTGCACCACGCCGTCGTAGGGGATGGGCAGTTCGACGGCGGCCTTGGCGGTCTCGACCTCACAGACGACCTGGCCGTCGGTGACGGTGTCGCCCACCTGGACGTACCACTTGAGGATCTCGGCCTCGGTGAGCCCCTCGCCCACGTCGGGCATCTTGAACTCGCGGAAGCGCTGTGCGTTGGCGGTGCCTGCAGTCATGGTCACGAACTCTCCTCAAACCCTCAGTACGCCAACGCGCGGTCGACGGCGTCGAGCACCCGGTCCAGCCCCGGCAGGTACTCGTCCTCCAGCCGGGAGGGCGGGTACGGGGAGTGGAAGCCGCCGACCCGGAGGACCGGCGCCTCCAGGTGGTAGAAGCACCGCTCGGTGATCCGGGCGGCGATCTCCGCGCCGGAGCCGAAGAAGACCGGCGCCTCGTGGACGACGACCAGCCGGCCGGTCTTCTCCACCGACGACTGCACGGTGTCGAAGTCGATCGGGGAGAGCGAGCGCAGGTCGACCACCTCGACGGACTTGCCCTCCTCGGCCGCGACCTTGGCGGCGTCCAGGCAGACCTTCACCATCGGCCCGTAGGCGGCCAGGGTGAGGTCCGAGCCGCTCTGGGTGATCCGGGCCTTGTGCAGCGGATCGGGGATCGACTCGGTGTCCAGCCGCGACTTGTCGTGGTAGCGGCGCTTGGGCTCGAAGTAGATGACCGGGTCGTCGCCGGCGATGGCCTGCTGGAGCATCCAGTAGGCGTCGGAGGAGTTCGAGGGAGAGACGATCTTGAGGCCCGCGACATGCGCGAACAGCGCCTCGGGGGACTCGGAGTGGTGCTCGACCGCGCCGATTCCGCCCGCGTACGGGATGCGGATGACGACCGGCACCTTGACCTTGCCCAGCGCGCGGGCGTGCATCTTCGCGAGCTGGGTGACGATCTGGTCGTAGGCGGGGAAGACGAAGCCGTCGAACTGGATCTCGACGACCGGGCGGTAGCCGCGCAGCGCCAGGCCGATCGCGGTACCGACGATGCCGGACTCGGCGAGCGGGGTGTCGATGACCCGGTCCTCGCCGAAGTCCTTCTGCAGGCCGTCGGTGACGCGGAAGACGCCGCCGAGCTTGCCGACGTCCTCGCCCATGACGAGGACCTTGGGGTCGGCCTCCATGGAGGCACGGAGCGATTCGTTGATCGCCTTGGCGATGGTGATCTTCTCGAAGACGGCCATGGTCAGTTCCCCTCCGCGACGGCATCGGCGTCGGCGAACGACGCCTGGTACGCGGCGAACTGCGCGCGCTCCTCATCGACGAGCGCATGCCCGTCGGCATAGACGTTCTCAAAGATCGCCATGTGGTCCGGGTCCGGCATGGCGCGCACGGCGTCGCGGACCCGCTTGCCCAGGGCCTCGCTCTCCTCCTCGACCGACGCGAGGTAGGCGTCGTCGACCATCCCCTCGGCCTGCAGATACGCCTTCAGCCGGCGGATCGGGTCCTTGGCCTCCCAGGCCGCCCGCTCCTCGTCGGCCCGGTATCGCGTCGGGTCGTCGGACGTGGTGTGCGCGCCCATGCGGTAGGTGAAGGCCTCGATGAGCATCGGGCCCTGGCCGGTGCGGGCCCGCTCCAGCGCCGCCTTGGTCACCGCCAGACAGGCCAGTACGTCGTTGCCGTCGACCCGTACTCCGGGGAATCCGAAGCCGCGGGCGCGCTGGTAGAGCGGCACCCGGGTCTGCTTCTCGGTGGGCTCGGAAATCGCCCACTGGTTGTTCTGGCAGAAGAACACGACCGGGGCGTTGTAGACCGCGGAGAAGGTGAAGGATTCCGCGACATCTCCCTGGCTGGAGGCGCCGTCACCGAAATACGCGATGACCGCGGAATCCGCGCCGTCCTTCTGCACGCCCATCGCATAGCCGGTCGCGTGCAGCGTCTGCGAACCGATGACGATGGTGTAGAGGTGGAAGTTGTTGCTGTTGGGATCCCAGCCGCCGTGGTTGACACCGCGGAACATGCCCAGCAGGTTCGTCGGGTCGACTCCGCGGCACCACGCCACACCGTGCTCGCGGTAGGTCGGGAAGACGTAGTCGTCGTCGCGCAGCGCGCGGCCGGAGCCGATCTGGGCGGCCTCCTGGCCCAGCAGCGAGGCCCACAGACCCAGTTCGCCCTGGCGCTGGAGGGTGGTCGCCTCGGCGTCGAACTTCCGCGTCAGCACCATGTCCCGGTACAGGCCGCGCAGTTCCTCGGGGGACAGGTCGATGGCGTAGTCCGGGTGCTCGACCCGCTCCCCTTCGGGGGTCAGCAGTTGTACGAGCTGATCCTGCTCCGCCTGCTCGGTCCGGCCGGTCGTGCGGGCCTTGGCCGAGGACGCCTTCTTTGCCGGCGCCGCCTTCTTGGCGGTGGTGCGCTTGCTGCTGCTGCGGGCGTTTTTCCGCTGCGCAGTGCCTTCCACGGTCACGTGCTGCTCCTCCGTCTGTCCGGCCCCCGGGGTCCGCCGGTGGCCGTATTGCGGCTCACCCGGTATCCGATACGGCGCACGGGGTGTGTGCGATCGCGGCCGGATCCGGGTGGAACAAAGCTCCCGGAAGGTGGCCTGCTCATTGCACGTTACCCATTGTCAAAGCCGAAGTGGAAACGGCGCTGACCTGCGATTTTGCTTGGATTTCCAAGTAAATCGCGAAGGCACGGAACAACTCCTGGTCACAGCGTTGCAGGCCGCCGGGACAACGGCACGTTATATCGGTGACCTGGAGCACGGGAAGACTTGATGTGTGAGACTGGTCCGGTGAGCGAAGACGGAAAAATCACGGTATTCCTGCTCGACGACCATGAGGTCGTCCGGCGCGGTGTCCACGAAATGCTCGCGACCGAGTCGGACATCGAGGTGGTCGGCGAGGCCGGCACCGCCGCAGACGCCCTGGTCAGGATCCCTGCGACGCGTCCCGACGTGGCGGTGCTCGATGTCCGGCTGCCGGACGGGAGCGGTGTCGAGGTCTGCCGTGAGATCCGCTCGCAGAACGAGGACATCAAATGCCTGATGCTCACCTCGTTCGCTGATGACGAGGCCCTTTTCGATGCGATCATGGCCGGTGCGGCCGGTTATGTCCTCAAGGCCATTCGGGGCAACGAACTGCTCTCCGCGGTACGCGATGTGGCCGCCGGCAAGTCGCTGCTCGACCCCGTGGCCACCGCCCGCGTCCTGGAGCGGCTGCGCGACGGCAGCACCGCCAAGGGCGACGACAGGCTGGCGAGCCTCACCGAACAGGAGCGCAGGATCCTCGACCTGATCGGCGAGGGGCTGACCAACCGCGCGATCGGCGAGCGGCTCCATCTCGCCGAGAAGACGATCAAGAACTACGTCTCCAGCCTGCTGTCCAAGCTCGGCATGGAGCGCCGCTCCCAGGCCGCCGCCTATGTCGCGCGGAGGCAGGCGGAGCGGCACTGACCCGGCAGCGGGCGTCCGGCGGCACCCCGCCCGGCTCCTGGCGGTTCGGGACCATCGTCCCGTTTCCTCGGGCTGCTGGGCCCTACTGGCCGGCCCGGCCCGAACGGCAAGGTGGTGACATGCCCACCGACAACTTCCGTGCCATCGAGCTGCTGGGCCGCACCCCCTACGGGCGGGTCTCGGCCAGTCGTCGGGCGCTGCCCTTCACCACCGTCACCCGGCATCTCGTCCTGGACGACGGACGCCTGATGCTGCGGCTGCACCGCGGCTACGACTACCACCAGGCGCTGGACGGCAGCGTGGTCGCGTACGAGGCCGACAACATCAACAGCGGTGCGCCGGACACCTGGTCGGTCCAGTTCACCGGCACCTGCCGGGTCGTCGAGCCCACCCCCGCCGAACGCGCGCTCTTCGGCCCCACGCCCCGGCTGGCCGACGGGGTGCCCTTCGACCCGGTCTTCCTGCGCATCGAGCCGGAGTTCGTGACCCTGCACCACCTCACCGATGTGCCCGCCTTCGGGCATGCGCACTCTGCGTAAGGCTTTCCGGCAGACCCACTCAGACGGGTGCAATTGATCTAACATCTGGCGCGTGCTGCGCTCATCTGTAGTCCGGCCGGCGGCGACGCCCGCCAGAGACACCCTCGGATCCCTGCTCCGCCACTACACCGGCGCCGGCGCGCCGCTGTCCTGTGAGCCCGTCGCCGAAGGTCTGCTCAACCACGGCTACTTCCTCGCCACCACCGGCGGCCGCTACTTCCTCAAGCACCACCTCGACGGCGACCAGGCCGCCATCAACCGCCAGCACCGCGCCACCCGCCGGCTCGCCGCGCTCGGCCTGCCGGTCGCCCCGCCCGTCGCCGACGCGGACGGCCGCACGGTCACCGTCCTCGACGGCCGCTGCTACGCCCTGCACCCCTGGGTCGAGGGCCGGCACCTCGACGGCGCCGCGCTGACCCGCGGCCAGTCCCGCCGGCTCGGCGCCCTGCTCGGGCTCGTCCACACCGCGCTGGAGCAGGTCATGGCGGACGAACCGCACCCCGCGCGGCCGCCCTGCGCCAACGCCGGGGCCGACCCCGCGCGGACCTTCGAGATGATCGACGAACTGCTGGCCCTGGCCCGCGGCGCCCGCCCGCGCACCAGCTTCGACGAACTCGCCGAGCACCGCCTGCTGGAACGCCGGGCCCTGCTGGAGCGGCAGGCGCACCGCCGCCCGGCCCCCGGCGCGGAACCCGCCGCCGGCTGGGTGCACGGCGACTTCCACCCGCTCAACGTGCTCTACCGCGGCCCGGAACCGACCGCGATCGTCGACTGGGACCGGCTGAGCGTCCAGCCGCGCGCCGAGGAGGCGGTCCGCGCCGCGGCGATCTTCTTCGTACGCCCCTGCGGCACGCTGGACCTGGCGAAGGTCGCGGCGTACGCGGGCGCCTACCGCAGCGCCTGCGGGGCCGACGCCGACGAGCTGGCCGCGGCCGTCCACCGGGTGTGGTGGGAGCGGCTGAACGACTTCTGGATGCTCACCTGGCGCTACCAGCTCGGCGACCGCCGCACCGACCCCCAGTTCCCGGCGGCGGCCGCACTGGCCGTGTGGTGGACCCGCGAATACCGCGCCGTACGGGACGCGTTCACCCGCTGAGGCGGGCGAGCGGGCAGGTCAGCCGGTCGTACCGAGCGTGGTGCCGCTGTCCGTGCCGCTGCCGGTGGTGGTCCCGCTGTCCGCGCCGGTGGTCGTCCCGCCGTCGGTGGTGCCACCGTCCGTGGTGCCGCCGTCGGTCGTCCCGCCGTCCGTGGTCCCGCCGTCGGCCGTCCCGCCGGTGTCGTCGGTGGGCGGCTCGGTCGTCGGCTCATCGGTCGTCGGCGGCGGCGTGGTGGGCTCTTCCGTCGTCGGAGCCGTGGTCGGCTCGTGCGTCTCAGGTTCGGTGTACGTACCGTCGTCGCCGCCGATGCCACCGGGCTCGGTCTGCGGGGTGGTCGCCTCGTCCGTCGGCGGCTCGCTGGGCTCGTCGTCCTTGGACGGCGTCGGCGACTGCGAGGCCGGGGTGTGGCGCTTGGTGTCCGGCTCCTTGGTGTTCTGCAGCGCGAAGGCCACGCCCACCGCGATGGCGATCACCGCGAGCGCCGCGATCAGCCAGACCTTGCCGCGGCCGCCCTTGGCCGGCCGGTGCCCGCCCTCGAACCCGCCGTCGTCCTCGCGCATACCGGGCGACAGGATCGGCTGGGCCGTGGTCTGGCCGGCGTCGGGGTGCGGCAGCGCGGTGGTGGCGGCGTTGCCCATGGACGGTGCGTGACCGCCCTCGTGCAGCGCGACCGGGCCGGTGTTCCAGGTGCCGGTGTGCCCGCCCTGCTCCTGGAGCATCTGCAGCGAGTACTGGACCAGGCCGCGCATCTCCTCGGCGGTCTGGAACCGGTCGTCGGGGTCCTTGGCCAGCGAGCGCATGACCAGGCCGTCCAGCTCCGGCGGCACCGCGTCGGCCACCTCGGAGGCCGGTACCGGCATGTCCTGGACGTGCTGGTAGACCACCGACAGCGGGGTCTCGCCGGTGAACGGCGGCCGCAGCGTGAGGAGTTCGTAGAGCAGGCAGCCGGTGGCGTACAGGTCGGAGCGGGTGTCGACGGTCTTGCCGAGCGCCTGCTCCGGGGAGAGGTACTGGGGCGTACCCATGACCATGCCGGTCTGGGTCATCGTGGACTGGGCGCCGTGCAGGGCGCGGGCGATGCCGAAGTCCATGACCTTCACGGCGCCGCTGTTCGTGATGATCACGTTGGCGGGCTTGATGTCACGGTGCACGATGCCGTGCTGGTGGCTGTAGGCCAGCGCCTCCAGCACCCCGGAGACGATGATCAGCGCCTGGTCCGGCGGCGGGGCGTCGGCGTTGAGCAGCAGATCGCGGATGGTGTGGCCCTCGACCAGCTCCATCACGATGTACGGCACGGTGTTGCCGCCGACCAGGTCCTCGCCGGAGTCGTAGACCGCCACCACCGCGTGGTGGTTCAGCCCGGCCACGGACTGCGCCTCGCGCGTGAAGCGGGCCTTGGACACCGGGTCCTCTGCGAGGTCGGCGCGCAGCAGCTTCACGGCGACGGTACGGCCGAGACGTACGTCCTCGGCCGCGAATACCTCTGCCATGCCACCGCGACCCAGCCGTCGCGTGAGCCGGTAGCGGCCATCGCCGACCAGCCCGCCGTTGCCCCACATCTCCGGTGCGTCGGGGATATTGGAGCCGGTGGCCTCAGGATCGGACGGGCCCTGGGGGCTCTGCGTCGGTGCCATCGGTCCTCGCCGTCGAATCGATCCGCATGAGAGCGGTAAGGTCATCGGTCTTCGCTAGAGCACGCTACAGGCTCCGCGGCACCCTCCGGTCCCGCCGTGGACCGGCCATCAAACCTGCCGAATGCCTGAAATCGCAAGTTCACCCGAGGTCATCAAGGGTGCAAACGTCTCACCACCGTGACGGGATCTTGCACATCTGGTCACGGAACGGGCACACGGCTTGACGTGTCCGAGGCCTGGGGCAGACTTGGCTGGGAATTCCAGATTGAGATCGCTACACGTGCGGGTAGTGGGCCGTGCGCCTAGGGGGAAGCGGAACGATGAGCCAGGACGGCGCTCAGGGCCAATTCGAGGGCCGTTCGGTCGGCGGAGGACGTTACCAGCTTCGTGATCTTCTCGGGGCCGGCGGAATGGCGTCCGTGCACCTCGCACACGACACGGTGCTCGACCGCGACGTCGCGATCAAGACCCTGCACACCGAACTCGGCCGCGAGCAGGCCTTCCGCGAGCGCTTCCGTCGCGAGGCGCAGTCCGTGGCGAAGCTCACGCACACCAATATCGTCTCGGTCTTCGACTCCGGTGAGGACGAGCTCGACGGCGGCATGGTGCCGTACATCGTCATGGAGTACGTCGCGGGCCAGCCGCTGCGCTCCGATCTGGACTCCGACATCGCCCAGCATGGCGCGATGCCGACGGAAAAAGCCCTGAAGATCACCGCCGATGTGCTGGCGGCGCTTGAGGTCAGCCACGAGATGGGCCTGGTCCACCGCGACATCAAGCCCGGCAACGTGATGCTGAACAAGCGGGGCGTCGTCAAGGTCATGGACTTCGGCATCGCCCGCGCCATGCAGTCCGGCGTGACGTCCATGACGCAGACCGGCATGGTCGTCGGCACTCCGCAGTACCTGTCGCCCGAGCAGGCGCTGGGCCGCGGTGTGGACGCCCGCTCCGACCTCTACTCCGTCGGCATCATGCTCTTCGAGCTGCTGACCGGCCAGCTGCCGTTCGACGCGGACTCCCCGCTGGCCATCGCCTACGCCCACGTCCAGGAAGAGCCGCCGGTCCCGTCGAGCATCAACCGCTCGCTGCCGCCGGCCGTGGACGCGCTGGTCGCCCGGGCGCTGAAGAAGAACCCCAACGAACGCTTCCCCACCGCCGAGGCGATGCGGGACGAGTGCCTGCGGATCGCCGGGTCCGGGCAGTCCGGCGCGACCCCGCTGATCATCGGCGAGGGCCCGCGGGCGCGCACCAGCGGCTCGTCGGTGTCCTCCGCGGTGTTCCCCACGGCGTCCGGCAATCCCCAGACGCCGGTGCCGCCGAACGTCCAGCAGCCGTACCAGCCGACGCAGGCGGCCGGCTACGGGCCGTCGACGCCCCCGCCGAACAACGCCTACCCGACGCCGGCGCCCGGCCCCGCCCCGGCACCGTTCAACGCCGGCGGCTTCCAGGCCCCGCCGCCCTACACCCCGCCGCCCGTGACGGCCTCGATGCCGACGGCCGGCAGCCCCGCCAACCGGAAGAACAACACCCCGGTGATCGTGGTCTCGGCGATAGTCGGTGTGATCGTGGTCACCGCGATAGCGATCGGCATCGGTCTGAGCGCCGGCTCCAGCGACGACAACGGCGGCGACTCCCCGACGTCGACCTACACGCCGTACTCCTACACCCCGTCGCCCAGCGAGAGCGTCCGGCCCGAGGACAAGACGGCGACGATCCTGACGTCCCAGTGCACGAACCCGACCAAGAGCTACTCGGACAAGAACAAGATCCTCATCCCCTCGTTCCGCTTCAAGAACCTGGACTCGGTGAAGAAGTGCATCGAGGCCGCGGGCTGGAAGTACAAGATCGTCGGGCAGGAGGACAGCTCGATCTGGGGCAAGAACACCGTCACCCAGCAGAAGCCGGACGCCATCAGCTGGTGGTACCCCAGCAAGGACGACACCATCGAGCTGACCATCTCGACCGGTCGTAGCGGCTGACACCACGGGGCTCACACCCTGCGGACAGACATACCGAAGGGGGCCGGCACGCGGACTGCGCGCCGGCCCCCTTCGGCCGTTGCTTTAGAGGTACGGACCCGAGCGGGCACCGCCGTGACCGGGCTTGCCGTCATCGCCCTCCAGGGGAGCGACACCGGGCGGCAGCGCACGGCGCATCTGCTCCAGCTGGGCACGGGCCGCCATCTGCTGGGCGAACAGCGCGGTCTGGATGCCGTGGAAGAGGCCCTCCAGCCAACCCACCAGCTGAGCCTGGGCGATGCGCAGCTCCGCCTCCGTCGGCACCGACTCATCGGTGAACGGCAGCGACAGCCGCTCCAGCTCCTCGACCAGCTCGGGCGCCAGACCGTCCTCCAGCTCCTTGACCGAGCTGGAGTGGATCTCCTTGAGCCGGACCCGGCTGGCCTCGTCCAGAGGAGCGGCCTTCACCTCCTCCAGCAGCTGCTTGATCATGCTGCCGATGCGCATGACCTTCGCAGGCTGTTCGACCATGTCCGTCACCGGGATCTCGCGGGGCTCCTCACCGTCGTCCCCGCCGCCGGCGCCGGCGGCGCCGAGGGCCATGCCGTCCGGGCCGACAACCAGGACGTGCGGGTTCTCCTGCGACCGTTCGTTCATCGGCATATCCATGCCGCCATTCTCTCGTACGGAGGCTTCTGAACGGTGGTGCCCCCAGGAGAAGGTGATCCACCACTCCGAACGATTCCGGCGGCCGGTGTTTCACGTGAAACCACGGTTTCCCGCTGTTTCACGTGAAACGTTCCGCAGCAGCCCGCCGTTTCACGTGAAACGGAGCAAGATCAACGTCGGCGCAGGCGCAGGGCGAGAAAGGCCAGGCCCAGGCCGGTCAGCGCAAGGCCGGCGCCCATCGGGAGGACCCGCTCGACCGGAGCCTGCGGGGCTTCCAGCGCGTACGGGGTCGCCGTCGCGGCCGACTCGTCATCCGTGCTTCCCGGCATGGGGGTCCCGTTCTGCCCGGCGGTCGGCCTGGGGTGCGGCGACATGGCCTCGTATCGGCGCTCGCTCGGCCGCTCCGGGGCCTTGTGCCGCGGGGGCGAGGGCCGGGCCGAGGAGGAGCCGGTACGGGGTTCGGACGTCGAGCGCGCACGGCGCTTCGGCGGCGGGGTGTGCCGGCCGGGGCGGGGGTGTGCACGGTCGGTGCCCCGCGGGCCCGCCGGCCGGGCGGACCGGGGGCCGCCGGAGCGCGGGGATTCGCCGTCGCCGCGGAGGGGGGCGTAGCGCGGCAGATCCGGCATCGCGAAACCGGGCCCGAACGGGTGACGCAGGTGGTGACGCCACCGTCCGTACCCGAAGTGGTGGTACGTCGGCAGATGCGGGATCCCCGCCAGGAGGTCCGGCAGGCGGGGGAAGTCGTCCGGCAGCTCGGGAAAGCGCATCGCGGCCCCCGGGTGGCCGGCGTGGCCCCGGCCCACTCCGCTTCGCCCGTGGGACAAGGAGAGATCGCTCAGATGGTCGCCGGGCCCGAAATCCTCGGGTCCGAAGTCCTCTGGGCCGAGGATCTCCGCTGCGAAGTCGTCGGGCAGATCGCCCGGGTGGGTGAGCTTCGGAGGGTGGTCGGCCGGGCCGGCCTGCCGGTCCGAAGCCGCCGCGGGGGCGGCCCCCGCCGGGACGGGCAGGACGACGGCGGCGACCAACAGACCGGTGGCAATGCGCGATCGGAAACCTGGAGCGACCACAGTGCCCCTCCCGTGCCGAGCCGTCGGGTGACCAGCCCAGCGTCACATGTGATCAGATTCACGGCATCTTGAGACTGCCGGTGGGGGGGGAGCCGCCGCCGTGCGGGAGGGGCGGGCGCAGGCGGCGGGCGGCGACGGCTCAGACCGTCAGCACGACCTTCCCCACGTGCGCGCTCGCGTCCACGACGCGGTGCGCCTCGGCGGCCTCCGCCATCGGCAGCGCCCGGTCCACGATCGCGCGGACCTGACCGTTGCCGATCAGCGGCCAGACATGCTCGCGCACGGCGGCGACGATGGCCGCCTTCTCGTTCAGCGGGCGGGCACGCAGCCCGGCGCCGGTGATCGCGGCGCGCTTGGCCATCAGCGCGGCGAGATTCAGCTCCGCCTTCACCCCGCCCTGGAGCCCGATGATCGCCAGCCGTCCGCTGACGGCCAGCGCCTTGACGTTCCGCTGCAGATACTTCGCGCCGATGATGTCGAGGATGACGTCCGCGCCCCGGCCGTCGGTGGCCTTGCGGATCTCCTGGACGAAGTCCTGCTCGCGGTAGTCGATGAGGATGTCCGCGCCCAACTCGGCGCAGCGGGCCAGTTTCTCGGGGCCGCCGGCGGTGACCGCGACCCGCGCGCCGACCGCCTTGGCGAGCTGGATCGCCATCGTGCCGATGCCGCTGGCGCCGCCGTGGACCAGCAGCGTCTCGCCGGGCCGAAGGTGCGCGATCATGAAGACGTTCGACCAGACCGTGCAGGTCACCTCGGGCAGCGCGGCGGCGGTGACCAGGTCCATACCGGTCGGCAGCGGCAGCACCTGGCCGGCCGGGACGGCGACCTTCTCCGCGTAGCCGCCGCCCGCCAGCAGCGCGCACACCTCGTCACCGACGGCCCAGCCGTGCACGCCGGGACCGACCGCGGCGATCCGCCCCGAGCACTCCAGACCGGGGTACGGGGAGGAGCCGGGTGGCGGGTCGTAGAAGCCCTGACGCTGCAGCAGATCGGCGCGGTTCACGGCGCTGGCCGCGACCTCGATCAGGACCTCGCCCTCGGCGGGCAGCGGATCGGGCACGTCCGCCCAGACAAGTGCTTCGGGGCCACCGGGCTCCGGGATAGTGATCGCTCGCATGGGCGCGAGGCTACTCGCCGTCCGCGCGGGGAGCGACGGTGCGGGGGCCGCCGGCTACGGCCGCGGCGGCCGCCCACCCGCCCACGAAGTCCGGTTATTCATCCACCCGGCGCATCGGGGAGACGCTGGTGCCGGGGAGTGTCGGCTTCATGGACTGCTTGCCGGGAAGGTCCGCCTCCTCCGTCGGCGCCGCGCGCACGATGGTGATCAGGCGGTCGGTGCTCTGCAGCGGACTGGCCTCCGGATCGTCGTATCCCAGGAGCCGGTGGCCGCGCAGCACGGACACGACGAGGTCGTCGGTCTCCCGTACCGACCTGCCGACCTCGGCCTTCACCACGGGGCGTTCGACCAGGTCCAGGCCGCTGCCCTGCTGGATCAGGTCCTCCATGACGGTGCCCGCGCTGGGGCTGTGGACGGACAGCCCCAGCAGCCGGCCGGCGGCACTGGCCGAGGTGATCACGGCGTCGGCGCCGGACTGGCGCAGCAGCGGGGCGTTCTCCTCCTCGCGCACCGCCGCGACGATATTGGCCTTCTTGTTGAGCTGACGCGCGGTCAAGGAGACCAGCACGGCGGTGTCGTCGCGCTGGGTGGCGATGACGACCTGGTGCGCGCGCTGGATCTCGGCCCGCACCAGCACATCGCTGCGGGTCGCATCGCCGACCACCCCCGCGAAGCCCTCGGCCACCGCCGCCTCGATCACCTTGGAGCTGGGGTCGACGATGACGATGCGGTCGCGGCTCAGCCCCGTCGCACAGAGGGTCTGGACGGCGGAGCGGCCCTTGGTCCCGAAGCCGACGATGACGGTGTGGTCGCGCAAAGCGGTTCTCCAGCGTTTCAATTGCCATTGCTCGCGGGTGCGCTCGGTCAGCACCTCCAGTGTGGTGCCGACCAGGATGATCAGGAAGATCACCCGCAGCGGCGTGATGAGCAGGATGTTCAGCAGCCGCGCGCTGTCTCCGTACGGGACGATGTCCCCGTAGCCCGTGGTGGAGAGCGTGACGGTCGCGTAGTAGAAGCAGTCGAGCAGATCGACCGTGCCGTCGGCGTTGTCGTGGTACTCCGCGCGGTCTATCCAGACGATGAAGACCGTCGCGAGCAGGACGACCAGCGCCATCAGCAGACGGCGGGCGACCTGCCGCAGCGGCGCCTTGGGGGCGCGGCGCGGCAGCATCACCCGATGGGAGCGGTCCTCGGGCACCTCGCGCGCCGCGGCGTCGTGGGACGGCAGCTTCACGCGGTGCCTCCAGGGGGTTCGTGCGGGGCGTCGGGGCCGGTGCGGGGCGTTGCCGAGCCGGCCGACCAGTCCGTCGACCAGCCCGCCGACCAGGGAAGCTCCAGCAGTTCGAGTGCGCTGCCGGAATCCGCGCCACCGGGTGGGACGGCGGCCAGCGCATCGGCGGCGGCGATGCCGCGCAGCATGGCGGGGCCGTGGAACCGCAGCGGCTCCACCAGCAGGCCCCGGTGTGCGTCCTCGCGGTAGACGACCGGGACGAGGCGAGTGTCGCGCGGATGCCCCTGGACGGCGGCGCTCACCGGCGTGCGGTACGTGACCGCCGGCCGGCGGCCTGAGAGCGTACGCAGCAGCGGCTCGGCGAGCGTGCACAGACCGGAGACCGCGGCGAGGGGGTTGCCGGGCAGGCCGACGAGGTGCCGCCGCGGGGCGAGCCGGGCGAGCAGCATGGGGTGGCCGGGGCGCACCGCCACGCCGTCGACCAGCAGCTCAGCGCCCAGGCCGCGCAGCGCGGGGTGCAGATGGTCGACCGGGCCCGACGCGGTGCCACCGGTGGTGATCACCACGTCGGCGGTGGACTCGGCGATGGCCGTGTACAGCGCGTCGGCGTCATCGGCGAGATGGCGCGGCGCGGCCGCCTCGACGCCCAGCGCACGCAGCCAGGGGGCGAGCATCGGGCCGAGCGCGTCCCGGATGCGGCCCTCCCGGGGAAGCCCGCTCTGCAGCAACTCGTCTCCCAGGACGAGTACTTCGGCCCGGGGCCGGGGGTGGGTGGTCAGCTCGTCGTAGCCGGCGGCCGCGGCCAGACCCAGGACCGGCGGAGTCACCAGGGCGCCGGCGGGCAGGAGTTGGTCGCCGCGGCGGCACTCCTGGCCCCGGGGGCGGATGTCCTGGCCGGGCGGCGCGGGCCGGGGCGCGTACAGCCGCAGCCCGCCGTCGCCCAGCCGGCGGACCTCGCCGTGCTCGCTGCGCAGCACCGCGGTGGCGCCGGTCGGGATGCGCGCGCCGGTCGCGATCGGGATCGCATGGCCGTCGGGGAGCACCTCTACGGGGGCGTGACCTGCGAGGATGCCATGATGCGGGCCGGTCGTGGCCGCGTCGGCGGGGTGGTCGACACGCCACGGCCCGGGGCCGGAGACCGCCCAGCCGTCCATCGCCGAGGTGTCGAACGACGGCAGATCGGTGAGCGCGGACAGCGGGGCGGCGAGCGTACCGCCCAGCGCGGCGTCGAGCGCCGTCGTGGCGGGCGGGGGTGGGCCGGACACGGCGCGCGCGGCGATCCGGCGGGCGGTGTCCCAGGGCAGGTCGCCCGGCGTACGCCGGGAGGACGGCTCCGCGGGGCGGTCCGGGCCGGAGTGGTGGTCTTTGCCGGCCGGGCGGCCCGTGGCGGATGTGCGGGCGTCGTCGGATGGGGTCCCCGCGCCGCCGCCGGTGGCCGGCGCGTCCGCCGCCACCACCGCGCGGACGCCGTTGACCAGCGCGAGCGCATCGTCGAACGGGTCGCCGCGGCCGTCGCCGCCCTGCGCACGCAGCACGCCGCCGGGCTCCCCGCCGCCCTCCACGTCGGTCATTCGGCGGGCTTCGCTTCGGTCCCCGCGGTGCCACCGGACCCGGCAGCGCTCCCGGATCCCTCGGCCTCCGCCGCCCAGCGGCCGGCCAGCGCGGCGGCCCGGTCGGACAGCTCCTTCACGTCCCGGCCCTGCTGCCCCGCCGCGTAGCCGATCAGGAACGTCGTCAGCGGCGCGGCCGGGCGGGCCACGCCGTGTGCGGCGTCCCGGGCGAGGTCGAGAAGCGCCGCCGTGTCGACATCGAGCTCGATGCCCAGTTCGGCCTTGACTGCGGTGATCCATTCGTCCAACACGTGTCCATGCTCCCTGATGCGGGCGCGTGCCGCGCTGACGTCCTCCCAGGTGTCGCAGTCGAAGGAGGCAGTGGAGGTGGCGTCGGCGACCCGCGCCAGCGCCAGCCGGCCGATGACGGCGCGCAGCGGCAGACCGGCCAGGGTGCCGTGTTCGGCCCGCACCCGCGCCAGCTCACGGCGCAGTGCCGCGGTCCGGTAGGCGGCCACCAGCGGCTGGTCCCGCCCGGTGGTGTCCTGGAGCAGCGCGCCGTCAGGGGAGGCGACGACACCGTCCGACCCGCCGCCGACCGCCGTGCGTGTCGCCGCCGCGAGCAGACCGCGTACGGTCGCGGCGGTCAGGAACGGCAGATCGGCGGAGAGGACGAGCACCGTCGGGGCGGTGGTGTGCCGCAGGCCGGCGTCCAGCGCGGCGAGCGGGCCGCCGCCCGGCGGGTCCTCCAGGGCACGGACCACGGCGCGGGCGGTCGGGCGGCCGGGGCCGACGACGACGGTGATCGCCGCATCGGGGCAGGCGGCGATCACCCTGTCCAGGAGGGGGCGGCCGCCGACGGACAGGGCGGGTTTGTCCGCCCCGCCGAGCCGCCGGGCCGCACCTCCGGCCAGGACGATGGCGTCGTGGTCGATGTGGTCGCTCACCCCCTGAGTATCGCCAAGGAGCACCGCGATCACACCGGTGGCGTACGTCTCGCGGCTGTCGGCTCCGTTATGGCGGCCACGGCCGCTCCCGCCCCGACCACCACCGTCCGGGCCGCGGTCACAGCCCCCTCAACAACAGGGCGGGCCGCTCGACGCAGTCGGCCACGAAGCGCAGGAAACCACCGGCGGTACCGCCGTCGCACACCCGGTGATCGAAGGTGAGCGAGAGCTGGACGACCTGCCGGACGGCCAACTCGCCTTCGTGCACCCAGGGTTTGGCGGCTATCCGGCCGATGCCGAGCATCGCCGCCTCCGGGTGGTTGATGATCGGCGTGGAGCCGTCGACGCCGAAGACGCCGTAGTTGTTGAGGGTGAAGGTGCCGTGTGTCAGCTCGGCCAGGGACAGCCCGCCGGACCTGGCCTTCTCCGTGAGCCGGGCGATCTCGGCGGACAGGTCCTCGACCGTACGGGCCTGGGCGTCGCGCACGACCGGCACCATCAGACCGCGGTCGGTCTGCGCCGCGAAACCCAGATGGACCGCGGGCAGCCGGACGATCTCCTGGGTCTTGGTGTCGACCGTGGCGTTGAGCTGGGGGAACCGTGCGAGCGCGGCCGTGGTGATCCGGGCCAGCAGGGCGAGCAGCGACACCTTGGGAGCGCCCGGAACATTCATCGCCCTGCGGGCGGCGAGGAGTTCGGTGGCATCGGCGTCCACCCAGCAGGTCGCCTCCGGGATCTCCCGGCGGCTGCGGCTGAACTTCTCGGCGGCCGCACCGAGCATCCCTCGCAGCGGGATCCGCTCCTCGCCGGCCGTGGCGGACCCGGCGGCGGTCGCGCCCGCCGTCCCGCCCGTCACCTCGGCGGCGGCCGTCTCCCGCTCCCGGATCGCGCACTCGACGTCGGTACGGAGAATCAGGCCGTCCCGCCCGGATCCCGTCACCTCGCGCAGATCCAGGTCGTGCTCCCGCGCCATCCGGCGCACCAGCGGGGAGATGACGGCCGCCGTGCGGCTCCCGGCGTCCACCGCAACGGCCCCGGCCGGGCCGGGCGCACCGGCGCCCCCGCCAGCCTGCCCGCCGGGCGCCTCCGCCCCGGACGCCACCTCTTCCGGCGGCCGCGGCACTCCGGCCGCGGGGCCCGTTCCGCTCCCCGGCCGGATGCGGCGCCGCCGCGCGGCCGCCGCGCTCGTGCCGTATCCGACGAGCACGTTCCCCGACCCGGAATCCGTCGTCTCCGCCGGGGGAGCGCCGGCCCCGCCCGCGGGCGCACCGGCCGGCGGCGCCTCCTGCGGGCCGCCGCCCGCCAGATCGTCCGGCACCGCGCCCACCGCGACCGTCACCAGCGCCGCGCCCACCGGGACTTCGGCACCCTCCTCACCGAAGCGGGCGGTCACCACGCCGCCATACGGGCAGGGCACCTCCACCATCGCCTTGGCGGTCTCGACCTCCACCACCGGCTGGTCGATGGCCACCACCTCACCGACCTCGACCAGCCATTGCACGATCGTCGCCTCGGTGAGGCCCTCCCCCAGGTCGGGCAGGGTGAATTCGCGGACCACGGCCATCACTCACCACGTCCCTCGGTCCACTCCGACTCCCACTGGAGACGGGCGACGGTGTCCAGAATCCGGTCCACGCCGGGCAGGTGGTGCCGCTCCAGCATCGGCGGTGGATAGGGGATGTCGAAGCCGGCGACGCGCAGCACCGGCGCCTCCAGGTGGTGGAAGCAGCGCTCGGTGATCCGTGCGGCGATCTCCCCTCCGGGACCGCCGAACCCGTTGGACTCATGGACGATCACGGCCCGCCCCGTGCGCCGCACCGACGCGCAGACCGTGTCGTCGTCGAACGGCATCAACGAGCGCAGGTCGACCACTTCCAGGTCCCAGCCCTCGGCGCGCGCGGCCTCGGCGGCCTCCAGGCAGACCGGGAGCGACGGGCCGTAGGTGATCAGGGTGGCGCTGCTGCCGCGGCGCCGGACCGCGGCCCGGCCCAGCGGGGCGACCGGGGCGGGGGCGTCGGGCGACCAGTCGGCCTTGGACCAGTACAGCCGCTTGGGCTCCAGGAAGACGACCGGGTCGTCGGAGGCGATGGCGGCGCGCAGCAGGCCGTAGGCGTCCTCGACGGTCGCCGGGGTGACGACCTGGAGGCCGGGGGTGGCGAGGTAGTACGCCTCGGAGGAGTCGCTGTGGTGCTCGACGCCGCCGATCCCACCGCCATAGGGGACACGGATGGTCAGCGGCATCGGCAGCGCGCCGCGGGTGCGGTTGCGCATCCGGGCGACATGGCTGATCAGCTGCTCGAACGCCGGGTAGGCGAACGCGTCGAACTGCATCTCGACGACCGGCCGCAGGCCGTACATCGCCATGCCGACGGCGGTGCCCAGGATGCCGGCCTCGGCGAGCGCGGTGTCCGTGCAGCGGTCCTCGCCGAACTCCTTGGCCAGGCCGTCGGTGACCCGGAAGACCCCGCCCAGGGCGCCGACGTCCTCGCCCATGACATGGACGGACGGGTCCTCGGCCATGGCGTCGTGCAGCGCGCGGGTCAGAGCCTGCGCCATGGTGGCGGGCTTGCGCGCGGTCTCCGGAGCGGTGGTCGTCATGGCCTGGCCTCCTTGGCGGACCCTTCGGTGCCCGCTGCGTCCTCGGTCTCTCCGGCGGCCTCGGCATCCAGCTCGGCGCGCAACTGTGCCGCCTGCGCGCGCAGTTGGCTGGTCTGCTCGGCGAATACGTGGTGGAACAGGTCCATCGGGTCCAGCTCCGGGTCGGCGTTCATCCCGTCTCGCAGGTCGGCCGCCAGCTGCTCGGCGCTCTCCCGGGTGGCGCCGACGAAGGCGTCGGTCAGCAGATCGCGGGCCGCCAGCTCCTGCTCCAGAAGGGCTATCGGGTCGTGCGCCTTCCAGGTCTCGACCTCGGCGTCGGTGCGGTAGCGGGTGGCGTCGTCGGCGTTGGTGTGCGCCTCGATGCGGTAGGTGACGGCCTCTACCAGGGTGGGGCCGCCGCCCCGGCGGGCGCGCTGTACGGCCTCGGTGAGCACCTCGTGCATCGCGGGCGCGTCATTGCCGTCGACCAGGCGGCCCGGCATGCCGTATCCGACCGCCTTGTGGGCGAGCGACGGCGCGGCGGTCTGCTTGGCGAGCGGCACGGAGATCGCGAAGCCGTTGTTCTGGACGAGGAAGACGACCGGCGCCTGCCAGATCGCCGCGAAGTTCAGCGCCTCGTGGAAGTCGCCCTCGCTCGTACCGCCGTCGCCGACCATCGCCAGCGCGACCACGTCGTCGCCCTTGAGGCGGGCGGCGTGCGCGAGGCCGACGGCGTGCGGGAGCTGGGTGGCCAGGGGGGTGCACAGCGGGGCGATGCGGTGTTCATGCGGGTCGTAGCCGTTGTGCCAGTCGCCGCGCAGCAGGGTGAGTGCCTGTACGGGGTCGAGGCCGCGGGCCACCGCCGCCAGGGTGTCGCGGTAGCTGGGGAAGAGCCAGTCGCGGTCTTCGAGCGCCAGCGCGGCGGCGACCTCGCAGGCCTCCTGTCCGGTGGAGGACGGATAGACCGCCAGGCGTCCCTGCCGGGTCAGGGCCGTGGCCTGGGCGTTGTAACGGCGGCCGCGCACCAGCTGGGCGTAGAGCCGGGTCAGCAGTCCGGAGTCGAGCCGGGCCGCGGCGTCCGTCCCCAGGACGCGGTACGGCGCCTCGTCGGGCAGGAGGGGCGCGGGATCGACGCGTGGGCGCCAGGCGGGCGGCGGGCCGGCCAGGCTGCTCTTGTTCCTGCTGCTGCCGGGCTGCTCGAGGACCGTCATGTCGAGCACCTCCTCGGATCGAAGGGGTGGCGCGATGCGCCTCATGTGGGTGGTGGGCGGACGGCGGATGGGCAGGATGGAACTGGTCGGGGCGGGTGCGCCCTTCCCTACCGATTGTTCGGTCGTCAGTGCAATTTGGCTACAGGCGGGTCAAGCCTGTGGACAAACGGTTCTCCACAGCTTGAGATGAAGACAGGGTGTCCACAAAGGGGAGGCGGGACCATATGCCGGACGAACAGATGGCCCAGACCGGCGGGCAGCCGCCGGCGGCACCCGCCCCGCCATCGACGGCCGCCCGCCCGCTGGACACCATCGACCGCTCGATCCTGCGCATGCTGCAGAACGACGGCCGGGCCTCGATACGCTCCGTCGCCGAGCGCGTGCACGTCTCGCGCGCCAACGCCTACGCGCGGATCAACCGGCTGATCGACGACGGGGTGATCCGCGGTTTCAGCGCCCTCGTCGACCAGGAGAGGGCAGGGCAGGGCGCCTCGGCCTATATCACCCTGAAAATCGTCCAGAATTCGTGGCGGACCGTGCGCAAGCAGCTCACGGCGCTGCCGGGCGCCACCCACATCGCGCTGGTCAGCGGCGATTTCGATGTGCTGCTGCTGGTGCACACCAAGGACAACCGCGAGCTGCGGGAGCTGGTCCTCACCCGTATCCAGTCGATACCGGAGGTGCTCAGCACCCGCACCCTGCTGGTCTTCGAGGAGACCGATCTGGGGCCGGAAGAGGAGTAGGCCCGCGGCCGTCAGAGCTTGCGCAGCCCCGCGAACGCCGTACGCACCACGGCCTCGGCGACCTCGTCACGGCTCGCCGCGCCCCCGCGCCCCGGCCGGTACCACTCCACAATCGAGTTGATCATGCCGAAGAGCAGCCGGGTCGCCAGCCGGATGTCCACGTCGTCCCGCAGATCGCCGTCGGCCGCGGCCTGCTGGAGCAGATCGGAGACCTCGTGGTCGAACTCCCGGCGGCGCTCCATGGCCCACCGCTCGGTGTCCGTATTGCCGCGCACCCTCAGCAGCAGCGTCACATAGGGGAGTTCGTCCATCAGCACCTCGGCCACGCGCCGGGTGACGTACTCCAGCCGTTCGATCGCACGGCCCTGACCGGCGCCCGGCTCCTCCAGCACGCCGAACAGCCCGTCCAGGGCACGGCTTATGGCGCGGTGCAGCAGTTCTTCCTTGCTGCGCACGTGGTGGTAGATCGAGGACTTCGAGATACCGGCCGCTTTGGAGAGGTGCTCCATAGACGTGCCGTCGTAGCCGCGCTCGATGAACACCTCGACGGCGACCGCGAGCAGCGAATCGGGCGTGTAGGTGTCGCGCTTGGCCATGGTCATGATTAGAGCACCTATTCCTCAAGGTCCGCACGGCGCCGCAGCGCCCAGGACGGTACATAGCGTCCGCCTGCGTTGTGGTGGTGCACCGAGTCCAGCAGATCCCACACCCATCGGGCGCCCAGTCGCTCGACCCACTCCATGGGGCCGCCGGGATAGTTCACGCCCAGCCGCATGGCCGTGTCGATGTCCTCAGGGGTCGCCACTTCGCGGGCCGCGGCGTCCACGGCGAAGTCGATGATCATCGCGATCGTCCGGGCGACGATCATGCCGGGCACGTCCTCGATCACGCTGACGCGTTTGCCCAGCGCCTGGAAGAGCCCGACGGCCTCCGCGAGATCCGCCTCGGAGCAGGACCTGGAGGCGGACAGGGCGATCCGGGTGGCGGAGCGGTAGTCCAGCGCGAGGTCGAAGCGGATGGACCTGTCGTAGGCCGCGCTCGTCGCCGGAGCGCCGTTGGTCAGCGCCAGGCACGCCCCGCCGGGCAGCCGGATGAAGCCCTCGGACTCCCCGGGCGTGCGGTCCCGGGTGACCTTGATGCCCGCCTCCTCGATCAGCTCCCGCAGCACCGCGGCCGGGCCGGGCAGCCGCCCGTGGAGCGCGACGGCCTCCGGTGCGGCAGCGGGCTCGGCGGTCCGCGGCTCGGGCCGGCCGGCGCCCTCGGTGTAGTCGAACCATCCGCGCCCCGATTTGCGGCCGTGCAGCCCGGACTCCACCAGCCGACGCTGCGCCAGCGAGGGGGTGAACTTCGGGTCCTGGAAGAAGGCGGTCCACACGGAGTGGGTGACCGCCTCGTTCACGTCCTGTCCGATGAGGTCGGTCAGTTCGAAGGGGCCCATCTTGAAGCCGGCGCCCTCGCGCAACAGGGCGTCGATGGTGGCCGGGTCCGCGACGCGCTCCTCGTAGGCGCGCAGGGCCTCGGCGTAGAACGGCCGGGCGATGCGGTTGACGATGAACCCGGGGGTGTCGGCGCAGCGCACCGGCTTCTTGCCCCAGGCCGCGGCGGTGTCGTACGCGGCGGTGGCGGCGGCCTCGTCGGTGGCGAAACCGCTGATCACCTCGACCAGGGGGAGCAGCGGCGCGGGGTTGAAGAAGTGCAGGCCCACGCAGCGGCCGGGGTGCCGCAGCCGGCCGGCGACCGCGGTCACCGACAGCGAGGAGGTGTTGGTGGCCAGCAGGCAGTCCGCCGCCACGATGTCCTCCAGGGCGGTGAACAGCTCCTGCTTGGGCGGGAGTTGCTCCAGGATCGCCTCGACGACCAGCGCGGCGTCGGCCAGCTCCGCGAGCGCGGACGCGGGGGAGAGGCGCGCGCGGGCCGCGTCCCGGTCATCCGCCGAGATCCGGCCTTTTTCCACGAGCCGGTCGAGCCTTCCCCCGATCGCCTCTGCGGCCTGCTCCGCCCGCCCGGGGGCGGCGTCGTAGAGGCGTACGCGATGGCCGGCGACCAGCGCCACCTGCGCGATGCCCTGGCCCATCGTGCCGGTCCCCACCACTGCCACGGTGCTGCTGGTCCCGATTGCCGTCATGCCAGTTGCTCCTCCGCGACCGACTTTTCCACAGGGCTGGCCGGGCCCTCTTGCCCCGACCGATCGTTCGGTTACTCTAACTCCGTTGCCTTGTCCGCTCCCAGCCCTTATCCACTCTCCGCCCAGCTCGACGAGGAGTTGGTCATCGATGGCCGCCGAAATGACCGCAGCGCAGTTGATCGAGAAGCACCGCCCGACCCTCGACCAGACGCTGGAGGCGATCCGCACCCGCGCCTACTGGTCCCCGCACCCCGAGCACCCGAAGGCCTACGGCGAGAACGCCGCCGCCGACGGACTGGCCGCTTTCGAGGCCCTGCGCGGCAAGCGCTTCGAGCTCGACCAGCCCGGCACCGACGACTGGACGGGCCAGGAAGTCTCACCGTACGGCCCGGAGTTGGGCATCAGTTATCCGCACCCGGATGTGGAGGTGCTGCTGCCGGCGATGCGTGCCGCGATCCCCGCCTGGCGGGACGCGGGCCCGGAAGCCCGTGCGGCGGTGTGCCTGGAGATCCTGGCCCGGATCAGCGCGCGCACCTATGAGTTCGCGCAGGCCGTGATGCACACCAGCGGCCAGGCATTCATGATGGCGTTCCAGGCCGGCGGGCCGCACGCCCAGGACCGCGGCCTGGAGGCGGTGGCCTATGCGTACGCCGAGCAGGTCCGCACCCCGGAGCAGGCGCCGTGGTCCAAGCCGCAGGGCAAGCGCGAGCCGCTGGAGCTGGCCAAGACCTTCACGGCCGTGCCGCGCGGTGTCGCCCTGGTGATCGGCTGCAACACCTTCCCGACCTGGAACGGCTATCCGGGCCTGTTCGCCTCTCTGGCCACCGGCAATCCGGTGCTGGTCAAGCCGCACCCGCGGGCCGTGCTGCCGCTGGCGCTGACCGTCGAGGTGGCCCGTGAGGTGCTCACCGAGGCCGGATTCCCCGCCGACCTGGTGTGCCTGGCCGTGGACAGGCCGGGCGAGGGCCTGGCCAAGGAGCTGGCCGTCCGCCCGGAGATCCGCATCATCGACTACACCGGCTCGACCGCCTTCGGCGACTGGCTGGAGACGCACGCCCGGCAGGCACAGGTCTTCACGGAGAAGGCCGGCGTCAACACCGTCGTCATCGAGTCCACCGACGACTACAAGGGCATGCTCAGCAACCTGGCCTTCTCGCTGTCGCTCTACAGCGGCCAGATGTGCACCACCCCGCAGAATCTGCTGATCCCCCGGGACGGGATCACCACGGACGCCGGACCGAAGTCGTACGACGAGGTGGTCAGCGATCTCGCGGGCGCGGTCGGCGGCCTGCTGGGCGACGACGCACGCGCCAACGCCCTGCTGGGCGCGATCGTCAATCCGCAGGTCAAGGAGCGGATCGAGGCCGCCGCCGGGCTGGGCGAGGTGGCGCTGGCCTCCCGTGAGGTGGCCAACCCCGAGTTCCCCGGGGCGACGGTCCGTACCCCGGTGATCGTCAAGCTGGACGGCGCCAAGCCGGACTCCGAGGCGGCGTATCTGTCGGAGTGCTTCGGCCCGGTGTCCTTCGCGGTGGCCGTCGACTCCGCCGCCGACGCGGTGGACCTGCTGCGGCGCACGGTCCGCGACCAGGGAGCCATGACGGTCGGCGCGTACACCACCTCCGCCGAGGTAGAGAAGCTGGTGGAGCAGGCATGCCTGGAGGAGTGCGCCCAGCTGTCGCTGAACCTGACCGGCGGGGTCTATGTGAACCAGACCGCGGCGTTCTCGGACTTCCACGGTTCCGGTGGCAACCCGGCGGCCAATGCGGCGCTGTGCGACGGCGCGTTCGTGGCGAACCGCTTCCGGACGGTGGAGGTGCGCCGACAGGCGTGAAACGGCGTGGGCCCGGACCGTCCCTCCGGGCCCCAGTGTGGCCCGGAGCCCGTCAGACGGCTCCCGGGCCCTCGATCCGCGCATGGCGGCCGATCCAGGCGTGCATCGCGATGGCGGCCGCCGCCCCCGCGTTGATCGAGCGGGTCGAGCCGAACTGCGCGATCGAGCAGACCCGCGAGGCGTGCCGGCGCGCCTCCTCGGTCAACCCCGGCCCCTCCTGGCCGAACAGCAGCACACAGCGGCGCGGCAGCTCGGTGGTCTCCAGCGGCACGGACCCGGGGAGGTTGTCGATCCCGATGATCGGCAGTTCCTCGGCCGCCGCCCAGGCGGTGAGATCCGCCGTGTCCGGGTGGTGGCGGACGTGCTGGTAGCGGTCGGTCACCATCGCGCCGCGGCGGTTCCAGCGGCGCTGCCCGACGATATGGATCTCCTTGGCCAGGAACGCGTTCGCGGTCCGTACGACCGAGCCGATGTTGAAGTCGTGGCCCCAGTTCTCGACAGCCACATGGAAGTCATGGCGGCGGGTGTCGAGGTCGGCGACGATCGCCTCGCGCGTCCAGTAGCGGTACTGGTCGACGACGTTGCGGCGGTCGCCGTGCGCGAGCAGCTCGGGGTCGTAGCGGGCGTCCTGCGGCCAGGGCTCCGGGTGCGGACCGACGCCGATCTGCGTCCCGTAGCCCTCGTCGTACTGGAGGGGCTCGGCGGGGGCGGTTTTCTCACTGCTCACCCCACGAGCGTATGGCCACCGCCGCCGTGCTCGGTACGGGCCGGCGGCACACCGCCGTCGGATCCGGCGCCCGCCCCGGGGGAGCCGCCGCGCGAGAAGAGCCGTTTGCGCAGGCCCACGACGCGGGCGGAGAGCCAGGTCAGGAAGTTCGTCGGCAGGAAGACCGCATCCGCCGCGATCATCGCGAGCGAGAAGAACGGCAGCCCCAGGAGGAACGCGATCGAGAGGTGCTCGCAGATCATCACGACCAGCAGCACGTTCTTCAGGCGCCGGTTGAAGAGCGTGAACGGGAAGGCGACCTGGACGATCACCGTGCCGTAGGTGAGCAGCATGACCATCAAACCGTTGCTGCCGAGCAGGTCGGACAGCCCCGGCCAGGGCGAGAAGTAGTCCAGGTGCATCGGGTAGAAGACCGCGGTGCCGTCCTGCCAGCGCGTGCCCTGGATCTTGTACCAGCCGGCCGTGGCGTAGATCAGGCAGACCTCGACCATGATCACCAGCAGTGCGCCGTTGTGGGCGAGCTTGGCGAGCGTGTCGAGGACGATGCGCGGCTCCCCGGGGGCGTGGCGCCGCACCGCCCACCACAGGCCGTGCGTCACCCACAGGCCCCACAGGACCAGGCTCCAGCCGATGTGCGGGAACGGGCCGTTGTCGAACCAGTTCAGGCCGTGTCCGCCGGACAGCTGGGCGACGGCCAGGCCGAGGCCCAGCACGGCCCAGAGCACGACGCCGGGCAGATCGCGGGCGGGCCGCTCCCCCTCGGCGGACTCCGCCCGCTTCGCACGGCGCGCGTCCAGCGACCAGACCTGCCCGCACCGGGTCAGCACGAGGTACATCGACATCAGGTGGATGACGTTGTCGCCGCCGTCGCCTATGAAGATGCTGCGGTTCTGCAGCGAGAGCACGCCCACCATGAAGAGCACCGACATGGTCCGGGTGCGCCAGCCGAGCATCAGCGCCGCACTGGCCGCGACGGCCAGGAGGTAGACGATCTCGAACCAGCCGCGCCCGTCGGACCACAGCAGCGCGGAGAAGGCGTGATTGGCGTCCAGGAGCCGGCGCGCCATGTCCAGGCTCCAGGGGCCGTCGGGCCCGTAGAGGGTCTGGCGGTGCGGCCACTCGCGCAGCAGGAACAGCAGCCAGGTCGCCGAGAAGCCGATCCGGATCACAGCGGTCTGGTACGGGGCCATCGCCCGGCTGGTGACACGGCCGAAGGCGCGGCCGATCACGCGCTCGATGCGGGTCTCCTCGTAGGGAGCGGGCGTCTCCTGGGGCGGCTGCGCCTCCCGGGACGCCTGCTGCTCCTGCTGGACTTGCTGCGCCTGCTGCGGCACGTCGGTCGACTCCGTGAGATGCGGGGGCAGTGATGCGGACGATGCGCTGTGCGGTGGCTGCGGCGTCGGTGACGTCACTGGTTCTTCGCCCCCTCGGGCAGGTCCTTTGCGGTGACCTGCCACCAGGGCAGCACGCGGTACACGGGCTTGTCGCTGATCTTCTCGGTGCTCCACGGCGGCGGGCTGACCGGCGTCGTCTGCGAACGGACCTGGATCTGCTGGACGCGCGCGCCGCCGCTGGTCCACTCCTGGGACATCCGGAGCATCACGATCCGCCGGATGTAGCGCTCGGCCAGCTGCCCGCGCGGGCCGACGGCGCGGTTCTGCGCGTCGTGGCTGTTGACCAGGAGCTCCCATCCGCGGCGCAGCTGGTTCTGCTGGGTGTGGCTGGGAACGGGATTGTGGCGGATGGCCTGGCCGTCGCGGGCGGTCAGATCGGTCCAGCCGGTGTTCCGCGCGGTGCCGTCCTCGGTGCGCAGCTGCGCACGGACCTGGACCGCGATGTTCTGCTGGAGGGGGTTGGGCGCGAACAGCTTCCAGTTCTGCTCGTACTCGGGATAGACGTAGTCGCTGATCAGGGCGCCCTGCTGCTTGCTGAGCGTGTTCGATGGCGCGACGTGCAGAAACATCATCGCGAGATGGATGGCGACCGCGACGGCGACGGCGCAGGCGGCCACGCCTATGACGATCCGCGAGGGTAGCGAGAGCGCGGCCACCGACCGCGTTTCGTCCCCGTATGACTGCATTCCCGCCCCGTTCCCAGATTCCATGCGGTCGACTCCGCTTCGGAACCGTACCTACGCGGCCGCACCGGGCACACCCTCCCCTGGGTTATCCACAGGCTTGACACCCGCGGCCCGCCCACTCACCATTGAACCGAACGATCGGTCGGTCGGGAGCGAGGGGGCACCACATGACGACGATCGCGCCGGAGGAGACGGCCAGCGAGGCCGTATTCGAGGCCACCGTGGCCGCGGACGAGCGCATCGAACCGCGGGACTGGATGCCGGACGCCTACCGCTCGACACTCGTGCGGCAGATCGCGCAGCACGCCCACTCCGAGATCATCGGCATGCAGCCGGAGGCCAACTGGATCACCCGGGCGCCGTCGCTGCGCCGCAAGGCGATCCTGATGGCGAAGGTGCAGGACGAGGCCGGCCACGGCCTGTATCTCTACAGCGCCGCCGAAACCCTCGGCACCGGCCGCGACGAGCTGCTCGACAAGCTGCACTCCGGCCGCCAGAAGTACTCCTCGATCTTCAACTACCCCACCCTGACCTGGGCCGATGTCGGTGCCATCGGCTGGCTGGTGGACGGCGCGGCGATCACGAACCAGGTCCCGCTGTGCCGGTGCTCCTACGGCCCCTATGCCCGCGCGATGGTCCGTATCTGCAAGGAGGAGTCCTTCCACCAGCGACAGGGCTATGAACTCCTGCTGACCCTCAGCCGCGGCACACCGGCCCAGCACGACATGGCGCAGGACGCGGTGAACCGCTGGTGGTGGCCGTCCCTGATGATGTTCGGCCCGCCGGACGACGAGTCGTCGCACTCCGCGCAGTCCATGGCCTGGAAGATCAAGCGGCACTCCAACGACGAGCTGCGGCAGCGCTTCGTCGACATCTGCGTCCCCCAGGCCGAGGCCCTCGGACTCACCCTCCCCGACCCCGACCTGGTGTGGAACGAAGAGCGCGGCCACTGGGACTTCGGCCCGATCGACTGGGCCGAGTTCCGGGAGGTCCTCAAGGGCAACGGCCCCTGCAACGAACAGCGGATAAGCCGCCGCCGGCGGGCTCATGAGGAAGGCGCCTGGGTGCGCGAAGCCGCCGCCGCACACGCGGCCAAGCACGGGAAGGCCGGCCGATGACGACACACCGCCCCACCGAGACCCCGGCAGCCGACGGGGGAGCGACCACCGCGCCCACGGACTGGCCCCTGTGGGAGGTCTTCGTGCGCAGCCGCCGCGGCCTCTCCCACACCCACGCCGGCAGCCTCCACGCGCCGGACGCCGAAATGGCCCTGCGCAACGCCCGCGACCTCTACACCCGCCGCTCCGAGGGCGTCTCCCTGTGGGTGGTGCCCTCCGCGCAGATCACCGCCTCCTCCCCGGACGAGAAGGACGCCTTCTTCGAACCGTCCGGCGACAAGCCCTACCGCCACCCGACCTTCTACGAGATCCCGGACGGGGTGCATCACCTTTGATGAACGCCACGGCCACCCCGGCCCTGCCCCTCGGGGACGACGCCCTGATCCTCTCCCACCGCCTGGGCGAGTGGGCCGGCAACGCCCCGGTCCTGGAAGAGGAGGTCGCACTGGCCAATATCGCGCTGGACCTGCTCGGCCAGGCCCGGGTGCTGCTCTCCCTGGCCGGCGACGAGGACGAACTGGCGTTTCTGCGCGAGGAGCGGCAGTTCCGCAACCTCCAGCTGGTCGAGCAGCCCAACGGCGACTTCGCCCACACCATCGCCCGCCAGCTCTACTTCTCCACCTACCAGGAGCTGCTGTACGAGCGACTCGCCGAGGGCGAGAGCGAGTTGGCCCCGCTGGCCGGCAAGGCCGTCAAGGAGGTCGCCTACCACCGCGACCACGCCGAGCAGTGGACGCTGCGCCTGGGCGACGGCACCGACGAGAGCCACACCCGGATACAGCGGGCCCTGGACGCCCTGTGGCAGTTCACCGGCGAGATGTTCGCACCGGTGGAAGGACTGGAGTCGGTCCCCTGGCCGGCCCTCCACGACACCTGGACGACCCGCATCACCGCCACCCTCGGGCGGGCCACCCTCGCCGTCCCCGAAGGCCCCCGGCACGGCGCCTGGACGGCCGGCGCGGGCCGCCAGGGCCTGCACACCGAGTCGTTCGGACGACTGCTCGCCGAGATGCAGCACCTCCACCGCAGCCACCCGGGAGCGACATGGTGACCACCACCGCCCTCGAAGAGGAACTGCTGGCGCTCGCCGGCTCCGTTCCCGACCCCGAGCTGCCCGTCCTCACCCTCGCCGAGCTCGGCGTAGTGCGCGACGTACGGCTGACGGCCCCGGACCGCGTCGAGGTCCAGCTCACGCCCACGTACACCGGCTGCCCCGCCATCGAGGCGATGTCCGCCGACATAGAACGCGTACTGCACGACCGCGGCATACCCGAGGTCGAGGTCCGCACGGTCCTCAGTCCCCCGTGGACCACCGACGCGATCACCGCCGAGGGCCGCCGGAAGCTGGCCGAATTCGGCATCGCCCCGCCGCGCCCCGCGGGCCCGGCCGGCGGACCCATCACCGTCGACCTCACGATCCGCTGCCCGCACTGCGGATCGACCGACACCACTCTGCTGAGCCGGTTCTCCTCCACGGCGTGCAAGGCACTGCGCCGCTGCGAGTCCTGCCGTGAACCCTTCGACCACTTCAAGGAGTTGTGATGTTCCACCCGCTCCAGGTCCGGGAGATCGAGCGGCTCACGGACGACGCGGTGGCCGTCACCTTCGCGGTCCCGCCCGAGCTGCGCACGACGTTCCGGCACACCCCCGGGCAGCACATCGCGCTGCGCAGAACGGTCGACGGCCAGGAGATCCGCCGTACGTACTCCATCTGCACCCCCGCCACCGACGAGCCCGTACTGCGCGTGGGCATCCGCCTCGTCGAGGACGGCGCCTTCTCGACCTACGCCCTCAAGGAACTGGCGGTAGGCGACACGGTGGAGGTCATGGCCCCGGCCGGGCGGTTCACCCTCGCACCACGCCCGGGCCACTTCGTCGGCATCGTCGGCGGCAGCGGCATCACCCCTGTGCTCTCCATCGCCGCCACGCTCCTGGCCCAGCAGCCGGACGCCCGCTTCTGCCTGCTGCGCAGCGACCGCACGGCGGCCTCGACGATGTTCCTGGAGGAGGTGGCCGACCTCAAGGACCGCTATCCCCAGCGCTTCCAGCTCATCCACACCCTCTCCCGCGAGGAGCAGCAGGCCGGCCTGCCGTCCGGCCGCCTCGACGAGACCCGGCTGCGCTCCCTCCTGCCCGCCCTCCTGCAGATCGAGTCCGTCGACGGCTGGTACCTCTGCGGCCCGTACGGCCTGGTCCAAGGAGCCGAGCGCGCCCTGCGCGCCCTCGACGTGCCCCGATCCCGTATCCACGAAGAGATCTTCCACATAGACAACGGCGCCCCGGCCGTCCCGGCCGCCGCCACCCCCGCGCACAGCACCGTCACCGCCACCCTCGACGGCCGCTCCGGCACCTGGCCGGTCCACGACGGCGAGCCCCTGCTCGACGCGGTGCTCCGCAACCGCGCGGACGCCCCCTACGCCTGCAAGGGCGGAGTCTGCGGCACCTGCCGGGCCTTCCTGGTCTCGGGCGAGGTCCGCATGGACCGCAACTTCGCCCTGGAATCGGACGAGGTCGACGCCGGCTACGTCCTGGCCTGCCAGTCCCATCCGGTCACGGAGAAGGTCGAGCTGGACTTCGACCGTTAGCGCCGGGTGCGATGCCCGAGCGCACACCACACCTCAACCCGACCGCAGCCCCGCGCCTTTGACCGCCCTCCGTCCCCACCATTCCCAATTCCTGCAACCTGTTCTACCTTGACGCTTCGTCAGATCAAGGCGCCGCGTGGGAGGACAGACCAGTGGACTTCACCTTCACCGAGGAGCAGCAGGCCGCCGTCGAGGCGGCGAGGGCCGTCTTCTCGGGGGTCGCTCCGGACGGCGTGCCCAGCCCCGCGCTCACCGCGGGCGCGGTCGCCGACGATTTCGACCGCCCCCTGTGGCGCAAGCTCGCCGATGCCGACCTGCTGAGCCTGCCGATCGCGCCCGAGCACGGCGGCGCGGGCCTCGACCCGATCGCACTCTGCCTCGTCCTGCGCGAGTCGGCCAAGGTCCTGGCACGGGTCCCACTGCTGGAATCCGGCGCCGCCGCACTCACCCTCCAGCGCTACGCCGCCGACGAGCTGCGTAGCGAAGTGCTGCCTCCCATCGCCGCCGGGGACCTGGTCGTGACCGTCGCCTCCGCCGGCCGCACCGGCCACGAGCCGGCCGAGCTCGCCGTGACCGCCCGCCAGGAGGGCGCCGACTGGATCCTCGACGGCACCCAGACCGCCGTCCCCTGGGGGAGCACCGCGGACCGGATCCTGCTGCCCGCCCACACCACCGACGGCCACGCCGTACTCGCCCTCATCCGCCGCGCCCACCCCGGCGTCACCCTCGACGACCAGATCTCCACCAGCGGAGAGCGCCATGCCGAGGTCCGGCTGGACTCCGTGCGTATCGGCGCCCGCGAGATGATCGGCGACCCCGCCGCATGGCAGTCGCTGCGCCATGTCCTGACCACGGGCACCTGCGCGCTCGCCCTGGGCCTGGGCGAACGCGTACTCGCGATGACCGGCGACTACACCGGCAAGCGCGAACAGTTCGGGTACCCGGTGGCCACCTTCCAGGCCGTCGCCGTGCAGGCCGCCGACCGCTTCATCGACCTGCGCGCCATGGAAGCCACGCTCTGGCAAGCCGCCTGGCGCATCACCACCGACGCCCCCGGCCCGCTACCGGCCGCCGGAGACGTCGCGGTCGCCAAGATCTGGGCCTCCGAAGGCGTACGCCGCGTCGTCCAGACCGCCCAGCATCTGCACGGCGGCTTCGGCGCGGACACCGACTACCCCCTGCACCGCTACCACGCCTGGGCCAAACAGCTCGAACTCTCCCTCGGCCCCGCCGCCGCCCACGAAGAAGCCCTCGGCAACCTGCTGGCGTCGCATCCACTGGGCTGAGGCCGAGCCCGGCCCCGGCTAGACGACCGTGCCCGAGCCGCCCTTGCCGTCCGACACCGGACGGCCGGCGGCCTCCCATGCCTGCATGCCGCCCGCGACATTCACCGCGTCGATGCCCTGCTGGAGCAGATACTGCGCCACCTGCGCGGAACGCCCGCCGACCCGGCACAGGACATACACCTTGCCGTCCTCGGGCGCCGCCTCGGTCAGCTCCCCGTAACGGGCGACGAACTCGCTCATCGGGATGTGCAGCGCACCCTCGGCGTGCCCGGCCGCCCACTCGTCGTCCTCACGCACGTCCAGGAGGAAGTCGCCGGACGAGAGCGCATCGACGGCGACCGTGGGTACAGAACCAAATTGCATGCTCACGACGCTACCCGACGAGCTGCGCGAGGTACGCCTCGCGCTCTGCGACATCGGCGAGCAGCTTCTCGGCGATCTCGTCCAGCAGCGCGTCCGGGTCCTCCGGCGCCATCTTGATCATCGAACCGATCGCGCTGTCCTCCAGCTCGGCGGCGAGGGCGGCCAGCAGTTCCTTGCGCTCGGCCAGCCACTCCAGCCGGGCGTAGAGCTCCTCGCTCTCGCTGAGCCGCTCCTCGACCGGGGCGGGACCGGCCTCCCACTCCCGCGCGAGCTCCCGCAGCGCCGCCTCGTCGCCCTGCCCGTACGCCATGTTGACGCGCGCGATGAACGCGTCGCGGCGTGCCCGCTCCGTCTCGTTCCGTGCCAGGTCGGGGTGGGCCTTGCGCACCAGGTCGCGGTAGACCTTGCGGGCCCCCTCGCTGGGCCGCACCTTCTCCGGCGGCCGCACCGACCGCTCGGTGAGCATCGCCTGCGCCTCCGGGAACAGCCCCTCCGACCCCATCCAGCCGTGGAACAGCTCCTCCACCTCCGGCATCGGCAGCACCGACGCCCGTGCCTCCCGCGCCTTACGGATGTCCTCGGGGTCGCCCGTACGCGCCGCCACGGCCTCGGCAATCTGCGCATCCAGCTCGTCCAGCCGCGTGTACATGGGGCCGAGCCGCTGGTGGTGCAGGCGGGAGAAGTTCTCCACCTCGACCCGGAAGGTCTCCACGGCGATCTCGAACTCGATCAGCGCCTGCTCCGCGGCGAACACCGCCTTCGCCAGCCGCCGGGTCGCCTCGTCCTGAGCGGCCTGCGCACCCGGCTCGGCGCCCGGCGCGGCACCCGGCCCGGCGTCCGGCTCGTCCCCGGCCGGCCCGGCTGGCCCGGCTGGCCCGGCTGGCGAACCCGCCTCGGCGTCCTGGCGCGCCCCCGGCTCATCCGAGCCCGCGACCTGATCCTCCCGGCCGCCGCCGTACCCGGCCTGGGCACCGCCCTGCCCACCACCGCGGGCGTCGGGTGCCTGCGAACCACCCTGGGCGCCCGATGTCCCCGGTGCGTCCGCTTGGTGCTGGCCGTCCTGCGCGTTCTCCGCGTGCGAGTTCGTCACCCGGTCAGCGTACGGCCCAAGCCGGGGTTGATTCCTGCGCCCCATGCCGGGGCTGGTACGTCCGCGCCATGCAGGGCTGGTACGTCCGCCCCGCGCCGGGTGGGGGCCTCTGTCCCGTGGGGGCCTCTGCCCCGTGGGGGCCTCTGCCCCGTGGGGGCCTCTGCCCCGTGGGGGGCCTCTACGCCATGCCGGGGCTGGCTCTGTGCGTCATGCCGGGGCTGGTTCCTGTGCCGCCTTGAGATCGCCGGTCGCTTCGCTTCCTCTGGTGCCTTCCCCTCCCCCCGGGGGCCCCTCCCCCACCCACCCACCACCGCCACAACCATCACGGCCACCGCCGCCACCACCGTTGCGGCCACCGCCGCCGCCATCACCGCCGTCGCCGTCGCCCAGCCAGCCGCCAGCCGCCAGCCGCCAGCCGCCAGCCGCCAGAGCCTGCCAGCGCGCGCCGCGACGTACCCCGTAGCCCCATCCGCAGCCACAGCCACAGCCACAGCCACCCTGAACGAACCAGCCCGGCATCGCCCCCAGGACCACGAGGTTCGGACGGTCGATGAATGCCGCTTCGTCCCCAGAGCGCCGGCTCCGGACCGCCAGCCCGCGCCGTTCCCAGCCCACCGGGCCAGGGCGGCGAGCCCGGCGCCGTCGCCACCCCGCCATGCGTCGACCGCCAGCCCGCGTGGCCCCCAGCCCTCAGACTCGCCGTCGGCCCCGGCCCGTACGACGAGCCAAGGCCCGCCCATACGGCGAACCCAAGCCCAGCCGTGGCGCCCGCCCCAGCCTCCTCAAGCAGGCAGCGAGCCAGCCTCCTCAGGCAAGGCGGCGGACCCAAGCCCACTCAGCCCGCCCAACGCCCAGGCCCAGGCCCAGCCTGATGGCCCCCAGCCCCCGAGGCCGTGGCCGACCCAGCCCCCTCCCGGGCAGCCGGTCAATGCACAGCCGGACGACCGGGCAGCCCCTTCAGCTCCTCAACCTCTTCCGCCCGGACGACGAACGACAGCCCAGCCCCCGGCGATCACCACAGCCATCCAGCCGCGCCCTCACACGTCACGCCGCCCCCATCTCACCCACCTCACGCGCCTCGGGCACGCCACTCAGCTCATGCCTGCCACGCAGGTCATGCACCTCTGCTGGCCATGCCCGCCCTCATACCCCCAGCTCAGCCGCGATTCGGCCCGTCTTCACCGCGGTGGCCAAGGCTGCATGGTCGGCCTCCGTGCGGTCGGCGTAAGCGAGGGCGAACCTTGCCACGGCCTCGTCCAGCTCCTCGTTCTTGCCGCAGTAGCCGGCCAGCAGGCGCGGGTCGGCGCTGTGCGCGTGGGCTCGGGCCAGGAGGGCGCCGGTCATCCGGGCGTAGTCGTCCATCTGGGCGCCGGACAGCTGCGCCGGGTCCACGCTGCCCTTGCGGTTTCTGAACTGCCGGACCTGGAAGGGGAGTCCGTCCATGAGCCCCTCTTCCGGGCGACCGGCTCCGGCTGCTGCCCCGCCCCGGCCGGGCGACGCTATGTCCTGCACCGTCGTCCAGCCCAGCAGGATGTCGCTGACGACCTGCATCCGGCGCTGCCCGAGCACCACTCGGCGCCCCTCGTGTATCGCCGACGGCATGGGGAATCCGGCCTTCTCCACATACGGTGCCAGCACCGAGGCGCGCGCCTCCTTCACCTGCAGCACCAGCGGCTCACCCTGGTGATCCAGCAGCAGCACCACATACGACCGCAGGCCGACACTGCCCGTGCCGACCACGCGGAAGGCCACATCGTGCACCGCGTACCGGGACAGCAGCGGCAGCCGGTCATCGGGCAGCGTCTCCAGGTAGTGGGCCAGTGACGCGGCCACCGCTGCGGCTTCCGCATCCGGCACCCGCCGCAGCACCGGCGGCGCATCCACGAACCGCCGCCCGCCGTCCGCCGTCTGCTCCGTGGACTTCGCCGCGAACCGCGCGCTGGTGTTCTTGCGGGCCTTGGCCGACACCCGCTCCAACGTCCCCAGCAGATCCCGGGCGTCGGTGTGCGAGACCAACTCCTCGTCGGCGATGGCGTTCCACGCCTCGGTCACCGGCAACTTGGCCAGCAGCCGCATGGTGCGCCGATACGCGCCCACCGTGTCCAGCGCCGCCTTGCGGCAGTCGTCCTCGCCGGCACCCGCCTCCCGGCCGGCCAGCACCATCGACGTCGCCAGCCGCTTCACGTCCCACTCCCACGGCCCGTACACGGTCTCGTCGAAGTCGTTGAGATCGATGATGAGACCACCGCGGGCATCGCCGTAGAGACCGAAGTTGGCGGCGTGCGCGTCCCCGCAGATCTGCGCGCCGATGCCGGTCACGGGGCTGTTCGTCAGGTCGTACGCCATCAGGCCCGCAGAGCCGCGGAGGAAGGCGAAGGGGCTGGCGGCCATCCGGCCGACCCGTATCGGCGTCAGCTCGGGCAGTCGTCCGGCGTTGGACGCCTCGACGGCCCCGACCGGATCCGGCCGCCCGGCCGCGATCGAGAGCGCGCCCTGCTCGGAGCGGGGCAGGCGCTCCCGCAGCGCCCGGCCGGCGGCCTTGGGCGACGGCCCCGAAGGACCCTGCGCCTCCGCCCTCGCAAACCCCGGTACGTACGGCACACGCGACATGGCGGGCCACCTCCCCCTTCACGACCTGCGTCTCTCGTGTCGTCTCTCGTGTCCTGCCTACGCGTCGGCCTGCCGAGCGGTCCCGGCTTGCCGACGAGCAACGACGTTACCGACACTTCGCCAAAGCCCGCACAGCCTGTGGATAACTATCCGGCGGCGCCAGGGACCAGGACTCCAGAACCCCCACCGCAGTTCCAGCCCAAGCCGAAGTCCAAGCCCAAGCCACAGCCGAAGCCCAAGCCAAGAGCCACAGCACCGTCCGCAGCCCGATCCGCAGCCGAATCAGAAGCAACCGCCGTGGCGGGGCACCGCTGCGGTCTCCCGGCGCCGCGCCACGGCAACCGCCACGACCACGGCGATCACCGCCCCCTACACACCCACCGCCTCCTCCAGCTCCTCCTCCAGGTCCTCGTCCGCAGCCCCCGTCGGCTGCCGCGGCGACACGGTCGCCGCCACCGCGGCAGCCGCCACCGCCGCCGCGTTGGCCGCCGTCTCCGCCTCCGCCGCACGCCGCCGCTTCTCGGCCAGCGCCGCCGCACCGACCGTCAGCACGCCGACGACCAGCCACCACACCAGCGTCCAAAGGTGCCCGGACAGGCCGTAGCCGTCGAAGTAGACATGGCTGCGGGTGCCCTCCACGAAGCCCGCGCCGTTCCAGAAGGAGTGCAGAGCCGCGAAGAACCCGTTCTGCATCTCGGGGCGGAAAATCCCGCCGGAGGAGGTGAAGTTGAGCATCACGAAGAGAGCCATCACGCCGAGCGTCGTCCAGCGCTTGAGGAACGTGTGCAGGCCGGTGCCGATCAGCAGGATGCCGGCGGAGTAGAGCCACGCCATGCCCCACACGCCCCACAGGCCGTGGTCGACGAGGTGGAAGACGGGGCCCGCGAACGCCGCGCCGATGAGGCCGACCACAAAGGACGTGCCGATCGCCAGCGCCGCCCGGAGCCGGAGCGGCAGCACGGCTCCGGCGCCGCCGATCACCGCGACCGAAGCGTACGAGCCGATGCTGAGCGCTACCAGGAGGAAGAAGACGCCCTGCCCGGTGGGGTCGTCCTCGGCGGTCGGCGCCACGTCGGTGACCTTCAGCGGGGCACCCTGCTGCACGGCTAGGGGAGTGAAGATCTTCTGCACGACGGAGGCGCTGGTGTCGGACCCGGCGGTCGCCACCAGCAGCTCGGGCGCCGGCCTCGCGGAGCCCGCAGCTGCCGCCGCCGCACCCCCCGCGGCACCCGCCGAAGCCGAATCTCCCCTCACCCCATGCGACTTCACGCCCGTCCCGGGCCCGCCGTGCGACGTCGCATGCCGCACGCTCGCACCCTGTACCTTCGCGCCCTGCGCCTTCGCGTCGATCACGTACGCGCCGAAGATCTCCTGGTGCTGGAGCTGCTCGACCGCCGCCGCCCGGTTGCCGACGGTCCGCACCTCCAGCTCGCCATGCGCCCTGTCGTTGATCGACTGAGCGAGCAGCTGAGCGCTCCGGCTCGATCCGACGACCGCCACGGGCAGGTCGTGCGGCGCGGGGTTGGCGAACGCGCCCAGATACGCCAGCCCCATGCCGATGCACATCAGCAGCGGGGTGATCAGGTGCGTCAGGACATGGCGCAGCCCGGTGGAGTGGGCGGGGTGCGCGGAACGGTGGCCGCCGTGTCGTTCGCTTCGGTGGTCGGGACGTCGGACCGTACTCATGGGCAGGCCCTCTCAGGATCGTCGGATCAGCTGTCGCCACTAGGTGTCAGCCGTCGTCCTCGGCACCGCACCATCTAGTTGGCAAATACAACTCTCAATTACGTTGTACTATACAACCACCTCCAGGAAAGGCAAACCGTGACCCACCGCGACGACTCCGTCGAGACCATCCAGCAGGAGATGACCGCGTTCGCCCGACGAGCCCGCGCGGCCGCCGCCCGGATGCATCCCGAGCTGTCGCTGGTCTCCTACACCCTGCTGGCGCACCTCGACGACCAGCACGGATGCCGTGCCACGGACCTCGCGGCGCACTACCTCCTGGACAAGTCCACGGTCAGCCGGCAGATCGCGGCACTGGAGAAACTCGGCTTCGTCGAGCGCCGCGTCGACCCCGACGACCAGCGCGTCCAGGTGCTGCACCCCACCGAGAAGGGCGCCCAGGTGCTCGCCAACGTCACGGCCAGCCGCCGCCAGGCGTTCCATCAGCGGCTGGCCGACTGGGACGAGGCCGACCTCGACCGCTTCGCGACGTACCTGCGGCGCTACAACGCCGCGCAGGAGCGACTCGGGTAAGACCCCCAGGCGCACCAGGCGCCCCTCTCACCCCCGCTGCCGCGGCACTCCCGGAGCGCCGCCGCCCGCCCCCGCTTCGTGCTACTTCCGGAACCGCTCCGGACACTGCCCCCCGTCGGCGAGGTACGTCTCCGCCCAGCGCCCCAGCTCCGCCAGCGCCGGCTCCATCGCCAGACCGGCCTCCGTCAGCCGGTACGAGACGCGCAGCGGCGGCCCCGCGTCCACCTCGCGAAGCAGCAGACCGGTCGCCGCCAGCTCCATGAGGCGGTCGGAGAGCATCCGCTCACTGATCCCGGGAATGGCCCGCCGCAAGTCGGCGAAGTGCACCGGGCCCGGCATCAGGGTGGCGACGATCAACCCCGTCCAGCGCTTCCCGAACAGCTCGAAGACGCGCGTCATGCCGTCGTCGACCTGCCTGCACATCGCCTCGCTGTGGTCCGCCATACACCCAGAGTACCGCCTTCTCGTTGGCTACTGCAGAAAAGTAAGCTCCTGTGTTATTAATAGGGACGTACGGAATTCAACCAGCGGCCGCGCCTCGTCCGACCGCGAACCGAAGGACCGATTCCCATGGCCACGCTTCTGCTCATCGACTCCTCCCTCTTCCCCGAGGGCGGCTCCGCCTCCCGCTCCGTCACCTCGGCCTTCCGCAAGGCATGGGAGGAGCAGCACCCCGACGGCACGGTCATCCACCGCGACCTGGCCACCGACCCGCTGCCGCACCTCGACGGCGTCGCGGCCTCCGCCGCCTTCTCCGACCCGAGCACCCACACCCCCGAGCAGCAGGCCGCCTTCGCGCGCCGGGTCGCGCTCGCCGAGGAGCTGGAGCAGGCCGACGCGGTCGTCATCGCCGCGCCGATGTACAACTTCACGATCCCCTCCACGCTCAAGGCGTGGCTCGACCAGGTGATCATCATGGGCCGCACGGCGGGCGAGACGCCGTCCGCCAAGGGCACCCCGGCCATCGTCGTCGCCAGCCGCGGCGGTTCGTACGCACCGGGCACGCCCCGGGAGTCCTTCGAGTACGTCCAGAACTACCTTGAGGCCGTCCTGAACGGCGGTATGGGCCTCGACGTCGACTTCATCGTCCCCGAGCTCACCATGGCCCCCAGCAACCCGGCGATGGCCGAGCTGGTCCCCCTGTACGAGACCTCCCGCGACAAGGCCCACCAGGACGCGGCCACCAAGGCCAAGGCCCTGGCCGAGCGCCTCGCCGCCTGAGACCCACCACCCGCGCCCGCCCCGGGGGCACCGGCGACACCACCCCACCCGTAGCCCACGCCCCCGGGCCCGCGCCCACCTCATCCGCCGCACCACCCCGCCAACGGGGCCCGTGGCAGACACCACCGGCCACTCTCCCCCGCCGCACCCCTTCCACCACCTACTTCCCCGGCGCCCTTCCCAGCCCGACCGTCACCAGCGCCCCCACCGCGAGCGCCCCGCCCAGCCACATCACGCCCACCGCGCCCCAGCCGTCCGCGGCCCGGCCGCCGAGCAGTGCGCCCAGCGCGATGGCCCCGTTGAACACCGCCACGAACAGCGCGGACGCCGCCTCCCGGGCACCCGGCGCCGCGGCCATCAGCCAGGTCTGGGTACTGACGGACACGCCCCCGTAGGCCAGGCCCCATACGGCCACCAGGACGGCCGCTCCCGGCACCCCGGCGCCGCGCCCCAGCAGCGGCACCAGCAGCACCGCTCCCGCGAGCACCCCGCAGATCACCAGCACCACCGCCCGCGGTGCGCGCGCCGCACCGGCACCGGCAGCGAAGTTGCCCGCCAGGCCCGCCAGGCCGAAGGCCAGCAGCACCGCGCCGATCTGGTCCGCGTGCGCGCCCGCCACCTGCTCAAGAACCGGCCGCACATAGGTGTACGCCGCGAAATGGCCCGTCACCAGGAGCGCCACCAGCAGCAGTCCGGTCCGTACGGACGCGCCGCGCAGCAGCCGGAGCACGCCGTCCAGCCGGACCGCCCGGTCCTCCGGCAGCGGAGGCAGCAGTACGGCCAGGGCGACCGCCACCGCGCCGCAGACCACGGCCATCGCCACGAACGCGGCGCGCCAGCCGCCCAGTTCACCCAGGAACGTACCGGCGGGCACCCCCAGCACCGACGCCGCCGCGACCCCGCTGAAGATCAGGGAGGTGGCCGCCGGGACCCGTCTGCCGGGCACCAGCCGCACCGCGAGCCCCGCAGCGACCGCCCATACCCCTCCCATTCCCAGCCCCACCAGCACCCGTGCCGCCAGCAGCACCGCGGCGTTCGGCGCATACGCCGCGCCAAGGTTCGCCGCCGCCAGCGTGCCCATCAGGGCGGCCAGCACCGCCCGCCGGTCCCGCCGCCCCACCAGCAACGTCAGCACCGGCGCGGCCACCGCCGCGACCAGGCCCGTCACCGTCAGGGTCAGCCCCGCCGTACCGTCCGAGACCCGCAGCTCCCGGCCGATCGGCGTCAGCAGCCCCACCGGCAGCATCTCCGAGGTCACCACGGTGAACGTCGCCGCCGCCAGCGCCCCCACCGCCGGCCAGCCACCGCCCCGTACTCCCGCCGACTCCCTTGAGACTCCACCTGGTTCACGTCCGCGAACCGCCGTCCCGCCCTCACCGTTCGTCATGTCCCCAGCCAACGCCCGCACCCGCCCGGGAACAACGGCCGACTCCTCACCCTTCTATGAGCAGGACTTATCGATCCGGCTCCGAGCAGGACCCATCGATCCGTCGAGCCAGGCCACCGTCCCCCACCACTCCGCGAAGGACCCCATGAGCGGCAGCGGCCCACCGGCCACGACCACCACCGCCCTCCGCCCCGCCCCCGGCCTCGAACTCCGCGAGCTGGAGTGCTTCCTCGCCCTGTCCGAGGAGCTGCACTTCGGCCGCACCGCCGAGCGGCTGTATGTGTCGCAGAGCCGCGTCAGCCAGCTGCTGCGGGCCCTGGAGTCCCGGATCGGCGCCCGCCTGGTGGACCGCACCAGCCGGCGGGTCCGCCTGACTCCGCTCGGCGAGGAGTTCCGTACGTCGCTGCGCCCCGCCTACGACGCACTGCGCGCCACCGTGGAGCGCGCCCGCAGCGCCGCCCGCGGCATCGAGGGCCGGCTGACGATCGGCTTCCAGGGCACCGCGGACGACCGCATCATGCGGGCCATCGACGCCTTCCACCGCCGCCACCCGGCCTGCGCCACCCAGATCGTCGAGATCCCGCTCTGCGACCCCTTCGGCGCGCTGCGCAGCGGCACCGTCGACATCGCCGTCACACTGCTGCCCATGACCGAGCCCGATCTCACCCTGGGCCCGGTCTTCTCCGCCCAGCAGCAGACCCTCGCGGTATCCGTACGCCATCCGCTGGCGGCCCGCCCCACGATCACCGCCGAGGACCTCACCGGCATCGCCCTGATCTCCCCGGGCGGCCCGGCACCCGCCTACTGGCGCGCGGTCCACGCCCCGGCCGCCACCCCTCAGGGCCGCCCGATACCCGCCGGCCCCGAGGTCAGCACCCTGCAGGAGGGCCTCACCCTCACCGCGGCCGACCGCGGCGGGATGCTGCTGTGCCGCCCCACCGCCGAGTACCACGGCCGCCGCGACATCGCCTTCGTCCCCGTCACCGGCCTGCCGGACTCCGTCCTGGGGCTCGTCCACCACACCGAGCGGGAAACGGCCCGCGTCCGCGCCTTCCGCACGGCCGTGGCCGAGACCGCGGAGCCGGCGGAGGACGTCGCAAAGGCCACGTAGGCGAATGAAGGCGATGAAGGTGACAGAGCAAACAAAGAGGCAGAGGCCCAGAGAAGGCAAAGAAGACCAAAGAGACAAAGAAGGCGAATGGCCAGATGAGGGAGAAGGGGGGAGAGGGAAGGCGAGGGAGGCAATAGGCGGGATAGCTCCGACAAAGGGCACGAAGTCCAAAGAGGCAGTTTGCCGAAGATCCTCGGAGCCCCGGACGCCCCCAGAACCCCCGAAGGCGATCCACCCCGCAAGCCCCCGATCGAGCGCCCCGGCCCCGGCCCCGCCCGGGCCCGGCTCCGTACCGTCCCCAAGCCCCGTGACATAGCCAACAGCGTGATGAAGACAACAAGAAACCCCCGGTCTCCGGATTTCTCCGGAGACCGGGGGTCTCATCTGTGCGCGAGGGGGGAGTTGAACCCCCACGCCCTTTCGGGCACTGGAACCTGAATCCAGCGCGTCTGCCTATTCCGCCACCCGCGCATGGGTGCTGCCGTTTGATTCTCTCACGTGATCCGGGGTGTTCCGTCCGGGTCTTGTGCGAGCGCCTTCCGACATCCAGAACATTAGCACGCTGTCAGGGGTGGGTTCACACGCCTTTCCCCTGGGCACCCGGGTCGGGGAGGCAGCCTCCTCGCCTCGGGCATTCGCCGAGTGCCGCCCCTAGGGGTCACACTCGCGGTAGCCGCAACCGGAACGAGGCCCACCCCGGAGGTGGACGGAACGGCTCGTGCCGCACGGTGTCCGGCTCCGGCCCCCGCCCGGCAGGAGTGGTCGGCGGTTGCGGGACACTGTCTTCGGGGCACATCTACGATCGCAGTGCACGAGCAGTGGGCAAGGAGCAGAGCAAGCACCGGGCAACCCTGTGAGGGGCGACACTCGTCCTCAAGGCGGGAAAGGGGAACCAGCCGATTTCCCGAGGCGTGGATACGATCAGTAAGCAGTATCAGGACGACCCGATCAGGACGACCCCGACGAAGGCTGAGGAAGGAGGTGCCCCGTGGGAGTACTGAAGCGTTTCGAGCAGCGTCTCGAAGGTCTCGTCAACGGCACCTTCGCCAAGGTGTTCAAGTCCGAGGTGCAGCCCGTTGAGATCGCCGGCGCCCTGCAGCGCGAGTGCGACAACAACGCCACCATCTGGAACCGCGACCGCACCGTCGTCCCCAACGACTTCATCGTCGAGCTGAGCACCCCCGACTACGAGCGGCTCAGCCCGTACAGCGGGCAGCTCGGCGACGAGCTGTCGAGCATGGTCCGCGACTACGCCAAGCAGCAGCGCTACACCTTCATGGGACCGATCAAGGTCCATCTGGAGAAGGCCGACGATCTCGACACCGGCCTGTACCGCGTCCGCAGCCGTACGCTCGCCTCCAGCTCGTCCCAGGACCAGCCGGGCCCGGCGGCGGCCCGTGCCTCCGCGGGACCCCGCGGCGGCCATGTGAGCCCGCCTCCGATGCCCTCGTCCCCGCCTCCCGGCGGCGCACAGCCCGTACCCCGTACGGCACCGCCCGGTGCAGGACCGCAGCCCTACGCGCAGACCAGGCGCTGGATCGAGATCAACGGCACCCGCCACCAGATCTCGCGCTCCACTCTCGTACTGGGCCGCAGCACCGACGCTGACGTACGGATCGACGACCCGGGTGTCTCCCGGCGTCACTGTGAGATCCGGGTCGGAACGCCCCCCACGATCCAGGATCTGGGTTCCACGAACGGCATCGTGGTAGACGGGCAGCACACCACCCGCGCTAATCTCCGCGACGGCTCGCGGATCGTCGTGGGCAGTACCACCATCGTTTACCGGCAAGCCGAAGGGTGAAGCGGGGGCAATGTCAGAGCTGACCCTCACGGTCATGCGGTTGGGTTTCCTCGCCGTACTGTGGCTGTTCGTCATCGTGGCCGTACAGGTCATCCGCAGCGATCTGTTCGGCACGCGCGTCACACAGCGCGGTGCCGCCCGGCGCGGCGGACCGGATGCGCGCGCGCAGCGCCAGGCCGCCGCGCCCCAGCAGCAGCAGCGCGGCCGCCAGGAAGGCGGCCGCGGCGGCAACCGCCAGCGCCGTGGAGCCCCCACGAAGCTGGTGGTCTCCGAAGGCTCGCTGACCGGCACCACCGTCGCCCTCCAAGGCCAGACGATCTCCCTGGGCCGTGCGCACGACTCCACGATCGTGCTGGACGACGACTACGCGTCCAGCAGGCATGCCAGGATCTACCCGGACCGTGACGGCCAGTGGATCGTCGAGGACCTCGGTTCCACCAACGGCACGTACCTGGACCGGACCCGACTGACGACCCCGACACCGATTCCGCTGGGAGCCCCGATCCGCATCGGCAAGACCGTCATCGAGCTGCGGAAGTAGTACGACAATGAGCGAGCGCAGCGAGCGAGCCGCGGCGGTCCACTCGGCGGACCCGGGCGTGCTCCCGACCGGAGGGTGGGCAGTGTGGCTCGACGAGACCGGCTGTACCCCGAGCCGACGGGTGAGGTGCGCATGAGTCTGTCACTGCGCTTCGCCGCCGGATCGCACAAGGGCATGATCCGCGAGGGCAACGAAGACTCCGGCTACGCCGGGCCGCGCCTGCTCGCCATCGCCGACGGCATGGGCGGCCAGGCCGCCGGCGAGGTCGCCTCCTCCGAGGTGATCTCCACCCTCGTCCAGCTCGACGACGACGTCCCGGGCTCGGACCTGCTGACGTCGCTCGGCAGCGCCGTGCAGCGCGCCAATGACCAGCTGCGGGTGATGGTCGAGGAGGACGCCCAGCTGGAGGGCATGGGCACGACCCTGACCGCCCTGCTGTGGACCGGGCAGCGGCTCGGGCTCGTCCACGTCGGCGACTCCCGCGCCTATCTGCTGCGCGACGGCGTACTGACCCAGATCACCCAGGACCACACCTGGGTGCAGCGGCTGGTCGACGAGGGACGGATCACCGAAGAGGAAGCCACCACCCATCCGCAGCGGTCGCTGCTGATGCGGGCGCTGGGCAGCGGCGATCACGTCGAGCCGGATCTGTCGATCCGCGAGGTGCGGGCCGGCGACCGGTACCTGATCTGCTCGGACGGACTGTCCGGAGTCGTCAGCCACCAGACGCTGGAAGAGACCCTCGCCAGCTACCACGGGCCGCACGAGACGGTGCAGGAGCTGATCCAGCTCGCGCTGCGCGGCGGCGGCCCCGACAACATCACCTGCATCGTCGCCGACGTCCTGGACGTGGACGGCAACGAGACGATGGCCGGGCAGCTCAACGACACCCCGGTGATCGTGGGCGCCGTCGCGGAGAACCAGCACCAGCTCAGCGACCCCAGCACGATGCAGACGCCCGCCGCCCGGGCCGCCGAGCTGGGCCGGCCCGGAGGCCAGCCGGCCCCCGGGGGCGCCTTCGGCCCGCCCGGAAGCGGTGGCCCCGAGGTCGCCGGTCCGCCGCAGGGCTCCTTCGGCGCGTTCATGGACGAGGACTTCGTCAAGCCCAAGCGGGGCAGATGGATCAAGCGGTCCCTGCTCATCGCGCTCGCCCTGGCCGTCGTCGGCGGCGGAGCCTACGCGGGCTACCGCTGGACGCAGACCCAGTACTTCGTCGGCACCAAGGACGACCACGTCGCGCTCTACCGGGGTATCAGCCAGGACCTCGCGTGGATCAAGCTCAACGACGTGGACGAGGACCACCCCGAGATCGAACTCAAGTACCTCCCGCTGTACCAGCGCAACCAGGTCAAGGAGACCATCGCGGTCGACAGCCGTTCACAGGCCGCCGCGAAGGTCAGCGAGCTGAGCAAGCAGGCCAACGCCTGCCGCGGCAAGGAGCAGAGGGAGGCGGCCGAGCGCGAGGCGGCCCGCAACAAGGGCAAGGGCCAGGCGGGCACGCCCACCAAGCCCGGGACGCCCACCAAGCCGGGGACGCCGACGGCCAAGCCCGGTGCCACCGACAAGGCGGGCACGGCCGGAACCCTCGCGGCGACCGTGAACCCGACACCCACACCCACTCCCAGCCAGGCCCCCTCCGAGGAACAGCTGAAGCTGGAAAAGAATTGCAGCACCCAGCAGTGAGGGCGTAGGGGGCCGGACATCTCATGAGCAGTACCACCAACACCACCACCATCGGCACCATCGGGGCCCCGAGCCGCCGCAACACCGAGCTGGCCATGCTGGTCTTCGCGGTGCTCATTCCGGTGTTCGCGTACATCAACGTCGGCCTGGCCAAGGACGGTACGGTGCCGGCCGGCGTGCTGGGCTACGGCCTGGGCCTCGGTCTGCTGGCGGGCGTCACGCACCTCGTCGTGCGCAAGTGGGCGCCGTACGCCGACCCGCTGATGCTGCCCATCGCCACCCTGCTCAACGGCCTGGGGCTGGTCTTCATCTGGCGGCTCGACCAGGAGCCCTCGCTGGGCAAGGCGATGGCGCCCAACCAGCTGATGTGGTCCACGCTCGGTGTGGCGCTGTTCCTCGGCATCCTGATCTTCCTCAAGGACCACCGGGTCCTGCAGCGCTACACCTACATCTCGATGGTGGTCGCGCTGGTGCTGCTGGTCGCGCCGATGTTCTTCCCGGGCGTGAACGGCGCGAAGATCTGGATCACGATCCCCGGCCTCGGCTCGCTCCAGCCCGGCGAGTTCGCGAAGATCATCATCGCGATCTTCTTCGCCGGCTATCTGATGGTGAAGCGGGACGCGCTGGCGCTGGCCAGCCGCCGCTTCATGGGGCTCTACCTCCCGCGCGGCCGCGACCTCGGCCCGATCCTGGTCATCTGGGCGCTGAGCCTGATGATCCTGGTCTTCGAGACCGACCTGGGTACCTCGCTGCTGTTCTTCGGCCTGTTCGTCGTGATGCTGTACGTCGCGACCGAGCGGACCAGCTGGATCGTGTTCGGCCTGCTGCTCAGCGCCGGCGGCGCAGTCGCGGTGGCCTCGTTCGAGTCGCACGTCCAGACCCGTGTGCACAACTGGCTCAACCCGCTGGAGCTGCTCAACGGCGGTGTCACCGAGACCGCCCAGGCCATGTACTCCTTCGGCTCCGGCGGCATCCTGGGCTCCGGCCTGGGGCAGGGCTACTCCCGCCTGATCCAGGGCATCGCGCCGAAGAGCGACTACATCCTCGCCACCGTCGGCGAGGAGGTCGGGCTGGCCGGTCTGATGGCCATCCTGATGCTCTACGGCCTGCTGATCGAGCGTGGTATCCGTACCGCGCTGGCCGCCCGTGACCCGTTCGGCAAGCTGCTGGCCGTCGGCCTCTCCGGCGCCTTCGCGCTGCAGGTCTTCGTCGTCGCCGGCGGTGTGACGGGCCTGATCCCGCTGACGGGTATGACGATGCCGTTCCTCGCCCAGGGTGGTTCCTCCGTGATCGCCAACTGGGCGCTGGTGGGGATCCTGCTCCGGATCAGCGACACCGCGCGCCGCCCGGCGCCGGCCCCCGCCCCGTCCACCGACGCCGAGATGACCCAGGTGGTCCGCCCGTGAACAAGCCTCTGCGCCGGGTCGCGATCTTCTGCGGCCTGCTCGTCCTCGCCCTGCTCGTCCGCGTCAACTGGGTGCAGTTCGTCAACGGCGACGAGCTCAAGAACGACCCGCACAACCGGCGGGTGGCCATCGAGCGCTACAGCACGCCGCGCGGCAACATCATCGTCGACGGCAAGGCGGTCACCGGCTCCACGACCACCGACAGCGGCGACTTCAAGTACAAGCGGACGTACAAGAACGGCAAGATGTGGGCGCCGGTCACCGGCTACGCCTCGCAGGCCTTCGACGCCAACCAGCTGGAGAAGCTCAACGACGGCATCCTCACCGGCACCGACGACAGGCTCTTCTTCAGCCGCACGGTCGACATGTTCACCGGCAGCAAGCAGAAGGGCGGTGACGTGGTGACCACCCTGAACGCCAAGGCGCAGAAGGCCGCCTTCGACGGCCTGGGCGACCAGAAGGGCGCGGTCGCCGCGATCAACCCCGAGACCGGTGCGATCCTGGCGCTGGCCAGCACCCCGTCGTACGACCCGTCCACCTTCGCCGGGATGAGCGACAAGGACGCCAAGGCCTACCTGGGGCTGCAGAAGAAGAACAACCCCGACGAGCCGATGCTCAACCGGGCGCTGCGCCAGACCTACCCGCCGGGCTCGACCTTCAAGGTCGTCACGGCCTCGGCGGCCCTGGAGAACGGTCTCTACAACGACGTCGACTCCAAGACCGAATCGCCGCTGCCCTACACGCTGCCCGACACCACCGTGCAGCTGAAGAACGAGGGCAACATCCCCTGCGAGAACGCCAGCCTGCGCGAGGCGCTGCGCTGGTCCTGCAACACGGTGTTCGGCAAGATCAGCGCGGACCTCGGCAACAAGAAGATGAAGGCCGAGGCCGAGAAGTTCGGCTTCAACGACGCCAAGATCGACACTCCGGTCCGCGCCGCGGAGAGCATCTTCCCCACGGACAACCGGCCGCAGAACGCGATGGCCGGCATCGGCCAGGCATCCAACCGCGCCACCCCGCTGCAGATGGCCATGATCGCCTCGGCGGTCGCCAACGGCGGCAAGCTGATGAAGCCGTACATGGTCGAGCAGCTGGTCGCCCCGAACCTCAACGTGGTGCAGCAGCACACGCCGCAGGAGATGAGCCGGCCGCTCTCGCCGGAGAACGCGCAGAAGATCCAGAGCATCATGGAGACCGTGGTCCAGAAGGGCACGGGAACCAACGCCCAGATCCCGGACGTCACAGTCGGCGGTAAGACCGGTACCGCGCAGCACGGCGAGAACAACAAGGACAACCCGTACGCCTGGTTCATCTCCTACGCGAAGACCGACAAGGGCACCCCCGTCGCGGTCGCCGTCGTCATCGAGGGATCCGACACCCTCCGCGACGACATCGCCGGTGGCAAGCTCGCCGCGCCGGTCGCGAAGCGCGTCATGGAGGCGGTACTCGCAGGCGAGAAGTGACTCGGGTCATGCCCATACCGGTCATATATCAGGTTGCGGCTCTGACCCGATCCGATGTGGCGTGCCGGGTACGGTAGCCCGGACAGCACACCGCCGGACCACACACCGGTGCGGTCGGGACTGACGGAGAGGGCTGGAGAAGCTTATGGAAGAGCCGCGTCGCCTCGGCGGCCGGTACGAGCTGGGCTCGGTGCTCGGCCGCGGTGGCATGGCCGAGGTCTACCTCGCGCATGACACCCGCCTGGGCCGCACCGTGGCTGTGAAGACGCTGCGGGTGGATCTCGCCCGTGACCCGTCCTTCCAGGCCCGGTTCCGCCGTGAGGCCCAGTCGGCCGCCTCGCTGAACCATCCGTCGATCGTCGCGGTCTACGACACCGGCGAGGACTATGTCGACGGGGTCTCGATCCCGTACATCGTCATGGAGTACGTGGACGGCTCCACCCTGCGCGAGCTGCTGCACTCCGGGCGGAAGCTGCTTCCCGAGCGCTCCCTGGAGATGACCACCGGCGTCCTCCAGGCGCTGGAGTACTCCCACCGGGCCGGCATCGTCCACCGCGACATCAAGCCGGCCAACGTCATGCTGACGCGCACCGGCCAGGTCAAGGTCATGGACTTCGGTATCGCCCGCGCGATGGGCGACGCCGGGATGACGATGACCCAGACCGCGGCGGTCATCGGCACCGCGCAGTACCTCTCGCCCGAGCAGGCCAAGGGCGAGCAGGTCGACGCCCGCTCCGACCTGTACTCCACCGGCTGTCTGCTCTACGAGCTGCTCACGGTCCGGCCGCCGTTCATCGGCGACTCGCCGGTCGCGGTGGCCTATCAGCATGTCCGCGAGGAGCCGCAGAAGCCGAGCAACTTCGACCCCGAGATCACGCCGGAGATGGACGCCATCGTCCTGAAGGCGCTGGTCAAGGACCCGGACTACCGCTATCAGTCGGCCGACGAGATGCGCGCCGACATCGAGGCGGCGCTGGAGGGGCAGCCGGTCGCGGCGGCCTCCGCCATGGGTGCGGCCGGCTTCGACCAGGACCAGCCGACCACGATGCTGCGTCCGCAGGATCCGGCGGGCCAGACCTCCATGCTCCCGCCGATGAACGCGGACGACGGCGGCTACGGCTACGAGGACCGTGGCGACCGGCGGCGCGGCGGCGGCCAGAAGAAGAACCACACCTCGACGATCCTGCTGGTGCTCGCGGCGGTGCTCGTCCTGGTCGGTGCGATCTTCATCGGCAAGGCGATGTTCAGCGGCGGCAACAAGAGCGGCGAGACGACGGTGCCCAACCTCGTCGGGAAGACCCTCTCGGAGGCCAAGGACTTCGGGGTCAACGGCGGCTTCAAGGTCGCCCTGGGCGGCCGGAAGGCCTGCGACAACGTCAAGAAGGGCCAGGTCACCGAGCAGGACACGGCCCCGGGCGGCGACATCAGCAAGGGCGAGACGGTCACGGTCACACTGTGCTCGGGGGGTGTGAAGGTCACCGTTCCCGATGTGACCGGCTACACCTTCGCCAAGGCCAGCTCGATGCTCACCAGCAAGGGCTTCAAGAACGTCACGCAGGAGGCGAAGGTCACCGACGAGGGCAAGCCGGGCACGGTCATCGACCAGGACCCCGACCCTCAGAGCGAGGCCGCCAAGAACGCGAAGATCACGCTGTTCGTCGCCCAGGCGAGCCCGAAGACGACCGTCCCGGACGTGAAGGGCAAGGACGCCGCGGCGGCCGAGAAGCAGCTGCGGGACCTGGGCTTCGACGTCAGCAAGACCGAGCAGGAGACCCCCGACCCGAACCTGGTCGGCAAGGTGATCGGTCAGAGCCCTGAGGGCAGCACCGAGGTCAAGAACGGCTCCACGGTCAGCCTCACGATCGGCAAGGCAGCGGCGCAGAAGCCCGTGCCGCAGGTCGTCGGCCGGACGGTCAAGGAAGCCAAGCAGGCGCTGAAGGAGGCCGGCTTCAACAACATCCAGTTCGCCGGGGGCAGTTCACCGGAGGACAACGCCCGGGTGCTCAGCCAGGACCCGGCGCCGAACACCCCGTCCGACCCCGCTTCCACCACCGTGACGCTCACCACCATCGGCGGTGGCGGGAACGGCAACGGCGGCAACAACGGCGGCGACGACGGCGGCGGCTTCTTCGGCGGACCGTTCGGCGGCTGACAGCCGACTTCCCTGACGGGACATCACAGCGGAGCCCCGGCAGCCCTTGAAGGGCGGCCGGGGCTTCGTCGTTGCGCGGCCGAGGCGGTTCACCAGAAGCGACTTGCCCTCACTCCTGACGGGCCGTAAGTTCGGTCTGGCATTCGAACAGCCATAGGGGGAAGATTCTTGAACAAGCTCACTCGCCGTGCCGGTTCCGTCGCCGCGCTCGCCGGCATCACGCTCGCGCTCGGCCTGGTCAACGCCGGGTCCGCCGCCGCTTCGACGCCGTCCGGCTGCTCCTCGGTGCGGCAGGTCGGAGCCACCAAGTATGTGAAGTACAAGGGGAAGCCGGCCGCTTCGGTCAAGCAGTACCACGGCTGCGGAAAGATGTACGGCTACCTCTTGATCTGGGATTCCTTCCGCAAGAACCACACGTGGAAGTACGCGTCCATCTCCGTCACCACGCCGGATGGGTCCGCCCATGGCATGGTGTTGAAGAACCGCCCGGCCTACGAGATGTGGAGCAAGGGCTACGCCACGACCAACTGCACGCAGGCATTCGGCCGTGTCCAGTTCGGAGACGGGGCCAACACCGCGTATGCGCAGACCGGCACGGTCTGCTGACCGCGGCATCGCGCACCGCGTCCGTGGCGGCTCTCTCCGGAGGGCCGCCACGGTCGTATTCAACTGCCGGGCGGGTCAGCCCAGTTCCTTCGGCGGTGTGCGGTCCGCGTCGACCTTTTCCGTGCGGACCAGTTCGCCCCAGACGATGTAGCGGTAGGTCGAGGTGTAGACCGGGGTGCAGGTCGTCAGGGTGATGTAGCGGCCCGGCTTGCGCTTGCCGGACTCCTTGGGGACCTTGTTGAGGACGTCGACGTTGTACTTCGAGGTCTGGGGGAGCGTCGCGTAGACCTTGTAGACGTACCAGGTGTCCTTGGTCTCGAAGACGATCGGGTCGCCGTCCTTGAGCTTGTCGATGTTGTGGAACTTCGCGCCGTGGCCGTCGCGGTGCGCGGCGAGGGTGAAGTTGCCCTTCTCGTCCTGAGGCAGCGCCGACTTGACCGGCTTGGTGTAGTAGCCGGCTACCCCCTCATTGAGGACGCCTTCGGCGGTGCTCTTCTTGACCAGCACCTCGCCGTTGTTCATCGCCGGTACGTGCAGGAAGCCGATGCCGTCCTTGGTGTCCAGCTCCCCCGGCCCCTTGGGCCCGCTGCTCGCCCAGTGCTGGCGTACCTGGTCGCTCTGCTTGTGCGCCTCGCGGTCGGCGAGGACGTTGGTCCACCACAGCGAGTAGGCGACGAAGAGGCCCATGACCAGGCCGGCCGTGATCAGCAGCTCGCCGATGACGCTGACGACGGAGGCGATGGTCCGGCGTACCCGGCGCCGCGGCTTGGGTGGCGGCGCGAACCGGTCGCTGTCCTCGTCGGTTCCGGTTGCAGTCACCGCGTAGTACCCCTTTTGTGTTCGCTCAGCCGGCGAGCGCTTCCGGTTTGCCCTTGCTCCGCGGCCGCTCGTCGACCATCTTGCCCCAGACGATCATCCGAAAGGTACTGGTGAACTCCGGCGTGCAGGTCGTCAGGGTGATGTAGCGCCCCGGCCCCGTGAATCCCGAGCCGGGCGGTACCGGACCGATGACGCTGGTGTTGCTCGGAGACGTCTGCGGGAGGATGCTCTCCATCTCGTACGTGTAGTACGAGCTCTGCGTCTCGACGATGATCTTGTCGCCCTTGGTGAGCTTGTTGATGTACCGGAACGGCTCACCGTGCGTATTGCGATGGGCCGCGACCGCGAAGTTGCCCTTCTTGTCCCAGGGCATCGCCGTCTTCAGCCCGCTGCTCTTGCCGTAGTGCCCGACCATGCCGTGATCCAGCACACTGGGCTTGTCGATGCCCTCGGCGATCGGCGCCTTCACATCCAGCTTGGGGATGTACATGATCCCGAAGCGCTCACCGGCCGCGAGGTTCTTCTTCTCCCCTCCGCCCTTGTCCCACTCGTGCTGGAGGTTGTTGGCGGCGCCGCCCGCCTCCTGTTCGGCCATCACATTCGTCCACCACAGCTGGTAGGTGACGAAGAGCAGCATCAGGACGCCGAGGGTGATGAACACCTCGCCCAGCGCGCGGCTGACGATCAGGCTGGGGCTGTCCTTGGCGGCGCGGGCGGCCCGTCGGGCCTCCAGCCGGGAAGTGGGAGCGGAGGCCGGTTCAGAGGCCGTCCCTGAGGCCGCTGGGGCGGCGTCCGCATCGCCGCGCCGGCCACGCCTGCCGCCTCGCTTGGCGGCCTCCTGAGCGGCCTTACGCCGGGCCGCACGGCCCCCGGCCGCCGTGGTGGACACCGACGTCGCTGTTTCACGTGAACCAGCGGTGTCGGTTTCACGTGAAACGGTGCCCCCGCCGCGCTGCTCGGCCTGCCGCAGCGCCATGGTCTCGTCGTCCGGCCCCTGCGCGGCGGGCGAGGCGGCGGGCCCGGAGACGGACGGAGCGGCGGACGGAGCGGCGGACGGCGTCGGCGTCGGGGAGTACGGGGCGTGCCCGGCCCGGGCCCCGGGGACCCGGCCCTGCCGCTGGGTCTGCCCCTGCCTCGGGCCCTGGCTCGGACCCTGGCTCGGGCTCTGCCCCTGGCTCCTGGCCGCGGACTCGGCCCCGAAGGGCCGCGGCCCCCGGGGAGCCGGGGGTGCCGCCGGGGCCTGCCGTTGCGGCGCCTGCGGCGGCGTCTGCTGGGGCATCTGCTGCTGCGCCTGCTGAGGCCGGAACCACGGTGAGCCCGGCAGTCCCTCCTCCGCCGGCTTGCCCCGCCGGCGCCCCCGCCCCGGCTGGTCGAGCAGACTCGGCGTGGGCGTCGGGGAGGGCGGGGACGCGGGTGCCGGCGTGGGCGCCGCCGCCTGCCCCGGCAGCGGATCGTTCAGCGGGTCGTCGAGCTGCCCCACCGCCGCCTCGAACGTATCGGGGCGGCCGTACGGGTCCTGCGACCCGTGCGGCTCCTGCGACGCGTACGGCTGTTCCGGCTCGTACGGGTCGTAGGGTCTCCCTTCACGCTCGGGGCGCAGGGCGGTCACGCGCCGGCCTTGCCGACCACCGGGGCGAGCCCCGTCGAGCGCTCCACAGCCCCCTCGTCGCCGCACTCGACGAGCCAGTTGGCCAGCATCCGGTGCCCCCACTCGGTCAGTACCGACTCGGGGTGGAACTGCACACCCTCCACCGGCAGTTCGCGGTGCCGCAGGCCCATGACGATCCGTCCGCCGGGGACGTCCTCGGCCTCCGTCCAGGAGGTGACGATCAGTTCGTCGGGGACGGTGTCGGGCTCGACGGCCAGTGAGTGGTAGCGGGTGGCGGTGAAGGGCGAGGGCAGACCGGAGAAGACGCCGACGCCCTCGTGGAGGACGGGCGAGGTCTTGCCGTGCAGCAGCTCGGGCGCGCGGTCCACCACACCGCCGTAGGCGACCGCCATCGACTGCATGCCCAGGCACACGCCGAAGACCGGGACGCCGGTGTCCGCGCAGTGCCGGACCATCTCGACGCAGACGCCGGCCTGCTCGGGGGTGCCGGGGCCGGGCGAGAGCAGCACCCCGTCGAAGCCGTCCTGGGCGTGCCGGGGCGCGACCTCGTCGTTGCGCAGCACCTCGCATTCGGCGCCCAGTTGGTAGAGGTACTGGACGAGGTTGAAGACGAAGCTGTCGTAGTTGTCGACGACAAGAATCCGTGCGGTCATCGGACGGCTGCCATCCCTTGGTCGACCGTGACGTCATTGAAGGGCAGCAGCGGCTCCGCCCACGGAAAGACGTACTGGAAGAGCACGAAGACGATCGCCAGCACGAGCACCAGGGAAATCAGCGCCTTGACCCATGTGTTGCCCGGCAGATGCCGCCAGATCCAGCCGTACATGCTGTCGCTGTCCCCTTGCCGATGCCGATGACGATGTCGATTGCGACACCAGAGTAAGGGGCGAGGGCGGGGGCAGGGGGGTCAGCTCGTCAAAGCCGATGGCCTTCCCTGTGCCACGGGTTGGGTGGAGTCGAGGTGTGCCCAGGCGATCAGCCGGTGGCTGTGTCCCCATTCCGGTTCGCAGGTGGTCAGTGTGAGGTAGCGCCCGGGGCCGTTGAATCCGGACTTGCGCGGTACGGGGTCGATCACGCCGATATCGCCGGGCAGTGTGGTGTAGGGCCGGTTGTCGATGCGGTAGGTGAACCAGGTCGTGCCGTCGGTCAGCACCACGGCGTCGCCGGGCCGCAGCCGCGGGAAGTCCTTGAAGGGGTCGCCGTAGGTGCGGCGGTGGCCGGCGACGGAGAAGTTGCCGACCTCGCCGAGGCGGGCGGTGCGCGCGTAGTGGCCCAGGCCCCGCTTGAGGACGTCGGTCCCGGTGCCTTCCAGTACGGGCTTGGCCCAGTCGGCGCCGAGGCGCGGGATGTACATGACGGCGAAGGAGCCGCCCGGCACATAGCGGCGGGGCCGCGGGGCCTGAGCGGGCTCATCGGCGGCGGGATCGGGGCCGGGCTCGGTGGCCGGCGACGCCCACTGCTGCTGGAGCCTGCCGATCTCGCCGTCCATGGCGCTGTCGGCCCGTACGCCGGTCCAGAAGAGCAGGTAGACCACGAAGAGGACGATCAGCGCGCCGACCGTGACGCAGATCTCGCTGAGCGTCCGCACGATCCACCGCAGCGTCATCCGGCCCCGCCCCTCCCCGCCGTCCCGCGGCGCGCGGGCTACGGCTTCACAGGCTGTGCGTAGTGGAGATCCACTGTGCCGGAGTAGCCGGGAAGAGTCATCGCCTCGTGCTGGTCGACTTTCCAGCCCAGTCCGTAGGCGTTGACGTACTGCAGGTAGTTCTGGATGGCGGGGGAGGCGGTCAGCGCGTTGTTGAGCGCCTCGCGGTCGCCGACGGCGGTGACCTTGTACGGCGGGGAGTAGACCCGGCCCTGGAGGATCAGGGTGTTGCCGACGCAGCGCACCGCGCTGGTGGAGATCAGCCGCTGGTCCATGACCTTGATCCCCTTGGCGCCGCCCTGCCACAGGGCGTTCACCACGGCCTGCAGGTCCTGCTGGTGGATGACCAGGTCGTTGGGCTGCGGCTCGGGAACGCCGGGGATCTTGGCGGTGGCGTTCGGCGGGGCGTCGGTGAGGGTGACGGTCACGCCCTGGCCGGACAGCGGCTTGGTGCCGGCGCTCTTCTCCAGCGCCTTGAGCTTGGCGTCCTCGGCCTTGGAGCTGCCGTTGTCGCGCTGCGCGAGGGCGTCGACCTCCTCGCGCAGGGTGGCGTTGCGGTCGTCCTGGGCGCCGTTTTTGTGGCTGCGTTCCTGGATGAGGTCGGACAGCCGCAGCATGGAGTCGTCCGAGCGTAGATTGGTGCCACGCGCGGTGTCGAAGCTCAGCCAGAAGAGCAGCCCGGCGAGCGCGAAGACGATCAGGGTGAGAAGCCGTACGGGCCGCAGGCGCAGGCGGACGGGGCGGCCGGAGGAGTCAGCGGAATTACTCAACGTACCCTTACTCCTTACGACGCCGCGGAAGCACTACGCTAACGGACGCCCGGGAAAGGAATCCGCTCCCCATCGCGTCCACAGCCCGGCGCACACCTCGTACCTCCCCCGCGCGGACAGGTCAGCCGCTCGAGCGACGTCGAGAGTGGGGGAGCAGCACATCGACAGGAGAGTTCCTCGTGCCGAAGTCACGGATCCGCAAGAAGGACGACTTCACGCCGCCGCCGGCGAAGACCACCAACCTGAAGATGGCCTCGGGCCGTGGCTGGGTGGCGCCGCTGATGCTGGCGATGTTCCTGATCGGGCTCGTGTGGATCGTGCTGTTCTATGTGTCGGAGGGCGATCTGCCGATCGGCGCCATGGGCAACTGGAACATCGTCTGTGGGTTCGGCTTCATCGCGGTGGGCTTCGGCGTATCCACGCAGTGGAAGTAGCGCAAGCCCTGCCCAAGGCCATCCACACAGTTATCCACAGCCGGGGAAAACTTCAGAAGATCTGTGGATAACCCTCTGAACGTTGACGCCGGTGTGATCGGCGGCACCCGCTCCTGACCTTCGCCTCCCCCTGTCCTTGCTGGGGAAACGCAGGTCAGGGCGGCGTGGAACACCAGTTCCGCACAGCATGCACAAGATCGGCCACGTACTGTGGACAACTTGACGGGACGGGCCTCTCAGCCGACCAGCTGAAGGGTCCGTACCCACACCACCGCGCCGATCGCGAGCAGCGCCACCGCACATGTCGCGAGATGGACCGCGTTGCGGCGGTCGCGCGGTGCGTGCACCATCCCGAACGCCACCGCGGCGCCCACCACCAGGCCGCCGACATGCGCCTGCCAGGCGATATGCGGCCACAGGAACGTGAAGGCCAGGTTGAGGCCGAGCAGGATCAGCACCGGCTTCATGTCGTAGCGCATCCGCCGCATCAGCACCGCGGTCGCGCCCAGCAGCCCGAAGATCGCGCCGGACGCGCCCAGCGAGGGCTGGTTCTGCGCGGCGAGGAGGTACGACAGGGCGCTGCCGCCCAGACCGGCGAGCATGTACAGCACGATGAACCGCAGCCGGCCGAGCGCCGCCTCCAGCGGCGGCCCCAGCCACCACAGCGAGAGCATGTTGAAGGCGATGTGCGGGATCTGCTGATGCAGGAACATCGCGGTCAGCAGGCGGTACCACTCGCCCTCGGCGACGCCGACGAGTTGGTAGCGGCTCGGGTCGAAGGCGAGCCCCAGCAGGTCCAGGCGGCCCACCAACTCGTCGCCGGTCGCCAGCACGGCGAGGAAGACGGCGGCGTTGATGCCCAGCAGGATCTTGGTGACCAGCCGCGGATCGGCCGCGATGGTGCCGCCCGCGATCGTGCGCGGCGCCGTCGCCCCCGGCGCATGGCCGGTCCCGCTGCCGCTGCGTACGCACTCCGGGCACTGGAAGCCGACCGAGGCGCTGACCATGCAGTCCGGGCAGATCGGCCGTTCGCAGCGGGTGCAGCGGATACCGGTCGGGCGCTCCGGGTGGCGGTAGCAGCCCGGCAGGCCGTCGTCGCCCCGGGCGTTCTGCGGCTCCTGCGGGCTGCCTGGCACCTGGTCCATCGGTCCCCTCGTCCTCTTGCTGTGTGCGGGGCGCGGCACACGCCCCGGAGGCGTCAAACACACCGCCCCGCCCGGAGTACGACCGGGCGGGGCGCAATGGTTCCCCGGACCCGGCCGGGGCACAAGACGCGGCTCAGCGGGTCTCGATGACCACGGACTCGATGACCACGTCGTTGACCGGGCGGTCGGTGCGCGGGTTGGTCTGGGTGCCGGCGATCGCGTCGACGACCTTCTTGCCCGCCTCGGTGCTGACCTCACCGAAGATGGTGTGCTTGCCGGTCAGCCACGCGGTCGGCGAGACGGTGATGAAGAACTGCGAGCCGTTGGTGCCCGGGCCGGCGTTGGCCATGGCCAGCAGGTACGGCTTGTTGAAGGCCAGGTCGGGGTGGAACTCGTCCTTGAACTCGTAGCCGGGGCCGCCGGTGCCGTTGCCCAGCGGGTCGCCGCCCTGGATCATGAAGCCGCTGATCACGCGGTGGAAGACCGTGCCGTCGTAGAGGCGGTCCGTGGACTTCTTGCCGGTCGCGGGGTGGGTCCACTCCCGCTCGCCGTTGGCGAGCTCGACGAAGTTCTTGACCGTCGTGGGTGCGTGGTTCGGCAGAAGCCGAATCTCGATATCGCCCTGGTTCGTCTTCAGGGTGGCGTAGAGCTGCTCGGCCACGATCAACCTTCCATAAGTCTTCACTGACGGTTCCCGATCCTCGCATGGACCGGCCCAGGGGGCGCACGACCACCACCTCTTCCCCGACTTCGCACTGATTTCGGGCGCCCGGCCGGCGCACCGCGCGAGGGCCGCCACCGCAGGCCGGGGAAGCCTGGGCGCATGACCCGGATGCCCGCTCACACATGCCGTACGGGCGCCGAGCGGGCATGATCTCCAAACGGGTGGACAGGCGACACAGCAGACACGGGGGACCAAACCCCCAAGCCCCCGGACACGCCACCGAGGAGGAGGATCCCGTGACCCGCAAGGACAGCGTGCGCGCCGCGACCTGCACGGCCAAGGACAGCGTGCGGCACGCCGCGGAGGCGGTGGCACCGTATGCCGGTACGGCCAAGGACGCCGCCGCGCACTACGCGCACGAGGCCCGTACGCGTATGGCCCCGAAGGTGGCCGAGGCTGCCCACCAGGCCCGGTCGCAGTACGACGCCCATCTGCAGCCGCGTATCGAGCACGCACGCGGCACGCTGCCGCCCAAGGTGGACGCCGCGGCGACCCGGGCCGCCCGCCGGACCCGCAAGGCGGCACGGCATGCGGCCGAGTACACCGCGCCCCGGCTGGAGCACGCCGTGACCAGCGCGCGGGCCGCGGCCGAGCCGGTCCGCGAGGAGGCGCTCGCCCGCGGCAGCGCCGCGCTCGCCGCGCTCCGCGGCCAGGTGACGGCCGCCGAGATCACCAGGCTCCAGAAGAAGCACAGCCGCCGCGCCAAGTGCGGCCGGGCCACCAAGCGCCTCGCCGTGATCGGCGTCGTGGTCGGCGGTGCGATCGCCGCCTGGAAGTGGTGGGACAAGCAGGCCAACCCCGACTGGCTGGTCGAGCCGCCGGCGCCCACCGAGGTCGGCGAACGCGGGCGGCTGAGCGCGGTCGACGGCAGCGAGGGCGCGCCGCTCGACCCCGAGGTCCAGTCCAAGCAGGCCGAGGCGGAGGCCGACGAACGCCGCCGCGGAGGCAACACGGCCTGACGCCGGGCGGCCGGAATTCACCGGGCCGTGCCCACCGCCGTAGGAGGGCGGTGGGCACGGCCCGTTCGCGCAGAGCTGCAGCGGTCCCGCCCCGGCGCGGATGACGACCCGTCAGCGCGGCCCGTCAGGGATGGAAAAAGCCCCTCTGACCAGCGGTGACGCCGATCGGAAGGGCTTGAGGAGTGGAGCCTAGGGGAGTCGAACCCCTGACATCTGCCATGCAAAGACAGCGCTCTACCAACTGAGCTAAGGCCCCTTCGCGCACCAGGGTACCCGGTGTCCGGCCGCTTTCCCGACCGGGTATCGCCGCACACCGTCGCTCTCCGTAGGATGCTTCGCGAGATTCGCGGCAGCGAACCGACCGGGGAGACAGGGGACAGGGCATGGACACAGCACAGCAGGAAGCCACCGCGCGGGCCCGGGAGCTCCAGCGCAGTTGGTACGGGGAGCCTCTGGGTGCGCTGTTCCGCCGTCTCATCGACGACCTCGGTCTCAACCAGGCCCGGCTGGCCTCGGTGCTCGGCCTGTCCGCGCCGATGCTCTCCCAGCTGATGAGCGGGCAGCGCGCGAAGATAGGCAACCCGGCTGTGGTGCAGCGGGTCCAGGCGCTGCAGGAGCTGGCCGGTCAGGTCGCGGACGGCAGCGTCAGCGCCGCCGAGGCCACCGACCGCATGGAGGAGATCAAGAAGACGGCGGGCGGCTCGGTGCTGAACAACACCGCGCAGCAGACCTCGTCGACGGGGGCGACCACGGTGCGGCGCGTGGTGCGGGAGATCCAGTCGCTGCTGCGATCGGTCTCCGACGCCGGCGACATCATCGATGCGGCGAACACCCTCGCCCCCACTCACCCCGAACTGGCAGAGTTCCTCCGGGTCTACGGTGCCGGTCGTACCGCGGACGCGGTCGCGCACTACGAGGCGCACCAGGGCTAGGGCCAGACCTGGAACCGCAGCCACAGGGGACGTCGTGAGTTCAGAAGCGGACGGGGCGCAATGGGTGAGATCTTCGCCGGCCGGTACGAGCTGATCGATCCGATCGGACGGGGCGGGGTGGGCGCGGTCTGGCGCGCCTGGGACCACCGGCGCCGCCGCTATGTCGCGGCGAAGGTGCTGCAGCAGAGCGATGCGCACACACTCCTGCGGTTCGTCCGCGAACAGGCGCTGCGGATCGACCATCCGCATGTGCTGGCCCCGGCGAGCTGGGCCGCGAACGACGACAAGGTGCTGTTCACCATGGATCTGGTGAACGGCGGCTCGCTGGCGCATCTGATCGGCGACTACGGGCCGCTGCCGCCGCGGTTCGTGTGCACGCTCCTGGACCAGCTGCTGGCCGGGCTCACCGCGGTGCACGCGGAGGGCGTGGTGCACCGCGACATCAAGCCGGCGAACATCCTGCTGGAGTCCACCGGCACCGGCCGGCCGCATCTGCGTCTGTCGGACTTCGGCATCGCGATGCGCAAGGGCGAGCCGCGCCTGACCGAGACCAACTATGTGGTGGGCACGCCCGGTTATTTCGCGCCGGAGCAGATGCTGGGTGCCGAACCGGACTTCCCGGCGGACCTGTTCGCGGTCGGTCTGGTCGCGGTGTATCTGCTCACCGGCACCAAGCCGGACGCCGAGGCCCTGGTCGGGCACTTCGCGCAGCACGGCATCCCCAGCGCGCCCGAGGGCGTGCCGGAGCCGCTGTGGCACGTCCTGGCGTCCCTGGTGCACCCGAACCCGGACTCCCGGTTCAAGACGGCCACGGGCGCGCGCAAGGCGGTCCTGGCGGCGGTGGAGATGCTGCCGGACAGCACGCTTGAGGAAGAGGTCGTCGAGGTCTTCGACCACATAGGCCCGCTGCCGGCCGGGTTCGGACCGGACGGGCCCCTGGCGGCCGAGGACCCTTCCGGGACGCCGACGTCCGGCGCCGCGGTGGGCGGCGGTGCCACGGGGCACGTTTCCATGTCGGACACCGGCAGCTTCCAGCTCGCGCCGCCGGAGCCGAGCACCCCGCCGACGCCGACACCGACACCAGCACCGCCTTCCGTCCCGGCTCCCGCGCCGATGCCGGCGCAGACGCCTCCCCCGCTGCCCGCGTACGAGCCCACCGCGGCCGTCCGTCCGGAGTACCCCGCGACCCGCCCCTACACGGCCGGGCCGCACCCTGTTCCCGCACCGGCACCGCACGGCGCGACCGTCGCCGCCCCGGCCGCGGCGCCGCCCGCGTCGTACAGGAAGCCGGGACCGCCCCCGAAGGTCGCGGTCCCGGTGCTGATCGTCGCGCTGCTGTGCATCGCGGTCGGGGTCTGGGCGCTGGTCTCCGCCTGACGCACCGCTGCGGGGCGGGCCGCGGTACGGCGGCGCCCGGCTACCAGCCCTGCGGCGGCCCGGACTGCCGGGTGTGCTGGGCCTGTTGGGCGGACTGCGTCGGCTGGTGCGGCAGCACGGGCTGTGCCCCCGGTCCGCCGGCAGCGCCCTGGGCCGCGGCCGCCGACCGCCGGGCCAGCAGCGTCCACGCCCCCAGCCCCACCAGCAGCACCACACCCGTGCCGATCCCGGCGTAGGCCACCGTCATCAGCGTGCCGCTCTTCTCCGCCTCCTGCGCGGACTGGCCCTTCCGCGCCGCCTCCTGGTCCTCGGGCGTCACGGAGAACACGCTGGTCGGCTCGGCGTAGCCGGGCGCGGCCTTGGCGGCGCCGCGGACGTCCACCCGGAGGGTGAACGGCGTGCCCTTGGGGAAGTACCGCGCCGCATCGGGGTGCAGGGTGACCTCAAGGAAGTACCAGCCCGCGAACCGCATCGCACTGACCTCGCGGGACACGGCGAAGCGATTGCCGTAGTCGACGGGCGCGGTGAACTCCCCGGCGCCGGCCGGCTTTCCGGTGTACGAGGCGTAGGTGCCGTCGCCGACCGCGCCGCGCGCCGGGTTGTAGACGGCCAGCCTGAGCGCCCTGGCGAGGAAGCCCGAGGCGGTGCCCGCGGAGGCGTTCGGCAGCTCCGCGCTCAGGTTGAGCCGCTGCCCCCAGTCCACCGGTACGCGGTAGAAGCGGGTCTCGCCCGGCCGGATCCGGTCCCGCCAGACGCCGGTGGCGACCGAGCCGGCGTCGTTGAAGCCGGTGCCTCCCTTGGCGCTGCGCTTGGTGGCGTCCGTGGGCAGCTCCGGCGCGGCGGTGCTCCAGGTCCCCTCGCCCGGCTGCGCGGGGGTGTTGCCCTTGAGCGGGGGCTCTTCGAGGTAGTCCAGCTCGATCGGCCAGGTCTCGGGACCGGAGGTCGCCGATCCCTTGCGGGTGATCACCAGGTAGTACGGGCCCGCCTTCTGGCAGCCCGAACGGTCGGCGCCGATGCGGCGGGTGGCGTAGTCGGCGAGCGGATAGGCCATGCCACCGCCGTTGTAGGACGGGCTGGCCTCGCTGTCGCAGGTGGCGCCGCTGCTGTCCTGGACGTTGAGGGTCAGCTTGTCGCCGTAGTCCTCGACCTTGGTGCCGGGCCTGGGCGCGGCGGCCACCGAGAAGTAGGCGCTGTGCCTGGCGTCCAGCGTGACGGCGTAGTACTTCTGCTCGCCGCGCTTGATGGCGTCGGTGTGCAGACCGGCCTTGAGCTGGGGAGCGTCCGTGGCGCTGGCGGTGCCCGTGACGGCCGTGGCGCCGTCCGCCATCCGGTAGCCCGGGACTTCGTCGGCCGAGGCCACCCCCACCGTCCCCGGCAGCACCGTCACCGCGGCGAGCGCCGCCAGCACGGCGACCGCTCTGTTGCGGTGTTTCACGTGAAACACCGTCCGAGTCGTCATGCGCCCCGTCACCACGAGCCACCCCTCATCGGATCCGAATTGCCCTCTGCGGCCGTCGGCTTCCTGCGCGCCCGTACGTAGGCCAGCGCGAGACCGGCCAGCAGCAGCACGCCCACTCCGCCGACGGCGAGAGCCACCACACGTCCGGTGGACCATCCTCCACCGCCGCCGTCCCCGCCGTCCGCCGAGGGCCCGGATTCGCCCGGAGAGGTGTCGGCCTTGGCAGCGGACGCCCCGGCTTCGGGACCGGACCTCCCCTTGCCCAGTACGGCGACCCGCAGCACCACACCGATCCGCGGATTCTCCGCGATCTGGGCGGCCTTGGCGCCCAGCGTCACCGCCAGATAGAAGTCGCCCTTGTCGTGCACGGGAATCACATTCGGGTGCGCCTCATAGCGGTTGGTCCAGGCGACCGGGACCGTTCCCATGCTGAGCGACGCCAGCCGCCCGTTGTAGGAGACCTGCCGGCTGAACTGGCCGGTACCGCTGCCGACCGGCGCGCGGGACGGCGTATAGACCTGGGTGGCCCCGTAGGACGTGTGGGAGCTGTATCCGCGAACCGTCGGCTCGTTGGCGAACTCCACGTCGTAGCGCAGCTGCTGTCCCCAGCCGACCGGCACCTTGTACCAAAGGGTCTGCGCCGGAAGGATCTTGTCCCGCCAGACGCCCGCGTGCAGCCTCCGGGCGTCGTTGAAGCCGGTGCCGCCGGTGACGTCCTTGGGGGCGCCGGTCGGCAGGGCGGCGTCCTTGCCGCCCGCGCCGTACTCCGGCGCGGACTGTGCGGGGGTGACACCCTTCGCCAGCGGATGTTCCACGTGAAACGTCAGCTCCATCGGCCAGCGCGCGGCGTCCGAGCCCTTGGCGGCCTTGCGCTCGACGACCAACCAGTAGCGGCCCGCCTTGTCGCAGGTGCTGGTGCCGCTCTGCGAAGGGACCCGGCTCACGCCCGAGGTCAGCGGTGTGGCGCCCTCCGTCTGCCCGAACATCTCACTGGTGGAGTCGCAGGAGCTGTCGGTGCCGTAGGCGATCCGGGTGCGCAGCGTGTCGAGGGAGTCGACGGCCGCGCCGGGCTGCGGCACGACGGTCGCCGAGAAGTCGGCGGTCGAGGCGGCGTCCAGATCGGTGGCGTAGTAGCGCTCTTCGTTGGGCCCGATGGAGTCCAGATACTGCCCGGGAGCGATGACGGGCGCGCCGCTCGCGGTCGCCGTACCGCGGACCTGCCTGCCCTTGAACCGATAGCCGTCCGCGGAGAGTTGGCCGGCCCGCTGGAGCTGGCGCGCCAGTGACTTCGCGTCAGGCGCGTCGTAGTACTGACCGTTGCCCGCCTTGGCGATGCACTCCAGCTGGGCGCGGGCCTTGCCGGCCACTTGGAAGCCGATGGTGTCGATATGCAGATCGACACCGGACGCGGCGAGTTGGGCGGCGACCTTGCACGGCGGCGGGGTCTGGCAGTTGTCCTCGCCGTCGGAGATCAGCAGGATCGTGCGCTTGCCGATCGAACCGCCGGCGGGCCGGGGGAGGTCCTCGGCCGCCTTGCGCAGGGACAGTCCGATGGGGGTGTCGCCCTTGGGCCGGAGGCCCGCGACGGCCTTCTTGAGGCCCGCACGGTCGAGGGGCGCGACCGGTTGCGCGAGCCGGGTGTCCTCGCAGCCCTTGGGCCGGTCGGCGCCGTAGACCCGCAGGCCGGTCGGATAGCCGTCGGGCAGTGCGTCGACGACCGTGCCGACGGCCTTGCGGGCGGAAGCGATCCGGGTGCTGCCGGAGCCGTCGTCGTCGGCCATCGAGCCCGACGAGTCGAGCACCATCACCATGCCGGTGCCCTCGGTGGGCGGCACCTTGGCGGGTGTGGCCGCAATGGCCTGAAACGGCGGGCCGGTCAGGGCCAGCAGCAGCCCGCCGAGCAACGCCACCGCCCCCCTGCGTGGTCGGTGTGCCATGTCCTGATCCCCCTTGTGTCCTGCTGGCCACATCACAGACAGAAGCTTTGCTAATGCAATCTAATGGTGTGCTATAGCAAACTCAAGAGGATCACCGTCACGGTCCTGCAACGACAACCAGCCACCCCGACCCGGCCACCGCATGCCGCCCCGCCCGCCCCCGGACATGCGAAACCCCGATCACCCAGCGGCAATCGGGGTTTCGCACCAGCATGCTGTGCGTTTATGGGTCTCAGACACCCGAACCTGCGGGCACGGAGTCGGTCGCCTCCGTCCACAGATCCTGCTCGGCGCGATCCGCCTGGATCTGGCGGTACACGAGGAGCCCGCCGATGGCGGCCAGTGCGACCAGGAGAAGCTTCTTCACCGCGCGACCTCGTCTTTCGTTGACGTAGGGGACCTATGTCGGCCGATGATACACACCGGCCGATACCGATCGGTTACCTAGCCCGCAGTCGGCAACACCTCGTCCGAGGACTGCTCCACGAGCCAACTTCCGCTTCTGTACAACGAATCGGCCCGGCCGGGGAGTTCCCCGGCCGGGCCGATTGTGCAGTGCGGCTACCAGGACTTGAACCTGGGGCCTCTTCCTTATCAGGGAAGCGCTCTAACCGTCTGAGCTATAGCCGCGCGTTCGCTGCACCGAAAGATTAGCGCACTTCAGAGGCGTTCCCAAAATCGGTTCCCGAGGGCCCCCGGAAGCCCTCCCGGCGAGGGCTCACTCGTCCTCGGCGAGCGTGAGCTCCACACCGCCGACGAAGCCGGCCGACAGGTTGTAGATGAAGGCGCCGAGGGTGGCCAGCGCGGTCGCCAGCACCACATCGATCACCGCGATGATCGACGTGAACAGCAGAACCCGCGGCAGCGACAGGAACGACTGCAGGTCGAAGCCGCCGCCCTCACCGGAGCCGGTCGCCTCGCTGATCGTCCCGCCGACGGTGGAGAAGACACCCATCGCGTTCATGACCATCCACAGCACCGCGACGGCCACGACCGTGCAGATGCCCAGCGCGATCGAGAGCAGGAAGCTGACCTTCATCACCGACCACGGATCGGCCCGCGCCACCCGCAGCCGGGCCTTGCGCGTCCTGGGGACCGTACGGGCGCCCGTACGCGGCCTGCGGACCGCCTGCCCGCCGCCCTGCCCACCGCCGGTGGGATACGCCTGAGGCGGCTGATACGGCTGCTGTGGGGCGCCCTGGGGCGGCTGGGCCGACCCCTGGGACTGCGGTTGCGGCTGGGGTTGTCGGGTGTCGGACACGGTTCTCCCCTGGTGCGAGCCCTCGTCTAGGGGGCCGTCGTCAGAAATGGCAGAGCCACGGGCGCTGTGCTCCGTCACGGTAGCGGGTCCGGACGGGGAGCTCTTCCTGCCTCCCTGTCCACCCGCCGCAGCGCCCGTGGCTCCACTCACGACCTGCTCCTTGCGCTACTCCGCCGCGAGCTCGGTCCCCTCGGCCTCCTCGGGCCCCTCGCCCGCGTCGACCTCCTCGGCTTCCCGGCCGGCCTCGGCGTTGCGCGCGATACCGACGACGGCATCCCGCTTGCCCAGGTTGATCAGCTGGACGCCCATGGTGTCACGGCCGGTCTCACGGACCTCGTTGACCCGGGTGCGGATCACGCCACCGCCGAGGGTGATGGCGAGGATCTCGTCCGTCTCCTCGACGACCAGCGCGCCGACCAGCGAGCCCCGGTCCTCGACGATCTTGGCGGCCTTGATTCCCAGGCCGCCGCGGCCCTGGACGCGGTACTCGTCGACCGCGGTGCGCTTGGCGTAGCCGCCGTCCGTGGCCGTGAAGACGTACGTACCGGCACGGACCACGTTCATCGAGAGCAGTTCGTCGCCCTCGCGGAAGCTCATGCCCTTCACACCTGAGGTGGCGCGGCCCATCGGGCGCAGCGCGTCGTCCGTCGCCGTGAAGCGGATCGACTGGGCCTTCTTGCTGATCAGCAGCAGATCGTCGGTGTCCGACACCAGCTCGGCGCCGATCAGCTCGTCGTCCGTGCCGTCCTCCTGCTCGCGCAGGTTGATCGCGATCACACCGCCGGAGCGCGGGGAGTCGTAGTCCTTGAGCGGGGTCTTCTTCACCAGGCCGGCCTTGGTGGCGAGCACCAGATACGGCGTGGCCTCGTAGTCGCGGATCGCCAGGATCTGCGCGATCTGCTCGTCCGGCTGGAAGGCGAGGAGGTTGGCGACGTGCTGGCCGCGCGCGTCGCGCCCCGCGTCCGGCAGCTCGTATGCCTTGGCGCGGTAGACCCGGCCCTTGTTCGTGAAGAACAGCAGCCAGTGGTGGGTGGTGGAGACGAAGAAGTGGTCGACGATGTCGTCTTCCTTGAGCTTCGTGCCCCGTACGCCCTTGCCGCCGCGCTTCTGGGAGCGGTAGTCGTCGGTCTTCGTGCGCTTCACATAGCCGCCACGGGTGATCGTGACGACGATGTCCTCCTCGGCGATCAGGTCCTCGATGGACATGTCGCCCTCGAAGGGCACCAGCTTGGAGCGCCGGTCGTCGCCGAACTTCTCGACGATCGCGGCGAGTTCCTCGCTGATGATCTGGCGCTGGCGCTCCGGGGAGGCCAGGATCGCGTTGTACTCGTTGATCTTGCGCTGCAGCTCGTCGTGCTCGGCGGTGATCTTCTGGCGCTCCAGGGCGGCCAGCCGGCGCAGCTGCATCTCCAGGATCGCGTTGGCCTGGATCTCGTCGATCTCCAGCAGGCCCATCAGGCCCTCGCGGGCCACCTCGACGGTCTCGCTGCGCCGGATCAGCGCGATGACCTCGTCGATGGCGTCCAGCGCCTTGAGCAGACCGCGCAGGATGTGCGCCCGCTCCTCGGCCTTGCGCAGCCGGAACTTCGTACGGCGGACGATGACCTCGATCTGGTGCGTCACCCAGTTGCGGATGAACGCGTCCAGGGAGAGCGTGCGCGGCACGCCGTCCACCAGGGCGAGCATGTTCGCACCGAAGTTGGTCTGCAGATCGGTGTGCTTGTAGAGGTTGTTGAGGACGACCTTGGCGACCGCGTCCCGCTTGAGGACGATGACCAGGCGCTGGCCGGTGCGCGAGGAGGTCTCGTCGCGGACGTCCGCGATGCCGCCGATCTTGCCGTCCTTGACCAGGTCGGCGATCTTCTGCGCGAGGTTGTCCGGGTTGACCTGGTACGGCAGCTCGGTGACCACCAGGCACTGGCGGTTCTGGATCTCCTCGACCGCCACCACCGCGCGCATCGTGATCGAGCCGCGGCCGGTGCGGTAGGCCTCCTCGATGCCCTTGCGGCCCACCACCAGCGCGCCGGTGGGGAAGTCCGGGCCCTTGATCCGCTCGATCAGCGCGTCCAGCAGCTCCTCGTGGGATGCCTCCGGGTGCTCCAGCGCCCACTGGGCGCCGGCCGCGACCTCGCGCAGGTTGTGCGGCGGGATGTTGGTGGCCATGCCGACCGCGATACCGGCCGAGCCGTTGATCAGCAGGTTGGGGAAGCGGGACGGCAGGACCGTCGGCTCCTGGTTGCGGCCGTCGTAGTTGTCCTGGAAGTCGACGGTCTCCTCGTCGATGTCCCGGAGCATCTCCATGGACAGCGACTTCATCTTGCACTCGGTGTACCGCATGGCCGCGGCCGGGTCGTTGCCCGGGGAGCCGAAGTTGCCGTTGGAGTCGACCAGCGGCATCCGCATCGACCACGGCTGCGCCAGGCGCACCAGCGCGTCGTAGATCGAGGAGTCGCCGTGCGGGTGGTACGTACCCATGACGTCGCCGACGACGCGGGCGCACTTGTAGAAGCCCTTCTCGGGGCGGTAGCCGCCGTCGTACATCGCGTACAGCACCCGGCGGTGGACGGGCTTGAGGCCGTCCCGCACGTCCGGCAGCGCACGCGAGACGATGACGGACATCGCGTAGTCGAGGTAGGAGCGCTGCATCTCCGTTTCGAGCCCGACGGGCTCGACGCGCATCCCGACGCCCTCGATGGCGGCGGGCGCGCCCTCGGCGGTCACGCCGTCCGGGGTCACAGGGGGGTTCTCGTCGGCCATGGTGGTTCAAAGTCCTTTCGAGCTGCGGCTGTTGTTCGGGCCGACAGGGCTCAGATGTCGAGGAAGCGGACGTCCTTGGCGTTGCGCTGGATGAACGAGCGGCGTGCCTCGACGTCCTCGCCCATGAGCACCGAGAACAGGTCGTCGGCGCGGGCCGCGTCGTCCAGCGAGACCTGGCCGAGGACGCGGTGGTCGATGTCCATGGTCGTCACCCGCAGCTCCTCGGCGTTCATCTCACCGAGACCCTTGAACCGCTGGATGGAGTCCTCGCGGATCCGCTTGCCGTTCTGCTTGCCCAGCTCGACCAGGGCGTCCCGCTCCGCGTCCGAGTAGGCGTACTCGAAGTCGTCCCGGCCCCACTTGATCTTGTACAGCGGCGGGCGGGAGAGGTAGACGTGTCCGGCCTCGACCAGCGGGCGCATGAAGCGGAACAGGAACGTCAGCAGCAGGGTGTTGATGTGCTGGCCGTCGACGTCGGCGTCCGCCATCAAGATGATCTTGTGGTAGCGGAGCTTCTCGATGTCGAAGTCCTCGTGCACGCCCGTGCCGAAGGCCGAGATCAGCGCCTGGACCTCGTTGTTCTGCAGGATCTTGTCGACCCGTGCCTTCTCGACGTTGAGGATCTTTCCTCGGATCGGCAGGATCGCCTGGTACTCCGGGTTGCGGCCGGACTTGGCCGAGCCGCCGGCGGAGTCGCCCTCGACGATGAAGATCTCGCACTTGGTGGGGTCGTTGGACTGACAGTCGCTCAGCTTGCCCGGCAGCGACGCCGTCTCCAGCAGGCCCTTGCGGCGGGTCAGATCGCGCGCCTTGCGGGCGGCCACACGGGCGGTCGCCGCCTGGATGCCCTTGCGGATGATGTCCGCGGCCTCGTTGGGGTTGCGATCCAGCCAGTCGTTGAGGTGCTCGTGGACCACCTTCTGGACGAAGGTCTTCACCTCGGTGTTGCCCAGCTTGGTCTTGGTCTGGCCCTCGAACTGCGGCTCGGCGAGCTTGACCGAGATGATCGCCGTCAGACCCTCGCGGATGTCCTCACCCGTGAGGTTGTCGTCCTTCTCGCGCAGCAGCTTCTTGTCGCGCGCGTAGCGGTTGATCAGACCCGTCAGCGCGGCGCGGAAGCCCTCCTCGTGGGTACCGCCCTCGTGGGTGTGGATGATGTTCGCGAAGCTGTAGACACCCTCGCTGTACTGGGTGTTCCACTGCATCGCGAGGTCGACGGAGAGGTTGCGCTCCTTGTCCTCGGCCTCCACCGAGACCACCGTCGGGTGCACCAGCTCGCCCTTGCGGGAGTTGAGGTACTTCACGAAGTCGACGATGCCGCCCTCGTAGTGGTACCGCACAGAGAGCGGCTTGCCGTCCTCGTCCACGTGGTCCGGGCGCTCGTCCTTGAGCGAGATGGCCAGCCCCTTGTTGAGGAAGGCCATCTCCTGGAAGCGCCGCGAGAGCGTCTCGAAGCTGTACGTGGTCGTCTCGAAGATGTCGCCGTCGGCCCAGAACGTCACCGACGTGCCGGACTCCTCCGTGGCTTCGTGCTTGGCCAGCGGAGCGGTCGGCACACCCTGCTTGTACTCCTGGGTCCAGCGGTAGCCGTCCGTGCGGATCTCGACCGCGACCCGCTGCGAGAGGGCGTTCACGACGGAGACACCCACGCCGTGCAGACCACCGGAGACCGCGTAGCCGCCGCCGCCGAACTTGCCGCCGGCGTGCAGCACCGTCAGCACGACCTCGACCGCCGGCTTGTTCTCGGACGGCACGATGCCGACGGGGATACCGCGGCCGTTGTCGACGACCCGGACACCGCCGTCCTGCAGGATCGTCACGTCAATGGTGTCCGCGTACCCCGCCAGCGCCTCGTCGACGGAGTTGTCGACGACCTCTTGCACGAGGTGGTGCAGGCCGCGCTCACCGGTGGAACCGATGTACATGCCGGGACGCTTACGGACCGCGTCCAGGCCTTCGAGGACGGTGATCGCGCTGGCGTCGTACGACTTCTCCACCGAGGAGTCGCCCAGGGCGCCGGCAGGAACCCCCTCTTCAGTAGAAACCGTGTTGTTCTCGTTGAGGTCGCCGGAGTCGGCCACGAAGCGCCCTTTCTGGCACAGCACGAGCCCTTCCGCGCCTGTGCGGGTCACCCCGGGAGGACAGGCGGGAGCGGCTGCGTCGTTCGACATGTTCCGCGAGTGGGCGGGATTGCCACCAGTCTACCGGTAGCGCTGACACTCATGGGGGTTTGCAGGCACCTGAGTCGTCATGTGCCGCCCTGAACTAGCGTCCGCCGACTCCCCATATCCGAGAAGGGGGGCCAGGACGCTCACACGGGCACTCAGCGCTTCCGACTGTCAACCGCCGGCTACCGTGAGCGGGGTCTCATCCGCCTCATGCGTTTACCGGCGCCTTGGGGCTCACCCGTAGGTGTCGCCGGGGCCCTTGCTGCCCGGTGCGCGCAGCGCTCCGTAACGGCGCGCGGGGCCGCCGGGGCCCAGCACCTTGATCAGCTTCACGGTGCCGTGTCCGAGGTCCTCGTTCAGGCGCGCCACCAGCGTCGGAGCCAGCAGCCGCAGCTGCGTCGCCCACGCCGTCGAATCGCACTGCACCGTCAGCACCCGGGCGTCCTCGTCGTACTTCTGCGGCTCGCAGTGCTGCGCCACCTCGGGTCCGACCAGCTGCGGCCAGCGCCCCATCACCCCGCCGACCGCGGCCGGGGTCTCCCAGCCGCGCTCCGTGATCAGCCGGTTGATCGCCGCGCCGAGCGGCAGCGGATCGCGGCCGTCCGCCCGCGCACCCGAGCGCAGCCCGCCGCGCCGGGCCTGCTTCTTCTGCTGTGCGGCCGCGCCCCGCGCACGCGCCTGCTCCTTGGCGGCCACCAGCGCCTGCCGGGCCAGATCCACACCGGACAGTTCCGGAGGCTTGGGCCGGCCGGGCTGCTCCTCGCTCACGCCGAGACCTCGCTCCGCTCGGCCTCGCATTCGCGAGGCGCGCGCCTTCTCATGGCTCGCTCGCTCCGCTCGCTCACGAGGTCACCTTCTCCACGGCGCCGTCGGCCACCGCATAGCGCGCCCCGGTCAACACCCCGGGCACGTCGTCGTCCACCGCCGCCGTCACCAGCACCTGCTCCCCGGGGGCCACCAGCTCCGCCAGCCGCTCCCGGCGCCGCGCGTCCAGCTCGGCGAAGACGTCGTCGAGGACGAGCACGGGCTCATTGCCCTCCGCGCCCAGCAGGTCGTACGAGGCCAGCCGCAGCGCCAGCGCATACGACCAGGACTCGCCGTGGCTGGCGTACCCCTTGGCCGGCAGCTGCCCCAGCTTGAGCAGCAGATCGTCGCGATGCGGGCCGACCAGCGTCACCCCGCGCTCGATCTCCCCCTTGCGGGCCTCGCCGAGCGCCGCCAGCAGCACGCCGTACAGCTCCTCGCGGGTCGAGGCGGCGGCCATCGCCTCGCCCGCCGAACCGCGGTACTCCAGCGTCACGGGCCCGCCGCCCGGCGCCAGCTGCTCGTACGCCTTGTCCGCGAGCGGCTGGAGCGCGGCGATCAGATCGAGGCGCTGCGCCAGCAGCTCGGCCCCGGCCCGCGCCAGATGCTGGTCCCAGACGTCCAGCGTCGACAGGTCCATCTGCCGCCCGCCGTGCCGCCGCGCCAGCGCCGCGGTCTTGAGCAGGGTGTTGCGCTGCTTGAGGACGCGGTCGTAGTCCGAACGCACCCCGGCCATCCGCGGCGAGCGCGCGGTGATCAGCTCGTCGAGGAACCGCCGGCGCTCCCCGGGGTCGCCCTTGACCAGCGCCAGATCCTCCGGCGCGAACAGCACCGTCCGTACGATGCCGAGCACATCACGCGGTCTGACCTGCGAGGACCTGTTGATACGGGCGCGATTGGCCCGGCCGGGGTTCAGCTCCAGCTCGACCAGCTGCTGGCGCTCGCCCTGGACGACCGCGGCACGGATGACGGCCCGCTCGGCGCCCATCCGCACCAGCGGGGCGTCCGAGGAGACCCGGTGGCTGCCGAGCGTGGCCAGATAGCCGACCGCCTCGACCAGATTGGTCTTGCCCTGGCCGTTGGGGCCCACGAACGCCGTGACGCCCGGTTCGAGCGGGACCTCGACCCGGGCGTACGAGCGGAAGTCGGCGAGCGACAGATGCGATACGTGCATGGCGGTGCGCCGACCTCCCCCGGCTTTCTGTTTCCTTGCCGCTACTGCTGTTACTGGGTTACTTCTTGCTCTCGACCGCGTGGCCGCCGAACTGGTTGCGCAGCGCGGCGATCATCTTCATCTGCGGGGAGTCGTCCTGGCGGGACGCGAAGCGCGCGAAGAGCGAGGCCGTGATCGCGGGCAGCGGCACGGCGTTGTCGATGGCGGCCTCCACGGTCCACCGGCCCTCGCCGGAGTCCTGTGCGAAACCGCGCAGCTTCTCCAGGTGCTCGTCGTCGTCCAGCGCGTTGACGGCCAGGTCGAGCAGCCAGGAGCGGATGACCGTGCCCTCCTGCCAGGAGCGGAAGACCTCGCGGACGTCCGTGACGGAGTCGACCTTCTCCAGCAGCTCCCAGCCCTCGGCGAAGGCCTGCATCATCGCGTACTCGATGCCGTTGTGGACCATCTTCGCGAAGTGGCCGGCGCCGACCTTGCCGGCGTGCACCGAGCCGAACTCGCCCTCGGGCTTGAGGGCGTCGAAGATCGGCTGCACCTTGGCGACATCGTCCTTCTCGCCGCCGTACATCAGCGCATAGCCGTTCTCCAGGCCCCAGACGCCACCGGAGACACCGCAGTCGACGAAGCCGATGCCCTTGGCCTTCAGCTCCTCGGCGTGCTTCTCGTCATCGGTCCAGCGGGAGTTGCCGCCGTCCACGACGATGTCGCCCGGGGAGAGCAGCTCGGCCAGCTCGTCAATCGTGGACTGGGTGGCGGCGCCGGCCGGCACCATGACCCAGACCACCCGCGGGCCCTTGAGCTTGCCCACAAGCTCCTGGAGGCTGTTCACATCCGCCAGGTCCGGGTTGCGGTCGTAACCGACGACGGTGTGGCCGGCGCGGCGAATGCGCTCGCGCATGTTGCCGCCCATCTTGCCGAGACCGACGAGACCGAGCTCCATCAGAGACCCTCTTTGCACGTAGTCGTTGCTGGTGTTCCCGAGTCCGAGCCTACGCCCGCAGGTCCGTGCACAGCTGTGGGCTCAGCCGCTCATCGGGGCCCCTGTCAGCCAGTCGCCGCAAGGGCTCCGATGAGCATCCGGGCGCTCGGTACGGGGCCTGCCGACGGGCGCCCCCGGGTGTGCCGCAGCGCGCGGTCGCCCCGCGCGCTGCCAGCCGTCAGCCGTCAGCCGTCAGCCCGACAGCCGGACCGGCATGATCAGGTACTTGTACGCGTCGTCGGCCTCGGCGTCCTTGGCCGGGCGGCCGCTCAGCAGCGCCGGCTTGGTGGACGTCGTGAAGGACAGCTGGGCCACCGGGGAGTCGATGGCCGACAGGCCCTCCAGCAGGAAGCCGGGGTTGAAGGCGATCGAGATGTCGTCGCCGTCCAGATCCGCGTCGACCCTCTCCACAGCCTGTGCATCGTCGCTGGAGCCGGCCTCCAGGATCAGCACGCCCTGCTCGAAGCTCAGCCGGACCGGCGTGTTCCGCTCGGCCACCAGCGCCACACGCTTGACGGCCTCGACGAACGGGGCGGTCTCGATCACGGCGACGGAGTTGAACTCGGTCGGGAAGAGCGTGCGGTACTTGGGCAGGTCGCCCTCCAGCAGACGCGTCGTCGTCCGTCGGCCGGCGCCCTCGAAACCGATCAGGCCCTCGCCCTGGCCGGAGCCGGACAGCGCGAGCGTGACGGTGTCGCCGCTGCTCAGCGACTTGGCGGTGTCCAGCAGCGTCTTCGCCGGGACGAGCGCGACCGCGGAGGCGTCCGGGCTCTCCGGCTTCCACAGGAACTCGCGCACCGCGAAGCGGTAGCGGTCGGTGGAGGCGAGGGTGACGGTGTCGCCCTCGATCTCGATCCGTACGCCGGTGAGCACCGGGAGGGTGTCGTCGCGGCCGGCGGCGATGGCCACCTGGGCGGCGGCAGCGGCGAAGACCTCACCGGGGACGGTGCCGGTGGCGGTGGGCATGGTCGGCAGCGACGGGTACTCCTCCACAGGAAGGGTGTGGAGGGTGAACCGCGAGGAGCCGCAGACGACGGTCACTCGTACACCGTCGGTGGAAATCTCCACCGGGCGGTTGGGGAGCGCGCGGCAGATGTCGGCGAGCAGCCGGCCGGAGACGAGGACGGTGCCCTCCTCCTCGACCTCGGCCTCCACCGAGACCCGCGCCGAGACCTCGTAGTCGAAGCCGGAGAGGCTCAGTGCGCCGTCCTCCGCCTTCAGCAGCAGGCCCGCGAGGACGGGCACCGGCGGACGGGCCGGGAGGCTCTTGGCCGCCCAGGCCACTGCCTCCGCGAGTACATCGCGCTCCACCCGGATCTTCACCGGAAACCGCCTCCTGCTGTTGCTGGCTCTCGCCCTGCTGGCCTTCTTCGTCGGCTGGGTTGCCGGAGACCAGTCTGACGCACGCCACCGACAGTCGGTGCGGCTCGGGGTCAAGTCGGCTCGACCGGTCCCGGACGCCCGGCGGCCAACTTGTGCACAGGCCCCGTTTCCGAACGAGTTCCCCGGTAGATATCCGTGGTCGTAGTAGTAGGGGCTGTGGAAACCGTGGACAACTGCCTTTGCGCAGGTCAACGCGGATTTTTTGTCCACTGCCCCTGTGGGCGGCGGCCGTGGAAAAACCGGGGGTTCTGTGGACCGCCGGAAGTTCTGCACACCCGATGCACAGGGCGGGGGTACTTCTCCCCAGTGCCATCCCCAGCTTTACCCACGTTCCCCACAGCCCAACCCACCACCTTGGTGTGACCGCTTTCACTCGGCGCGGTGAGGAGGGGTGTTGTGTTGCCGAACAGTGGACAGGGGTGTGGAGAAGCCGGAGATTGCTGGGGACAACAGCCGCTCTTCTGTGGGCGGCCGGTGGACAAGACATCCACCGCCCTGTGGACGGTTTCGCTGTCCACAGCCTGTGGAGATTGGTTGGCCACAATTCCACACGCTGCTGACCTCCCCCGATGCTCCGTCAGAAGCCCGGCCTGTGGATCCCACAGGGATAACTTTCCTCTCCCCAGGGTGTGGACGGAAGAATCTTGCCCAATCTGTGGAGAGAGGCCGTGACCAGGCACGGAATCGAACACGGCCGGTGCGCTCCACAGGTTTGGGACGGGCCCGGGACGGGACCGGGGGGCGTTCCTGGAGCGGACGGGGAGGGCTCCGGGAGCGCGCGGCAGTGGCTCCGGGCGGCGGTGAAGCGGCTCTGCAGCGGCTCTGAAGCGGTGCGCGAGCGTCCGTCCCCTCCCCCTATACGCAAGGGCGCCCCGGGAGCGAGTCCCGGGGCGCCCTGGGTGCGCCTGCGGCGGCGGCCGGCGGCCTCAGCCGTTCTTGATGCGGTTGGTGAGCTCGGTGACCTGGTTGTAGATCGAGCGCCGCTCGGCCATCAGCGCGCGGATCTTGCGGTCCGCGTGCATCACGGTCGTGTGGTCCCGGCCGCCGAACTGCGCGCCGATCTTCGGCAGCGAGAGATCGGTCAGCTCGCGGCACAGGTACATGGCGATCTGCCGGGCGGTCACCAGCACCCGGCTGCGCGAGGAGCCGCACAGATCGTCGATGGTCAACCCGAAGTAGTCGGCGGTGGACGCCATGATCGCGGTCGCGGTGATCTCCGGCGCGGCGTCCTCGCCCCCGGGGATCAGATCTTTCAGCACGATCTCGGTCAGCCCCAGGTCGACGGGCTGCCGATTGAGCGAGGCGAACGCGGTGACCCGGATCAGCGCGCCCTCCAGCTCGCGGATGTTGCGCGAGATGCGGGACGCGATGAACTCCAGCACCTCCGGCGGCGCGTTCAGCTGCTCCTGCACCGCCTTCTTGCGCAGGATCGCGATCCGGGTCTCCAGCTCGGGCGGCTGGACGTCGGTGATCAGGCCCCACTCGAAGCGGTTGCGCAGCCGGTCCTCCAGGGTGACCAGCTGCTTGGGCGGCCGGTCACTGGAGAGCACGATCTGCTTGTTGGCGTTGTGCAGCGTGTTGAAGGTGTGGAAGAACTCCTCCTGCGTCGACTCCTTGCTCGCCAGGAACTGGATGTCGTCGACCAGCAGGATGTCCATGTCGCGGTAGCGCTTGCGGAACGCGTCCGCCTTGCCGTCGCGGATGGAGTTGATGAACTCGTTGGTGAACTCCTCCGAGCTCACGTACCGCACCCGGGTGCCCGGGTACAGGCTCCGCGCGTAGTGCCCGATCGCATGCAGCAGGTGGGTCTTGCCGAGGCCCGACTCCCCGTAGATGAACAGGGGGTTGTACGCCTTGGCCGGGGCCTCGGCGACGGCGACCGCGGCGGCGTGCGCGAAGCGGTTGGAGGCGCCGATGACGAAGGTGTCGAAGAGGTACTTCGGGTTCAGCCGCGCGGTCGGCTCACCGGGGCCGGTCGCCGGCGCGGGCTGCGCGGCGAGCGGGCTGGGCGCACCGCTGGGCGCGGGCAGTGCGGCGCCGGGACCGGAGCGGCCGTTGTGCCCGCCGGGCTGGTGCTCGGTGAGATCGCGGCGCTGCTGCTCGTACGCGGGGCGCCCACCGTCGGAGTGCTGCGGCGGCCCGCCGCGGTCGGGTGCCTGCGCGCGGAAGTCGTTCTGGTGCTGCTGGTGCTGCGGTACGTGCGAGGGGGAGGCGTACGGGTCGCGCTCGGGGAAGCCGCCGAGGTGCTGCTGCTGCCATCCGTAGTCGTCACGCGGTCCGGGGCCGCCGGCGAGGGGGGCGGAGTGCTGCGGCCAGGAGCCGGGCTCGTGCCGGGGCTGCTGGTAGTCGGGGTAGGCGGGCCGGACGCCGGGCAGGTCGTCGCCCTGGTGCCCGTAGCCCTGCCGGGTGTCGTGGCGGCGCTCGTAGTCGTATGCGTCGTGCTGCTGCGGTGACTGATGCGGCTGCTGGTGGCGCGGGGCCTGCTGCTGCGACTGGTGCTGCTGCGGCTGGTGCTGCGCGGGCGCGGCCGGCGCCGGGGGCTCCTCGGAGGAGTCGTCGACGGTGATCGCGATCCGGATCGGCCGGCCGCACTCATGGCTGAGGGCTTCGCCGATCAGCGGTGCCAGCCGGCCCTCCAGCACGCCCTTGGCGAATTCGTTGGGGACGGCGAGCAGTGCGGTGTCGGCGACCAGCGCCAGCGGCTGGGTGCGCTTGAGCCAGTCCTGGTCCTTGGGCTTGAGGCCGTCGGCTTCCGCCCGGAGGAGATGGTCGAGCACTCGGGGCCACACTGCGGCAAGATCGGCAGGTACATCAGCCACAGGGCACGCTCTCTCACAGTCCCACGAATGTGTGATTCTCAGGACGGGCGGGAAGGAATCGGAGTTCAGCCACGGTAGTCAGGGCGGGCCTGGGGATTCAAGTTGTTGTCCACAGGCTGTGCATAGTGTGTCCTGACGAGCGGCCCCTCGTGCTGCCGAGGAGCCGGTTTGACCGGATGGCGTAGCCGCGCGTACCGTGACCAGGTCGAGTTGTCGATGGCTGCTGCCGCCTGCCTCCGATGGGCAAAGATCGCGCTCTGGTGATCGTGAAGCGGTGCACTTAGGCGTTGCGAGTTACTCGTGGGCGCACGGTGACAGCCAACGACGCCCCACATCTGTCTCACCTTGAGACAACAAGCATTCCTGGAGCCCCCGAGTGAGCAAGCGCACCTTCCAGCCGAACAACCGCCGCCGCGCGAAGACCCACGGCTTCCGTCTGCGCATGCGGACCCGCGCCGGCCGCGCGATCCTCGCGTCCCGCCGTGGCAAGGGTCGCGCCCGCCTGTCGGCCTGAGCAGCCTGAACCTAGGTCCATGACGTGCTGCCTACCGAAAATCGGCTGAGGCGGCGCGAGGACTTTGCGACCGCGGTACGCCGGGGACGCAGGGCCGGGCGCCCGCTCCTTGTCGTTCATTGTCGTAGCGGTGCAACGGACCCGCACGCAGCGGGGGAATGCGTTCCCCCGGCGCGTGCGGGTTTCGTCGTGAGCAAGGCCGTTGGCATCGCGGTCGTGCGCAACAGGGTCAAGCGCAGACTCCGTCATCTCATGCGCGACCGGCTGGACCGGCTGCCCGCCGGTAGCCTGGTTGTCGTACGGGCCCTGCCCGGCGCGGGCGACGCGGATCACGACCAGCTGGCCCGCGACCTGGACGCCGCCCTTGAGCGGCTGCTGGGAGGGGCGCCGAAAGGCTGCAATCCCCCCGGAGCCGTGACCGGCGGCGGCAGCGCCGCGGGCTCCCGGAACCCCGGCCGGGGCCCGGGAGGGAGCGCACAGTGAAGTACCCGCTGCTGCTTTTGATCAAGATCTACCAGTGGACCATCAGCCCCCTGCTGGGCCCGGTCTGCAAGTACTACCCGTCGTGCTCGCACTATGGCTATACGGCCATCGACCGGCACGGCGCGGTGAAAGGGACTGCGCTGACGGCTTGGCGCATCCTGCGCTGCAACCCGTGGTCGCTCGGTGGCGTCGACCACGTCCCTCCCCGGAAGCGTCCGGTCTGGCATCAGCGGCTGAGGAGCCGTCTGGGTGGGACTGCTGTCCATGAGCCCGCCACCCAGCCCGAGACTCAGCCCAACGCCCAAGGAGCCTGATTCGTGGACACGATCCTGAATCCTCTCTATTACGCCGTTTCCTGGATCATCGTCCAGTTCCACTCGTTCTACGGCCTGATCTTTGATCCGAACAGTGGCGCGGCGTGGGGTCTGTCCATCGTCTCGCTGGTGGTGCTGATCCGTATCTGCCTGATCCCGCTCTTTGTGAAGCAGATCAAGTCGACGCGGAACATGCAGGCGCTCCAGCCGAAGATGAAGGCGATCCAGGAGCGCTACAAGAGCGACAAGCAGCGCCAGTCCGAAGAGATGATGAAGCTCTACAAGGAGACGGGCACCAACCCGCTCTCGAGCTGTCTCCCGATTCTGGCCCAGTCGCCCTTCTTCATCTCGCTGTACCAGGTCCTGAACCACATCGCCCAGAACAAGGTGGTCGGTGTCATCGACCAGCCTCTGCTGGAGAGTGCGCAGAAGGCACACATCTTCGGCGCCCCGCTGGCGGCGAAGTTCATGGACAGCGCGCAGAAGATCGAGAGCCTGGGCGCCTCGGTGACCGATGTCCGCGTGGTCACGGTCATCATGATCGTCCTGATGTCGGCGTCGCAGTTCTTCACCCAGCGCCAGCTGATGACCAAGAACGTCGACCTGACGGTGAAGACGCCGTTCATGCAGCAGCAGAAGATGCTGATGTACGTCTTCCCGATCATGTTCGCCGTCTTCGGTATCAACTTCCCCGTCGGTGTTCTCGTCTACTGGCTGACCACCAACGTGTGGACCATGGGCCAGCAGATGTTCGTCATCCGTCGTAACCCGACTCCCGGCAGCAAGGCATTCGAGGAGCGCCAGGAGCGGCTGCGGGCCAAGGGCAAGCTGGTCGAGGCTCCGGCCGAGATCGCGGCGAAGAAGGCCGCCGAGGAGGCGCGTCAGAACCGCCAGCAGCCCAAGCGCCAGACGAAGGCCAAGCGGCAGACCGGTGGTGCCCCGGCCGCCGGCGGCACGCAGCGTACGCGTGCCGGGTCGGCGGGCTCTGCCGAGGGCGGAGCGAAGAAGCAGTCGCTGGAGAAGAAGGACACGCAGGACGGCAAGGAGAAGGGCGGCGCCTCCGGGTCCCGCACCGCCAAGTCCGGACAGCGCAAGGGCCAGCAGCGCCCCAAGCACCCGTCGAAGAAGTAAGAAGGAGTCCTTTCGTGACGGACACGACCCCTGCCGCCGAGGGCACCGACACCCTGACCCGCCTTGAGCAGGAAGGCGAGATCGCGGCCGACTACCTTGAGGGTCTGCTGGACATCGCCGACCTCGACGGCGACATCGACATGGACGTCGAGGCCGACCGCGCCGCGGTGTCGATCATCAGCGACTCGACCAGCCGTGATCTGCAGAAGCTGGTGGGCCGCGATGGCGAGGTGCTGGAGGCACTGCAGGAGCTGACCCGGCTGGCCGTGCACCGGGAGACCGGTGACCGCAGCCGTCTGATGCTCGACATCGCCGGCTTCCGGGCCCGCAAGCGCGAGCAGCTCACGGAGATCGGCGCGAAGGCGGCCGAGGAGGCCAAGGGCACCGGCCAGCCGGTCAAGCTCGACCCGATGACGCCGTTCGAGCGCAAGGTCGTCCACGACGCCGTGGCAGCGGCCGGGCTGCGCAGCGAGTCCGAGGGCGAGGAGCCGGAGCGCCGAGTGGTAGTCCTCCCGGCCTGACGCTCAGCACGTCCGTTTTTCTTTGGCCCCGTCTGCTCGCAGGCGGGGCCAAAAGTTGTCAGCGTTCTGTGTTATTCCGGGTGAGTAGGCCCGGGTTCCCGGCAGGAAAAGCAGTCCAGAGGAAGGGCGGTTCCCGTGACGGAGGCAGCAGCGGAGCTCCCTCCTGCGCCGAAGGCGGCACAGGAGGTATTCGGCGAGCGCTTTCCGGAGGCCGTGCGGTACGGCGAACTGCTCGCCGACGCGGGGGTGAAGCGAGGGCTGATCGGCCCGCGTGAGGTGCCGCGGCTGTGGGAGCGGCACCTGCTGAACTGCGCGGTGCTCTCCGAGGTGGTGCCCGAGGGCGTCTCGGTGTGCGATGTGGGTTCGGGGGCCGGGCTGCCCGGCATCCCGCTGGCGCTGGTACGCCCGGATCTGAAGATCATGCTCCTGGAGCCGCTGCTGCGGCGGACGAACTTCCTCCAGGAAGTCGTCGAGCTGCTCGGCCTCGACCATGTCACGGTCGTGCGCGGACGGGCCGAAGAGGTCATGGGCAAGCTTCCCCAGGTGCATGTGGTGACCGCGCGCGCCGTCGCGCCGCTCGACCGGCTCGCCGGCTGGGGCGTTCCGCTGCTGCGCCCTTACGGCGAGATGCTGGCGCTCAAGGGCGATGCCGCGGAGGAGGAGCTCAAGGGGGCCCGGGCGGCACTGAGCAAGCTCGGTGTGGTGGAGACCTCGGTGGTGCAGGTGGGCGAGGGCATCGTGGACCCGCCGACGACCGTGGTGCGGGTCGAGGTGGGCGAGAGCCCCGGCGGTGTGCGCTTCGCGGCCAAGCGGGCGAAGGCGGCCCGCGTCAGCCGTGCGTCGAGGGGGCGCCGGCGCTGATGTTCCGTGCCGGTGCGGAACAGGCCGGCACTGATGCGCGGGATGTCCCGTTCCGCGAAATAGGGGAACGGGCTAATTCCATAAACGCCATCAAAACCACCCAAGACGGAGTGTCGCGGCTCATTCGGGCGCGACGCTGGCATCGTGTTTCACGTGAAACGTCGTTCTCTGCTGCAAGGGATCATCGGTCGCGGTCGTGCGGCCGCCGCGCCGCGCGACCGTAAGCCCACAAGGGTCACGGAAGTATCCACAGATGTGGATTCGTCCACAGGAGAACGGACCTCACTGGTTCACGACACCGAAAGCATGGCAGGCTCTGAACATTGCGAGCCTGATGTCGAGGAGAGTGAATCCTTGCGGTCCGACGCCAACATCGCGGGACCGATGACCGATCCGGTCCCCGGTCCCCGTAGCGAGTCGTTCGGGGACGACGTTTCACGTGAAACGCCGCCCCCGATGGACGACACCCCGATCGGTCGTGCAGCTCAGCTTGCGGTGGAGGCACTCGGCCGCGCGGGTGAGGGGCTGCCCCGGCCTGAACAGACCCGGGTCATGGTGGTTGCCAACCAGAAGGGCGGGGTGGGCAAGACCACCACGACCGTCAACCTGGCGGCCTCGCTGGCCCTGCACGGCGCACGGGTTCTGGTGATCGACCTCGACCCTCAGGGCAACGCATCGACGGCGCTGGGGATCGACCACCACTCCGAAGTGCCGTCGATCTATGACGTGCTGGTGGAGAGCAAGCCGCTCTCCGATGTGGTGCAGCCGGTCGTGGATGTGGAGGGGCTGTTCTGTGCTCCCGCCACGATCGATCTGGCCGGTGCCGAGATCGAGCTGGTCTCCCTGGTGGCTCGGGAGAGCCGACTGGACCGGGCCATCAAGGCGTACGAACAGCCGCTGGACTACATCTTCATCGACTGCCCGCCCTCGCTCGGCCTGCTGACCGTCAATGCACTGGTCGCCGGCGCCGAGGTACTGATCCCGATTCAGTGTGAGTACTACGCACTGGAGGGTCTGGGCCAGCTGCTGCGGAACGTCGATCTGGTGCGGGGCCATCTCAACCCCCAGCTCCATGTCTCGACGATCCTGCTCACGATGTACGACGGGCGCACCCGGCTCGCCTCCCAGGTCGCCGACGAGGTGCGCAACCACTTCGGCCACGAGGTGCTCCGTACGAGCATTCCCCGCTCGGTGCGCATCTCCGAGGCACCCAGTTACGGGCAGACCGTGCTCACCTATGACCCGGGATCCAGTGGCTCGCTCTCCTATCTCGAAGCGGCCCGGGAGATCGCGTTCCGTGGCGTCCCGCAGACCGGGGGCCAGGGCCTCAGCGTCAACTACGAAGCACAGCACAGCATCTCGGAGGGGAATCAGTGAGCGAACGACGTAGAGGCCTGGGCCGTGGGCTCGGTGCGCTGATCCCCGCGGCACCGCAGAGCACGGACAACGTCGGGCCCGCGGTGGGACAGGGGGCGACGTCACCGTCGTCCGTACCGGTGCTGGCCCCGGAGCGAGGAGTGGCGGCCGCCAAGGTGGCGTCGCTGCCGGCGCACGGTGTTTCACGTGAAACGGAAGCGGCGGTCGGGACCGAGGCAGCGGCGGAGGGCCTGTCGGCGGTCGCCGGTGCGCACTTCGCCGAGGTGCCGCTGGACGCGATCAAGCCCAATCCGCGCCAGCCGCGAACGGTCTTCGACGAGGACGCTCTTGCCGAGCTGGTCACCTCCATCAAGGAGGTGGGCCTGCTGCAGCCGGTGGTGGTGCGTCAGACGGCGCACGACACGTACGAGCTCATCATGGGCGAGCGGCGCTGGCGGGCGTCCCGTGAGGCCGGACTGGAGAAGATTCCCGCCATCGTCCGGGACACCGAGGATGAGAAGCTGCTCCTCGACGCGCTCCTGGAGAACCTGCACCGGGCACAGCTCAACCCACTGGAAGAGGCTGCCGCCTACGACCAGTTGCTGAAGGACTTCAAGTGCACGCATGACGAGCTGGCGGACCGGATCGGGCGCTCGCGTCCGCAGGTCTCCAACACGCTGCGTCTGCTGAACCTCTCGCCGTCCGTGCAGAGCCGGCTCGCCGCGGGTGTGCTCTCCGCGGGACACGCCCGCGCCCTGCTCTCCGTGGAGGACTCGGAGGAGCAGGACCACCTGGCGTACCGCATCGTGGCGGAGGGGCTGTCGGTGCGCACGGTCGAGGAGATCGTGAAGCTGATGGGCTCGGAGCCCAAGAGCGCGAGCAAGGCGAAGGGGCCGCGTGCCGGTACCCGGGTGTCCCCCGCGCTGACCGGCCTGGCCTCCCGTCTGTCCGATCGCTTCGAGACCCGGGTGAAGGTCGACCTGGGGCAGAAGAAGGGCAAGATCGTCGTCGAGTTCGCCTCGATAGAAGATCTTGAGCGGATCCTCGGCACTCTCGCCCCCGGTGAGGGACCTGTCCTGGGCCAGACGCTGGCCGAGGAGAAGAACGACGAAGAGTGAGCTGACACCCGTCGGCAGCTGGGCGGGCCGTGTTCCGGAATCCATACCGGAACACGGCCCGCCCTTTGCTCTCGCGCGCTACCGGTGCCCGTAAAGGGTGGATACGATGCGTTCGGGTATGGCACGGATCCACGTGGAGACACCTCACAGCGAGGAGAGGGCCATGCGATCGGTGAGCCGCACCGGACTGCTGGCGGCGGGGTTCGGCCTCGCAGCCGTCGGGGGGTTCGTTGGTGGTCTGCTCAGGGAGCAGGCGGCGCTGACGGCGCTCCGTGGTGCGGCAGGTGAGAGAAGTGAGGACCTGGTTTCATGGGCCGTCGGCTCGTACCGCTCACGCTGGACAACCTTCCGGATCTCCCCAAGCGCTGCCGCTCCTGTGTCTTCTGGGAGCTCGACCCCGTCAGCGGCGAGGCTGCGGTAAAGGCGGGGCGTCCCGAGCTGGAGAAGGAAGCCTGGATCTCGGCGGTACTGCTGGAGTGGGGATCCTGCGGGCGGGTCGTCTATGTCGACGAGGTGCCGGCCGGCTTTGTGATGTACGCCCCGCCGGCCTATGTGCCGCGCTCCATGGCCTTTCCCACCAGTCCGGTGTCGCCGGATGCGGTGCAGCTGCTGACGGCGTGGCTGATCCCCGGGTTCCAGGGGCAGGGGCTGGGGCGGGTGATGGTTCAGACGGTCGCCAAGGATCTGATCCAGCGCGGGTTCAAGGCGATCGAGGCGTTCGGCGACACTCGCTGGTCCGAGCCGGCGTGTGTACTGCCCGCAGATCATCTTCTCGCGGTGGGCTTCAAGACCGTACGGCCCCACCCCCGCTTTCCGCGGCTGCGCCTTGAGCTGCGGAGCACCATCTCGTGGAAGGAAGACGTGGAGCTGGCGCTCGACCGTCTGCTGGGAGCAGTCCAGAAGGAACCCGCACTGCGACCGCTGTAGGCAGTCTGTTTCACGTGAAACGGAGAACGGGCCCGCCTCCTCGATGAGGGCGGGCCCGTTTCACGTGAAACAACCGGTGTGACTCAGGCGAGGTAGTCCGCCAGGTCGCGCTCGATGGCGGCCTTCGGCTTGGCGCCGACGATGGTCTTCACGACCTCGCCGCCCTTGTAGACGTTCATGGTCGGGATCGACATGACGCCGTACTTGGCGGTGGTCGCCGGGTTCTCGTCGGTGTTCAGCTTGGCGATGACGATCTCGTCGTGCTCGGCGGCAATGGCCTCCAGGGACGGGGCGATCTGGCGGCACGGGCCGCACCAGGTGGCCCAGAAGTCCACGAGGACGGGCTTGTCGCTGTTGAGGACGACCTCTTCGAAATTGGCGTCCGTGACGGTCACCGTGGCGCCGGCCATGGCAGTCTCCTTACTGAGTGGGTGTTGGGAAAGCTGGGTGCGCGGGTCAGGCGGAGGGGGTCTTCTCCGGCTCGGCGGTCGACTCGCCGTCCGACAGCGCGGCGAGGAAGCGCTCGGCGTCGAGGGCGGCGGAGCAGCCCGTGCCGGCTGCGGTGATCGCCTGGCGGTAGGTGTGGTCGACGACATCGCCCGCGGCGAAGACACCCTGCAGGTTGGTGCGGGTGCTGGGGGCGTCGACCTTGAGGTAACCCTCGTCGTCGAGAGTCAGCTGGCCCTTGAACAGCTCGGTCCGCGGGTCATGGCCGATCGCGATGAACAGGCCCGTGACGGGGAGCTCGGAGGTCTCGCCGGTCTTGATGTTGCGCAGCGTCAGACCCGAGAGCTTGCTCTCGCCGTGGATCTCGGCGACCTCGCTGTCCCACACGAACTTGATCTTCGGGTCGGCGAAGGCACGATCCTGCATCGCCTTGCTGGCCCGCAGGGTGTCGCGGCGGTGGACGACCGTGACCGACTTGGCGAAGCGGGAGAGGAAGGTGGCCTCCTCCATCGCGGTGTCGCCGCCGCCGATGACGGCGATGTCCTGGTCCTTGAAGAAGAACCCGTCGCACGTGGCGCACCAGGAGACACCGCGACCGGACAGCTCGTCCTCGCGGGGCAGGCCGAGCTTGCGGTGCTGGGAGCCGGTGCTGACGATGACCGTCTTGGCACGGTGCACGTTTCCTGCGGTGTCGGTGACCGTCTTGATCTCTTCGGAGAGATCGACCGCGACGATGTCGTCCGGCACGAGTTCGGCACCGAAGCGCTCGGCCTGGGCGCGCATGTTGTCCATGAGGTCCGGCCCCATGATGCCGTCGCGGAAACCGGGGAAGTTCTCCACGTCGGTGGTGTTCATCAGCGCGCCTCCGGCGGTGACGGCACCTTCGAAGACGAGCGGCTTCAGGGACGCGCGGGCGGTGTAGAGCGCTGCGGTGTAGCCCGCGGGCCCGGAGCCGATGATGATCACGTTGCGGACGTCGCTCACGGGTGTCTTCCTTGTCTCTGCCGACTGCTTGCTGGGGCTCGGGGAACTCTCACCCCACCCAACGGATCCTACGGGGCTAGCATTCCCGGAGTGTCACAGCGCACTTCTCGTCGCTCAGTCTCGCTGGTACGAGTCCGACAGCAGGACCTTGCCGGGAGCCGGCTGCGTGGCGGAGACGCACGAGGAGGCGACGACATACGCCGAGACCCGCCGTGCGTCGGCCGGATCCGGCAGTACGACGAGGAAGGCGTCCTTGCCCTGGTAGCGGGTGTGGCTGGACGCGAGCGGCGCTTCGGGGCGTCCGATGCCCTGGCGGACACAGGACGGAATGGTGTCGGCACTGCCCCGCAGCGGGGTCTCGGGGAGGCTCTGAGCACCGATGTCGGGGGACTTGTGCGAGCTCTTGGACGCCAGCAGATCGCGAACATGTGATTCAAGGCTGGCGGCTGTGAGGGCGGCCGCACCGTTCATGCTCTTCTCGGTGGTCGCGGAGGACCGGTCCTGGTGGTGCCCCTGGCCGCTGTCCATGGCGGCGTTCTGGAGCAGAAGGCCACCGAAGCTGAGGATCGCGGCGGCCGCCGCCGTGCCGAGCAGAATCCGCGGCCAGCGGCGAGAACGGGACGAGCGACCGCCCGGTGTCTGGCGGCCCGGCCCGGAGGCGCCCCGAGACCGCCCTGGGGGCCGGGTGGCCGCCGATCCGCGACCGGGGGACTCGACGTCGGTTTCACGTGAAACAGCGACCGGCGCGGTGGCTGTTTCACGTGAAACATGCCCCGCGGCGCCAGGAGCGGTGGCGTCCAGCAGCGCCTCGGCTGCGAGGGCGGCATCGATGCGCCCGGCGACATCGGCAGGCATCCGCGCCGGACCGGGGAGCGTGCCCAGCAGCCCCCGGATCTCTTCCAGGGACTCATAGACGTCCTCGCACAGCGCGCAGGCGGCGAGGTGGTCGCGCAGATCCGCGGTGCGCGAGGGGGAGAGCAGCCCGTCCGTGAGGTCGGAGATCTCAGAGACCTCCGGGTGCTCACCCGTGCCGGTCGTCGACGTCACGCTCACCCACCTCCGCCCTTCACGGCACCTGTGTCCTTCGGTCCTGCCGTCGGTGGGACGGATGTCCCCTGCGCCCGGTTCCTTCCCCCGCTCGCGGGTTCGCTACCCCCGCCGTCGGCGCGCAGATGGGTGACCAAGGGCAGGAGCCGAGCACGGCCTCGTGCGCAGCGGCTCTTCACCGTCCCGGTCGGGATATCGAGGATGGCGGCCGCCTCCGCGACGGGGTAGCCCTGCATATCGACGAGGACGAGAGCGGCCCGCTGCTCCTCCGGGAGTGTGCGCAGCGCACTCAGCAGCTCCCGGTGCAGATCCTGGCGCTCGGCAGGGGCGGCGGCGGACTCCTCGGGCTCCAGCAGCTGCTCCAGCCGCTCGGTCTCGGCGACGGGCGAGGTGCGCCGCGAGGCGGCCTTGCGGGCCCGGTCGAGACAGGCATTGACCGTGATGCGGTGCAGCCAGGTCGTCACGGCGGCCTGGCCGCGAAAGGTGTGGGCCGCACGGTAGGCGGAGACGAGGGCGTCCTGGACGGCGTCGGCGGCCTCCTCGCGATCCCCCAGGGTGCGCAGTGCCACCGCCCAGAGCCGGTCGCGGTGTCGTCGGACGATCTCCCCGAAGGCGTCGGGGTCGCCGGCGACATGGCGGGCGAGGAGGTCCTGATCACCAGACTCGTCCAGCACACCCATCCCAACCCCCCTTGCCCAGCGGCTGAACCCTCGGAACCTTGGCCCTGTCACCAACCGGCGATCGTCGACCCGCCGTACCGCAACGTGATGAGTCCACGGGCTGGCAGCAACCTCGTACACCGCATGGTAGGCAGCCGTCGGGAGAAGTGCCAGGTATTCGTAGGCGCGCGATCTCGTCCCTAGGATTTCTGAAGGCCGCACAGGTGCTTTTCCTTCTCGGCAGGGCCGCTGCGCAGGTGCCGCCTTCTACCCGCCCTTCCGGTTGTCTATTGCGGAGATTTGGCATGGCCTGCTTCGCACGGTGCTGTCGACTGAATTTCGCGCCAAAACTGCGCGCGTGGAATTCTTCACGCGGAAGCAGTGCATGCAGCGGCCGACGGGTTCCTGGCCGCACGGCACGCGCCGCGTGGGCGGGCCGCGGACCTGGAGGTTCGGGGGCAATTGCGGCAAGTACTTCGTCGTCGCTCAGGACACCCAGGGACGGGGCCGAGCATCACACGGCACGAGGGCCTGCCGATGACTTGGCAGGCCCTCGTGCCGTAGGCGAAGGCGCCGGCGGGTGCGGGAGATGCGCTGTCCGCGGTTCAGCCGGAAATTTTGATTTCTGAAAGGCCCCCGCGGAACCAATCCGATTCCCCATCGCTGGGAAGTTCCGTGACGCGGATCAGTACATAGCGGGCCCGCACCGGCTGGTCGAGTTTCACATCCAGCCGGTCACCGGCCTTCTCCGGTTTGGAGAGGTGCCGTGAGAAATCGTCGAGCTTCGTCGGGTCGGCTGCGGAAGGCGCCGCTGCGCGGACTTCCACGGTCTGGCCCGGCCGATACATGCTGACCTGTATCTCGGAGATGTCCTTCGCGCGTCCGAGGTCGACGATGATGCCGCTGCCGTTTGCGCGCGACGGCAGGTTTCCGAAGTTTGCCCAGCCCTTGAACCGACCTGTCACCCAGGCGGTACTCGGGTCGCCGTCCGTGGCATTGCGCGCCTGCGCCGCTGAGAAGGGTTCGGCCAGGGGCGAGAACTCTGTGGCGCCCGTGATCGAGAGAGGCTTGCCGCTCGGCTTCTTCGCCTGGCCGCCGCCCGTCTGCGAGTTCCCCGGATCGTCCTCGTCGTTCTCCCGCTTCAGCAGCGTGTCCGCGAGCTGCCAGCTGCCCAGCCCCAGCGCCGCGATCAGCAGCGCGGAGACGGACCACTTCAGCGCCCGGCCCGTGCGGCTCTGCAGCGGCGGCGGAGGCGTGGCAACGGGCTGGGTCTGCCGGGCGGCCTGGCCGTTGTGCGCCGACGACTGCCGGTAGTTGCCCTGCTGGTAGCCCGTGCGCTGATACGGCGGCGGCGTGCTGAACGCCGTCTCCGGAGGCCGGATACGCGGCATGGCCGCAACGGCCTTGGCCAGCTCCTCCGGGGTGGTGCAGGGCTGCTCCTGGCGGGAAGCCGTGGCGCCGTCGTTGATCAGGGCCCGCATGGCCAGCTCGGAAAGCCCGCGGTGGACCCCGGCGCGCACCTGGTCGGGCGCGATCAGCCCGACACCCTTGGGCAGGCCGGTCAGGCCGTGGGCGTCGTTCTCGTACGGCCAGCGCTGGGTCAGCGCGGCGTACAGCAGCGCGCCGATCGCCTCGGTGTCCGTGCGCTGCGGGTGCTCGCAGGTGATGCCGCGCAGCGCCGCCATGACGGCGAGGCCACGGATGCGGTACTGCCCGGACTCCGTGCGCAGCACCGAACCGGGGGTGATCCGCAGATGGGCCAGGCCCTCGCGGTGCGCGGCGGCCATGGCCTGGGAGACCTGGCTGACGAGCTGGTAGGCGTCGTGCGGCTCCAGCGGCCCGTTGGCGAGCACGGTGGTGAGTTCCGTGGCGTCCGGCAGCCACTCGTGGACGACGTAGACGAGGTCGTTCTCCTCGACCGCGTCCAGGACCTGGACGAATCGGGGATCGCCGAGCAGCGCCGAGGAACGGGCGGCGGAGAGCACCGGCCGGCCCCGCGGATGGTCGGCGGGCAGGATATGCACGCCGACGGCTCGCCGCAGCTTCTCGTCCACCGCACGCCAGCTGCTGAATCCGTCCAGACGGGTGACGCACTCCTCTAGTCGGTAGCGTCTGGCGAGCTTGTGGCCGCTGTGCAGTTCCGGTGGCTGGGCCTCGGTCGCCTGGGCACGCTGCTCATCGGTGCGTGCGGCGTCCTGTTCCCCGCCGGATACCTTTTCGGCCTTAGCACCGTCGTCCGTGGCCTTACCCGCCTTGGCGGTCAGCGGTTCCTCACCGCTCGTGTCGGCCACGTCGACGGCAGCCGTGCTCCGTTCCGCCACCGTCGTTCCTGCCTCCCCATCCGTTGCAGGCTCAATGAGCCAAGACAATTGTGCCCACAGTCCGCCACTATGCACGACACACGGTGGCAGTCGATGGTTGTGCTCAATCAACGCCCAAGCTTTGACCGGACCATGCCGACCAGGGCGTTCATTTCCTCGATGCGCATTTTGCGTGCGGCGACGTAGAACACGGCCAGAAGTGCGGCGATGCCGGCGATCAGCGCGGCGAGCGAACCGAGGAATCCGCTGCCGAGCGTCTGCATGATGCCGTAGACCACCGCTCCGGAGACGATCGTCGCCGGGATGCTGGCGCCGGCCAGCCGCGCGTAGGTCCGCACGACGTGGGCGGTGTCGAGATCGCCGTCCATCCGCTTGCTCAGCCGCCGCCAGGCCACGCCGACGCCGATGATGTACGCCAGGCCGTAGGAGGCTGCCATGCCGACCACGGCCCAGCGGGCGGGCAGGATCAGGAAGCAGAGCCCGGAGGCCGCGGCGTTGACGGCGGCGACGATCACCGTGTTGTAGAAGGGGGTGCGGGTGTCCTCGTACGCGTAGAAGGCGCGCAGGACGACGTACTGCACCGAGAACGGGATCAGGCCCACACCGAAGGCCATCAGCATGTAGCCCATCGGGATGCCGGCGCCGGACGAGCCGTAGACCAGCGTGCACAGCGGGATGCCGAGCGAGAGGAAGCCGAACGAGATCGGGACGATGGCGACGGCGGAGGTGCGCAGGCCCTGCGACATGTCGTCCCGGACGGCTCCGGTGTCACCGTCGTGGGCGGACCGTGCCAGCCGCGGCAGCAGCGCCGCCATGACCGAGACGGTGATGATCGCCTGCGGCATGTTCCAGATCAGCTGGGCGCTGGCGTACGAGATGAAGCCGGTGCCCGGGTGGCCCTGCTGGTCGGCGGTGTTGCCGGCCCAGGTGGACAGCTGGGTGACGACGAGGACGCCCGCCTGGTTGGCAAGCACGAACAGCACCGTCCACTTCGCGAGCTTGGCGGCCTTGCCCAGGCCGTGGCCGCGCCAGTCGAAGCGGAGCCGGATCCGGAAGTCGGCGTCGCGCAGGTAGGGGATCATCGCCAGTGCCTGGACGACGAGCCCGAGCAGGGTGCCGATGCCCAGGAGCCGGATGCCCTCGTCGGGGATCGTGGTGACGCCGATGTGCGAGGTCTTCGCCGTGCCGTAGACCCAGATGAACAGGCCGAAGGTGGCGATCATGACGATGTTGTTGAGGACCGGAGTCCACATCATCGCGCCGAAGCGGCCGCGGGCGTTGAGGATCTGCCCCATCACCACATGCAGCCCCATGAAGAAGATCGTGGGTACGCAGTAGCGGGTGAACGCGACGGCGACCTCGTTGGCCGCGGGGTCGCGTGAGATGTCGAAGGAAACCAGCTTCACCAGCAGTGGCGCGGCGAGCACCGACAGCACCGTCAGCACGCCCAGGACCACGACGACGAGGGTCAGCAGCCGGTTGGCGTAGGCCTCGCCGCCGTCGTCGTCCTCCTTCATCGCGCGCACCAGCTGCGGGACGAAGACGGAGTTCAGACCGCCGCCGATGGTCAGGATGAAGATCATCGTCGGGAGCTGGTAGGCGACCTGCCAGGAGTCGCCGAGCACGGCGCCGCCGAGTGCCGCGACGATCAGTGCCGAGCGGACGAAGCCCGTGAGACGGGACACCATCGTGCCGGCGGCCATCACCGCACTGGACTTGAGCAGGCCGGAGGCGCGGCCGCCGGAAGGCTTGCCGGCCGCCGCTGCGGGGGCGGGCGCCGGTGCCGGAGCGGGCTGCTGCGGTACGGCCTCCGGAACGGGCGCCGCGGCGGCAGCGGAGGGCGCGGCAGGCGGGCCGGCGGGTGCCGGGCGCTGCGGCTCGTAGGGCTGCTGCTGGTCACGGAAGAGATGCGCGAAGGCATCGGGCTCCCGACGGTCGCCGGCCGCCTGGGCGCCCCGCTCGTCGAGGCCCATGAACTGCATCGTCGCGGCATCGTCGCCGTACGGCAGACCGTGGCCGGGGCCCGGCGGCTCGGAGGGCGCAGGCGCGGGCCACGACTGGGCGTCGGGGGTGGGGCGGCCCGCCGCCGGCTGCTGGTAGAGCGGGTGCGCGGGCTGCGCCGGTGGCGCAGGGTGCTGCGCGGGGCGGTCGTAGCGCGCCTCGCTCACCGGCTCCTGGGCCATCGGGTCCGGTGCGCGGTGCGGGCCGTTGCGGTAGGCGTCCTGCACGAACGGATCATGGTCCGCTGAGGACGGGGGCGTCGGAGGGACCGGCCCCATGGGGTCGCCATTGGCGCCCCGGCCCCGGTCACCGTCGTACGGCGCATTCATCGCTGCCCCACCTCATCCGTCGCCGGCCATCCGGCCCCGCCATCTATCAACGGTCCACTTTCTCACCTGAGCCGGACGGGTCGGAGCTTTCCGAACCGGTGTCCGGCTTGGGGTCACTCGGCTGCTCGGGGGCGTCGCCGTCCGTGCCGCCGCTGTCGCCGTCCGTGCCTTCCTCGCCATCGGAGCCGTCGCCGTCCGACCCGTCCTCGGCGCGCTGGGCCGCGGCCCGCTTGCGCTGGAGGTAGATCCGCACTCCGGCGAGGACGAGCAGCAGCACACCGCCCGCGATGACCAGCATCACAGTGGCGGTGATCTCCGTGACGTTCACCTGGAACGTCATGCGGCCACCGTAGGGCTTTCCGTCCGACGTGTAGAGCTGGGCGGTCACCCACGCGCGGCCGTTGGCGTTGGCCGTGGTGTTGAACTTGAACGACTGGCTGTGCCCGCCGTCCACCGTGATCTGCTGCGGCTTGCCCGCGTCCAGACGGTTGGGCTGGGAGGAGGTCAGCTTCAGCGTCATGTCCTTGACGCCCTGGACCAGGTTGTTCTGGACCGTCACCGGAATCGTGGCGCTGCGCCCGGAGAGCGTGGCGTCCGACTTCTGGATCAGGTGGACCTTCTTGGTCAGGCCGTCGAGGTAGCTGCGCACCGAGTGACGGAACTTCGCGGCACCGGTGCGATCGGACCGCCACTCCGTCGACATCTCGCGCATTATGGCGTTGCCGAACGGCGTCACCACACGCTCCGGCTGCGCCAGGATCACCCGGAAGTCGTCCAGCGCGGACTGGGTGCCCTGGATCTGCCGGAAGGCATCGATGGGCAGCTCGTGCCGGCGCAGCGAGGACGGGTAGGCGGCGCCGCTGGGCACACGGCGGCTGGCCGCGGGGTCGGGCTTGGCCTTGGCGGCGGCGCCGAGGTGCAGCGGCGTGGTCCAGCGCCCGGAATCGTTCAGCTGACGCAGCGCGGTGGCCATGGCCTGGGCCTGGCTGACCGATGGCATCCGCTGCGGTGCGACGACGATGCTGCGCTGCCGGTCCGGCTCCTGGAGGCTGATCATCTGGGTCTGGGCGATGAACTCCTGGACCGCGCGCGTGGCGTTCCCGGCCTTCGACATATCGCCCTCGAAGGTCTGCGAGAGCTGTGCGTCCGCGACGATGGCGGTGTTGCCGCCGCCGATGGGACGGGCTGCCGTCGGGGTGTAGGACAGTCCGCCGTTCTCCCGCAGGCTGTCGCTCCGCGTGATCACGTTGTGCGCACCGGCCGAGGTGGCGACATCGACGATGGAGGAGTCGATCGCGCCTTCCACGGGCCAGGCGAAGTCCGTACGCGGCTTGACGCCGAGGATCGTGTCCACGGTCTTCTCGGCGAGGTCGGTGGCCGGGCCGAGGTGGCCGAGCGCGCTGGGCACGCCCTTGCCGTGGTGGGCGAGCGAGGCGAGGTCGGGGTCCGCGAAGGGCAGCGCCACCACCTCGTGCGAGGTGACCGCCTCCTCGAGTTCGTGGAGCCACTGCTTGGCGACCGCCTGGTTCTTGCCCATCGGGCCGTCCGGGCCGTCCACCCGGTACGACTTGGTCATCGCGTCGACGGTCGCGAGCAGGTCGGGGTCGATGACGAAGGTCACCGGCAGGTTCTTGCCGAGCGCGACCATCTGCTGGAGCCGGCCGCCGGGGGCCAGCTCGGCGGCGAGGTCGTCGTTGCGGAAGACCGGCGTCTGCTGGGCGTCGGCGTCGGTCTCGGCAGTGAGGTGGGTGGGGGAGATCAGCGGCCACAGGTAGGTGAGCTGGGTCTTCTTCTCGGCGTTGGCGGCCTGCCAGGGCAGGAACGTCCGGTCGATCCCCAGGACCTGCTCGTAGGACGAGGACTGCGAGCGCCCCGACAGCGAGACACCGATCTGGTACACACCGTCATCGTCGAGATCGAGGTCCTTGACCGGGACGCTGAGGGTGAAGGGGCGGCTGACGCCGGGCTCCAGCTTGTCGATCTTCTGCTGGTGGTCCTTGACCTCCTCGCCGTCCGCCCCCGGCAGGTACCCGTTGCGATGCGTCGCGGCCTCGATGGCGCTGCGGCTGCTGAGCGCGTCGCCGCGGTGCATTCCGACGTGGGCGTCGGTGATCGTGCTGCGGCCGTCGTTGGTCAGCGTGCCGGAGACGGTGACCGTGTCGCTCTTGCCGGGAGCGGAGGGGGACATCGAGTCGATGGTGACATCGACCGTGCGGGAGCCGGTCGGGGCCGCCTGCGCGGAGGTGGCGTGCGGGACCTGGGCCAGTCCTACGAGCAGGGGGAGCCCAGTGAGCAGCGTCACGGTCCTTCGCAGCCATCGACCACGCGGCCGTTCAGTCACCTGGAACCCTGCCGCCTCGGCCACGCGCTCGTCCGTCCCTCGTCGTCGTCAGTGGTCGTCGGAATGTGCGTCCACGAATGGTAACGAGGCCCGCAGCACCAGAGTGCCGGGGAGTGCTCCACATGATCGCCGTGCCGACCGCCGTATGACCGGCCTGTCCCCTTTATTACGTGGCGCTTCGCGCTGCGCGGCCACGTACCCTGTTCTGTTGTGCCGAACGCCAACAATGACCTCCCCACCCCGCACGCCGAGCAGAGCCCGCAGTCGGCGGACGCGCTGAACCATGTGCAGCGGCGCGCCGTGAGCGAACTGCTGCGGGTCTCCCCCGTCGCGGACGACCTGGCCCGCCGATTTCAGGAGGCCGGGTTCACGCTTGCCCTGGTCGGCGGCTCTGTCCGGGACGCACTGCTCGGCCGGCTCGGCAACGACCTGGACTTCACCACCGATGCCCGCCCCGAGGACGTACTGAAGATCGTCCGGCCGTGGGCGGACGCGGTCTGGGAGGTCGGCATCGCCTTCGGCACCGTCGGCTGCAAGAAGGACTCGTTCGACATCGAGGTCACGACCTACCGCTCCGAGGCGTACGACCGCACCTCCCGCAAGCCCGAGGTGTCCTACGGCGACTCCATCGAGGACGACCTGGTCCGCCGGGATTTCACGGTGAACGCCATGGCGGTGCTGCTGCCGCAGAAGGAGTTCGTCGACCCGCACGACGGCCTGGAGGACCTGGCCGCCCGTGTCCTGCGCACGCCGGGCACGCCGGAGGAGTCGTTCTCGGACGATCCGCTGCGGATGATGCGGGCCGCCCGCTTCGCCGCCCAGCTGGACTTCGAGGTCGCCCCCGAGGTCGTCGCCGCGATGAAGGCGATGGCGGAGCGCATCGAGATCGTCTCGGCCGAGCGGGTACGGGACGAGTTGAACAAGCTGCTCCTGGCGCGGCACCCGCGTAAGGGCCTGCGGCTCTTCGTCGATTCCGGCCTGGCCGACCGGGTCCTACCCGAGCTGCCGGCTCTGCGGCTGGAGAGTGACGAGCATCACCGGCACAAGGACGTCTACGAGCACTCGCTGACGGTGCTGGACCAGGCGATGGACCTTGAGGAGAACGGACCCGATCTGGTCCTGCGGCTGGCGGCCCTGCTGCACGACATCGGCAAGCCCAGGACGCGGCGCTTCGAGAAGGACGGCCGGGTCTCCTTCCACCATCACGAAGTGGTGGGCGCGAAGATGACCAAGAAGCGGATGACCGCGCTGAAGTACTCCAACGACATGATCAAGGACGTCTCGCGTCTGGTGGAGCTGCATCTGCGCTTCCACGGCTATGGCACGGGAGAGTGGACGGACTCCGCGGTCCGCCGCTATGTGCGCGATGCCGGCCCCCAGCTGGACCGGCTGCACAAGCTGACCCGCTCGGACTGCACCACCCGCAACAAGCGCAAGGCCGCCGCGCTGTCGCGTGCCTACGACGGGCTCGAAGAGCGGATCGCGCGGCTGCAGGAGCAGGAAGAGCTGGAGGCGATCCGGCCCGACCTGGACGGCAACGACATCATGCAGATCCTGGGCATCAGTCCTGGGCCCGAGGTCGGCAAGGCGTACAAGCAGATGCTGGAGTTCCGGCTGGAGCACGGTCCCATGGACCGCGAGGCGGCCATCGCCGCTCTGAAGGAGTGGTGGGCGACGCAGAGCTGATGTTTCACGTGAAACAGGCGGTCGGTGGGCAGCCATGTTTCACGTGAAACATGGCATGGGCTTGGGGCGGTGTTTCACGTGAAACACCGCCCCAAGGCTTGTCCGGCGCGCTCGGTTCGCGCTACTTCGCCGGGGTCAGGCAGAGCACCATGTGGGTGTCGGCGCGCTTACGGCGCTGCACGGACTTGGTGTACGCCGATTCCCCCGCAGGGCAGATGGAGGGGTCGGAGGTGTCGTTGTGCACCGCGGTCACCTTGTACTGGGCCTCCGAGGTGCCGCAGTCCACGACCTTGAGGCCGTCATCGAGCGAGCTTGCGGACTTCTTCACGCAGTCACCGACCTCGGCGCTGTCCGCGTCGTCCAGGCTGGTGATCCAGAAGAACGCGAAGGCGATCAGCACGAAGACGATGCCGATGCCCTTGAGGATCGCCTTGGGGGACCGGTTCTTGGCGGGACGCGGCGGCGGAACGGGAGCGCCTCCCTGCATGTAGGGCTGCTGCGGCGGCGCGGGGTATCCCGGCTGCGGCTGCTGATAGCCGTACGGAGCCTGTGGCTGCTGGGGGTGGGCGTACCCGGCCTGGGGCTGGCCGTAGGGAGCCTGCGGCGGCGGTCCCTGGGGATACGGGTTCTGCCCGTACGGCGCCTGGCCGTATGGGTTCGGGCCCTGAGGCGGCATGGTCATGGAACTCCCCCGATATTTGATGTGTACAGGCTCGTGCAGGACGCCCGTAAGGTATCTGGTGCGCGCGCCCGGCCGCTGAGCCGGTCGCCACCGTGCGAGGAAGCGGTGCCTAACCGCGCCGCAAGCGCACCATTGCCGCGGTGACGAGCGCGTAGATCACGGTCACCATGAGCAGCAGAACGGTGGACCTGCCGTCCGGCGGCAGCATGAGGGCGGCGACCGCGGCGGCGCCGACGAAGGCGACGTTGAACAGCACGTCGTAGATGGCGAAGATCCGGCCGCGGAACGCGTCGTCGACCGTGGACTGGACGACCGTGTCCGTGGAGATCTTGGTTCCTTGTGTGCCGAGGCCGAGCACGAAGGCGGCGGCCAGCATCGGTCCCGGTGTGAAGGACAGGCCGAGCGCCGGCGCCAGCACCGCGCCCATGGCGGCACAGCAGGCGATCCAGCCGAACGCGGTGCAGCGCGCCACCGCCCACGGAGTGACGACGGCGGCCATGAAGAAGCCCGCGCCCGACACCAGGACGGTGATCCCGAGCAGGGCCAGGCCCTCCGATTCGGTCTCGGCCCAGGAGTACCGGCACAGCATCAGCACCATGACCGTCAGCGCTCCGTAGCAGAAGCGGATGAGGGTCATAGCGGCCAGCGCGCGGGCCGGGGTGTGCCGCTCGGCGAGATGACGCAGCCCCTCCGCGAGGCCGCGTACGGTGCTCAGCAGGGCTTCTCGCAGATGCGGTGGGCGGTCGGTGAGATCGGGGCCGAGCAGCTGTGGCGTCATACGCAGCGCGGTGAGCGCCGAGCAGAAGTAGAGGGCCGCGGCCAGCAGCACGACGAACGCGTCCACGTCCGGGCCGGCCAGCCGGACGGCGAAGGCGAGCCCGCCGCCCGCCGTCGCCGCGAGCGTGCCGGCCGTGGGGGCAAGGGAGTTGGCCATGACCAGCTGTTGTCCGCCGTCGACCACCCGGGGCAGTGCGGCCGAGAGCCCGGCCAGGACGAAGCGGTTCACCGCGGTGACCGAGAGGGCCGAGGCGTAGAAGAGCCAGTCGGGGACGTTCGACACGATCAGCGCCGCCGTCGCCATGGCCAGCAGCGTGCGCAGCAGATTGCCGTAGAGCAGGACCTGGCGGCGCCGCCAGCGGTCGAGCAGCACGCCGGTGAACGGCCCGAGCAGCGAGTACGGCAGCAGCAGGATCGCCATGGCGGAGGCGATGGCCGCCGGTGAGGTCTGCTTCTCGGGCGAGAAGACGACGTAGGTGGCGAGCGCGACCTGGAACACCCCGTCGGCCGCCTGGGACAGAAGCCGTGCGGCAAGGAGTGAGCGGAAGTCACGTAGCCGGAGTAATACGCGGAGGTCGCGCACAGCATGCATGAGGCACAGCCTCACACAGCCCGCAGGCCCCCGGGCGGAATACCCGGAGGCCTGCGGAGGGAGGCAGCGAACGGCGCGTCAGCGTTCGAGCTCGCCGTTGATGAACTTCTCGACGTTCTCCCGCGCCTCGTCGTCGAAGTACTGCACCGGCGGCGACTTCATGAAGTACGAGGAAGCGGAGAGGATCGGGCCGCCGATGCCCCGGTCCTTGGCGATCTTCGCGGCGCGCAGCGCGTCGATGATGACGCCCGCGGAGTTGGGGGAGTCCCAGACCTCGAGCTTGTACTCGAGGTTCAGCGGGACGTCGCCGAAGGCGCGGCCCTCAAGGCGGACGTAGGCCCACTTGCGGTCGTCCAGCCACGCCACGAAGTCCGAGGGGCCGATGTGGACGTTGTCCTCGCCCAGTTCGCGGTCCCGGATCTGGGAGGTGACGGCCTGCGTCTTGGAGATCTTCTTGGACTCCAGGCGCTCGCGCTCAAGCATGTTCTTGAAGTCCATGTTGCCGCCGACGTTCAGCTGCATCGTGCGGTCCAGGATGACGCCCCGGTCCTCGAAGAGCTTGGCCATCACGCGGTGCGTGATCGTGGCGCCGACCTGCGACTTGATGTCGTCACCGACGATCGGCACACCGGCCTCGGTGAACTTGTCGGCCCACTCCTTGGTGCCGGCGATGAAGACCGGGAGGGCGTTGACGAACGCGACCTTGGCGTCGATGGCGCACTGGGCGTAGTACTTCGCGGCGTCCTCGGAGCCGACGGGGAGGTAGCAGACCAGGACGTCGACCTGCTTGTCCTTGAGGACCTGGACGATGTCGACCGGGGCCTCGGGGGACTCCTCGATGGTCTGGCGGTAGTACTTGCCCAGGCCGTCGAGGGTGTGGCCGCGCTGGACCTGCACGCCGGTGTTCGGCACGTCGCAGATCTTGATGGTGTTGTTCTCGCTGGCGCCGATGGCGTCCGCGAGGTCGAGGCCGACCTTCTTGGCGTCCACGTCGAACGCCGCCACGAACTCGATGTCACGCACGTGGTAGTCGCCGAACTGCACGTGCATGAGGCCGGGCACACGGCTCTTCGGGTCGGCGTCCTTGTAGTACTCGACGCCCTGTACCAGCGAGGCGGCGCAGTTGCCCACGCCGACGATGGCTACGCGAACCGAACCCATTCCGGTTGCTCCCTGTGTTCTCGATGAGGACCTGCGCAGCAGGGCCTCATGTGGTGGTGTCATCGGACGGATCCGGCCGGGAACCACCCCGGTGCCGGGGCAGGCCGCCCGTATCTCCTGACTGGTTCTTCATGTCATGCGCTGCGGGACCCGGTGCGCGCTGATCGCGCCCGGCGCGCTCACTCTCGATGAGCTCGTTCAACCAACGGACTTCGCGCTCCACGGATTCCATGCCGTGGCGTTGCAGTTCGAGGGTGTAGTCGTCCAGCCGCTCGCGGGACCTGGCCAAGGAGGTGCGCATCTTCTCAAGGCGCTCCTCCAGCCGGCTGCGGCGGCCTTCCAGCACCCGCATCCGTACGTCCCGCGACGTCTGGCCGAAGAATGCGAAGCGGACGCCGAAGTGCTCGTCCTCCCACGCATCCGGTCCGGAGTGGGCGAGCAATTCTTCGAAGTGCTCTTTGCCCGATGCGGTCAATCGGTAGACGATCTTGGCTCGGCGCCCGGTCAGAGCCGCGGCGGGAACCCCCTCCGCAGCGGCGTCCGTCTCCTCGACGATCCAGCCGCTCGCGACCAGCGCCTTGAGGCACGGGTAGAGGGTGCCATAGCTGAACGCACGGAACACCCCGAGCGAGGTGTTGAGCCGTTTTCGCAGCTCGTAGCCGTGCATCGGGGACTCGCGGAGCAGGCCGAGGACGGCGAACTCGAGGATGCCGGAACGTCTGGTCATCCTCCGCCTCCTAGGCCCGGTGCGTTCTTTATGTCGTGCTGATGTATCGACTCGATACATCCAGACGATAGAACGGGCACTGGAGGGGGACAAGGGGGGAGTCGGTGAACGGCGTCACATCACCGATTCGTGCGATGCAACCTGACTGATTTGGAGTGAATTTCAACACTGGGGAGGTTTTGGCCGTGCGTAGTCTGTGCGGCATGCAGACTGCCGGGAACCGTGGGCCGATATCCAGCGTCCCCGTCCTCGGTGTATTGCGGCCCGCGCCTTTGGCATGGGCCGTGCATCGGGGGGACCTGAAGACAACTGCCGCCTTCAGGCGACGAGATAGCGCGCCTGCCCGAGGAGTATTCGTTCCATGAGCGAGCACCGTCGCAAACCGCCACAGCCGCAGAGTGGCGGACGTGCCGCGGCCCGACGCGCCGCGCAAGAGCCATCAGGGCGCCGTGGCGCCCGTTCGCGTGACTCCGCTGCCGGTCCTGCCCCCTACGGTGACGCCTCCGGGCATGAGTCGCGGATGGGCGGTCGGGCCGAGGCCCGCAGGGCTGCCCAGCGTGGCGGTCGCCGCAGGGCGTCCGATGCCTCGATGGCGAGCTCCGGCGCCGGCGGCCGTGGCGGCGGCCGCCGTGGCGGTGGCGGCGGTGGCCCCGAGGGAGGCCGCGGCCGCGGGCGTGGCGACGGCAGGCCCGCCAAGCGGCGTCTGATCGACTACCCGCGCGCGGGCAAGGTCGGCTGGCGGCGCTTCGTGCCGTCGTGGAAGCAGGTCACCAGCATGGTGATCGGTTTCGCCGGTCTGATCGTGGGCGCCTCCGGTGTGGCGCTGGCCCTGGTGAGCGTGCCGAACGAGAGCGACGCCGCCAAGTCGCAGAACAACGTCTACCTCTGGGCCAATGGCGACGTCATGGCTCGCGACGGTAAGACCAACCGGCAGAACATCGACATACAAGACATTCCGCCGTCGATGCAGAATGCAGCGATCGCGGCGGAGAACGCGTCCTTCCGGACGGACTCCGGAGTGGACCCGATGGGTATCGCGCGTGCCGTGTTCAACATGGCCAGGGGCGGCGAGACCCAGGGTGGCTCGACCATCACTCAGCAGTACGTCAAGAACGCCATGCTGAACCAGCAGCAGACCTTCGATCGCAAGTTCAAGGAGCTGTTCATCGCGATCAAGGTCGGCTGGCGTATGGACAAGCCGAAGATCCTGCAGGGGTACCTGAACACCAGCTACTACGGGCGCGGTGCCTACGGGATCCAGGCGGCGGCTCAGGCGTACTACGGCAAGAACGCCGACAAGCTGAAGCCGGACGAGGGCGCCTTCCTGGCGACCGTGCTCAAGGGCGCCGACCTCTACGACCCGGCGGGCGGCACCGGCCCCGGGGCCACCCGGGAGGCGAACACCAAGCGCGCCATCGCGCGGTGGAAGTGGATCCTCGACCGGGAGGTCGAGAACGGCCTCATGTCGAAGTCGGAGCGGGCCGAGTACACGAAGTTCCCCAAGCCCGTCACTCCCAAGCCGGTGGCCAGCAAGAGCGGCCAGATCGGCTATCTGATGGACACCGCCAAGAAGTACGTGCTGAAGCACGGGGACATCAGCGAGGCCCAGTTCGACAAGGGCGGCTACACGATCCGGACGACCTTCGACAAGAAGAAGACCGGTCAGCTCGCCGACGCCGTCAAGAAGGTCCACAAGCGGTACATCAACCCCAAGGAGCGCGAGAAGGACAAGTACGTCCAGTTCGGCGGTGCTTCCGTGGTGCCGGGGGACGGCAAGATCGTCGCCCTGTACGGCGGTGAGGGCTATGACAAGGGCCACTTCAGCAACAACGCCGACACCTTCGGTGTGCCGGTCGGCTCGACCTGGAAGCCGTTCGTACTCGCGGCGGCGATGAAGTACGGCGTGCCCGCGACCCAGCCCCAGGGGCTCTCGCCCCTCAGCCGGTACAACGGCAACGACCATCTCAAGGTGAAGAAGGCGGACGGCACCTACGTCCTCAAGCGGGACAACTCGCCCTTCTACCAGGAGAACGAGAGCGCCCACCGCTGGGGCTACATCAGCTTGGTCAAGGCGATGGAGCAGTCCGTCAACACCCCGTTCGTGCAGCTCGGCATGGATGTCGGGATGGACAAGGTCAAGGAGATGGCGCAGCTCTCGGGCATCTCGCCGGCCAGCTTCGACAAGAACCTCAACCCGTCCTTCGCACTGGGCACCTCCACCCCGAGCGCGATTCGTATGGCCGACGCCTATGCGACCTTCGCCGCGTCGGGCACGAAGGTGGAGCCGTACTCGGTGACCAAGGTGACGCACGGCGGCGAGGACCTGCCGGGCTTCGAGAAGCCCAGCCAGGAGACGGCGATGGACTCCAACATCGCCAACAACGTGACCAAGGTGCTGGAGAACGTCATCGACAACGGCACCGCGAAGGAAGCCAACAGGCTGAACATGCCGGCCGCGGGCAAGACCGGTACCACCGACGAGAACAAGTCGGCCTGGTTCGTCGGCTACACCAAGCAGCTCTCGACGGCCATCACGATGTTCCGCGAGGACGCGCAGAACCCGCGCCAGCTGTCCATGAACGGAGTCGGCGGCTTCGACTCGATCCACGGTGGTGCGCTGCCGACCGAGGTGTGGACCGAGTACATGCTGCAGGCGATGAACGGCGTCACCCCGGAGCCGTTCCCGGCCGCCATCCCGCTCGGCGAGCGGGCCGACGAGGCGGGTATGCCGTCCCCGACGCCGACTCCCACCCCGTCGGACACCCCGTCGGCGACCCCGTCGGAGACTCCCACCGAGTCCGCTCCCCCGTCGGACAGTCCGAGCCCGACTCCGACCAAGCCCTGTTCTCCCTGGGACGTCAACTGCAACGACAACGGTGGGACGACCACCGGCGGCGGACCCGGTGGCGACACCGGGGGCGATACGAGCACTCCCACCGTGGATCCGGGCACCAACGGCGGAGGAAACGGGAACGGCAACGGCGGAGGTAATGGAGGCTTGTTCGGCGGCCCGACCGGCCAATAGCCACCGCGCCGACCGTTTCACGTGAAACAACGGTGACTGTTTCACGTGAAACATGAGCCACGAAGCCCCTGCCCGGCTTGCCGGGACAGGGGCTTCGCCATGTTCTGCCCCTGGTCGTACGGCAGGATGGGGCCATGACGAGCGTGCGACAGGACGAGCCGGTACGGCCGACAAGGCGGGATGAGGTGGCGGCGGCCGGCAGCGAGCTGGTCGGAGGTCCGCTCGGCCGTCGCGCCCTGCTCGGAACGCACTGGCTGACGCCGGTGCGGGTCGTCGCACTGGTCGCCATCGGGATGTTCGCGCTCGGCATGGTGCAGAAGCTGCCGTGCTACAACGGCGGCTGGTTCTTCGGGGCGACGAGCCAGTACACCCATGCCTGCTACTCCGACATCCCTCATCTCTATGCGGGACGGGGCTTCGCCGACGGGCTCATCCCGTACTTCGACCGGCTGCCCGGCGATATGGAGTACCTCGAGTACCCGGTGCTCACCGGGTACTTCATGCAGGTCGCCTCGTGGCTGACGCCGAGCGCGGGGACGATCCAGTACCGCGAACAGATCTACTGGCTGGTCAACGCGGGGATGCTGATGGTCTGCGCCGCCGTCATCGCGGTGTGCGTGGCCCGTACGCATCGGCGGCGCCCCTGGGACGGCCTGCTCGTCGCCCTGGCACCCGCCTTCGCGCTGACCGCGACCATCAACTGGGACCTGCTGGCGATCGCCCTGACCGCCGGCGGGATGCTGATGTGGTCACGCAGCCGCCCGCTGAAGGCAGGCATGCTGATCGGTCTGGCGACCGCGGCGAAGCTGTACCCGGTGCTGCTGCTGGGCCCGCTGCTGGTGCTGTGCTGGCGGGCGGGAGCCTGGCGCGCGTTCGGGAAGGCCGCTGCCGGAGCCGTGGGGTCCTGGTTGCTGGTGAACCTGCCGGTGATGATCACGCACGATGCGACGGGGTTCCACATCCGTGAGGGCTGGGCGAAGTTCTACACCTTCAGCCAGGAGCGGCCCATCGACTTCGGTTCGATCTGGTTGCTGATCTCGCAGCGCACCGGCAACCCGCTGGAGAACGCCAACACCTATGCCACGCTGCTGATGCTCGTCGGCTGTGCCGCCATCGGGGTCCTGACCCTCTACGCCCCGCGGCGGCCGCGGTTTGCCCAGCTCGCGTTCCTCGTCGTCGCGCTGTTCATCCTGACCAACAAGGTCTACTCGCCGCAGTACGTCCTGTGGCTGACCCCGCTCGCCGCGCTGGCCCGGCCGCGCTGGCGGGATTTCCTCATCTGGCAGGCCTGCGAGGTCATGTACTTCCTGGGGATCTGGATGTACCTCGCCTACACCGGCAGCGGCGACAAGCACCAAGGACTGCCGCCGGAGGGCTATCAGTTCGCCATCGCGCTGCACCTCCTGGGCACTCTCTACCTCTGCGCCGTGGTCGTACGGGACATTCTGATGCCCGAGCGGGACGTGGTCCGCAGGGACGGCGACGACGATCCGTCGGGCGGGGTCCTGGACCGCAGCCCCGATGTGTTCGTGCTCGGCAGGACGTACCACCCGCCTCGGCACGCGGTGCACTTCGAGGCGGCGCCACGGGTGCGCTGGGGCGTCGTACGGGACTGAAGCCGGGGCGGTGGCGCATGCACGGGGCCCGGTGCCGCAGAGGAGTTCTGCGGCACCGGGCCCTTGGTGTGTGGTGGATCCGGCAGGTCGGCTCAGCGGTCCACGAGGCGGTCGAACTGAGTGGTGGTGTGCCGCAGATGGGCCACCAGCTCCTCGCCGACCTGCGGCTGCGGGGCGTCCCCCGGCACGAACAGGATCGACACCTGCATGTGCGGGGGCTCCGCGAACCAGCGCTGCTTCCCGGCCCAGACATACGGCGCGAGATTGCGGTTGACGGTCGCCAGACCGGCCCGGGCCACGCCCTTGGCGCGCGGCATCACGCCGTGCAGCGCCTTGGGAGACTCCAGGCCCACGCCGTGCGAGGTTCCGCCCGCCACCACGACCAGGTAACCGTCGGAGGCCGCCTTCTGCTGGCGGTAGCCGAAGCGCTCGCCCTTGGAGACCCGGGTGACATCGAGCACCGAGCCGCGGTACTCGGTGGCCTCGTGGTCGCCGAGCCACAGCCGCGTACCGATCCGCGCGCGGAAGCGGGTCTGCGGGAACTGCTGCTGGAGGCGGGCGAGTTCATCGGCCTTGAGGTGGCTGACGAACATGGTGTGCAGCGGGAGGCGGGCGGCGCGGAGCCGGTCCATCCAGCCGATGACCTCGTCGACCGCGTCGGAGCCGTCGGCGCGGTCCAGCGGCAGGTGGATCGCGAAGCCCTCAAGCCGGACGTCCTCGATGGCCGCGGCCAGCTTCGGCAGGTCCTCCGGCTTGACGCCATGGCGCTTCATGCTGCTCATGACCTCGATGACGACCCGGGCGCCGACCAGGCCGCCGACGCCCTCGACCGAGGAGACCGAGCGGATCGCCCGGTCGGGCAGCGGCACCGGCTCCTCGCCGTGCCGGAACGGGGTCAGGACGAGCAGGTCACCGCTGAAGAAGTCCTTGATACGGGCCGCTTCGTAGGTCGTCCCGACCGCGAGGATGTCGGCGCCCAGGCGGGTCGCCTCGTCGGCGAGGCGCTCATGGCCGAAGCCGTAGCCGTTGCCTTTGCAGACCGGGACCAGCCCGGGGAACTGCTGGAGAACGCTCTGCTGATGCGCCCGCCAGCGCGCGGTGTCGACGTAGAGGGTGAGCGCCATGGCCGGGGCCGGAACCTTTCTCGTAGCGGGGTGTCTCGGGGTGGAACGGTGCGGTGGAGCTGTCGGCGGTGCGCCGGCTATCCGCGGAGCGACATCGCGATGTCGAACGCCTTCTGCAGGACCTTGCTGAGCGGGAAGTCCCACTCACCGAGGTACTCCGCCGCCTGCCCACCGGTGCCGACCTTGAACTGGATCAGGCCGAAGAGGTGGTCGTTCTCGTCCAGGGAGTCGCTGATGCCGCGGAGGTCGTAGACCGAGGCGTCGAGCTTGTAGGCGTCCTGCAGCATCTGCCACTGCATGGCATTGGAGGGCCGGACCTCACGGCCGATGTTGTCGGAGGCGCCGTAGGAGTACCAGACGTGCCCGCCGACGACCAGCATCGTCGCGGCCGAGAGGTTCACGCCGTTGTGCCGCGCGAAGTACAGCCGCATGCGGTTGGGGTCCTCGGCGTTGAGCGCCTTCCACATGCGCTGGAAGTAGCCGAGGGGGCGCGGCGTGAACCGGTCGCGTTCCGCGGTGATCTCGTAGAGCCGCTGCCATTCGGCCAGGTCGTCGTAGCCGCCCTGGACGACCTCGACGCCGGCCTTCTCGGCCTTCTTGATGTTCCGGCGCCACAGCTGGTTGAAGCCCTTGTGGACCTCTTCGAGGGAACGATCGGCCAGGGGCACCTGGAAGACATAGCGGGGCTGCACGTCGGCGAAGCCGGCGCCGCCCTCCTCACCCTGCTGCCAGCCCATGCGGCGCAGCTGGTCGGCCACTTCGAAGGCGCGCGGCTCGATGTGGGTCGCCTCGACCTGGCGCAGGCGCTTGACCTCCGGGTCCTGGATGCCGGCCTTGATCGCTGCGGCGTCCCAGCGCCGGATGACGACCGGGGGGCCCATCTTCACGGTGAAGGCGCCCTGCCTCTTGAGGTGCGCCAGCATCGGTTCGAGCCAGTCCTTGAGGTTCGGCGTGAACCAGTTGATGACCGGTCCCTCGGGCAGGTACGCGAGGTAGCGCTTGACCTTGGGCACCTGGCGGTAGAGCACCAGGCCCGCGCCGACCAGCTCGCCGCTCGCGTCGAACCAGCCCAGGCTCTCCGAACGCCATTCGGCCTTCACGTCCGCCCAGGCCGGAACCTGCATGTGGCTCGCCGCGGGCAGGCTCTGGATGTACGCCAGATGCTGCTCTCGGCTGATGGTCCTCAGGGTCAGGCTCATGCGGGGCGCTCCTCGGCAGGTGTGTCCCCATGGTCGGGGCTCCGGCTCTCGCGCCGAAGCCTACTGTGACCGGGGAGCGCCCCGTCTGGGCCGTACGGGCTGGGCCCCGTATGCCACACCGTGAGACGGCCGGACGCCTCAGCCGATGAGTCCGCCGAACGCGACACCTAGGTAGAAACCGAAGGCGGACGCGCCCAGCCCGATGATCAACAGGAACCGCTCGCCTGTCGTCGACGAGATGAACTGGCCCCACAGGCCGGTGCCGATTCCGATCAGACCGACCCAGGAACTGACCAAGTGCAGACTGGGAGAGAGCGTGGTGAGGGCGGCGATCGCGCCGAGCACCAGGGTGACGATGGCGAAGGTGTTCTCGACGGGATGCTCCTTGCCGTCGCTGTTGAGAAGCGAGAGCAGGTCGCGCTGGGTCCTAGCTGCCTGTGCCATGCGGCACCTCCGATGACAGGGCGGCGCACTGTAACGCCGCTCACACCCGTTGTGTTCCAGATTGAGGGGTGCACCGCCCGGATTTCAACCGGAAGGCTTCAGGCAGGTACTCTGTACGGTCTGCGCCTATGTCTGTCCGGATGACCGGCTGGGCTCGGCGCGGAAACGCATATGACCCTCCTGCCACGGAACGACCGTGGCCGCTGAGTCCAAAGGAGGTGGGTTCACCATGCGTCACTACGAGGTGATGGTCATCCTCGACCCCGATCTCGAGGAGCGCGCTGTCTCCCCGCTGATCGAGAACTTCCTCTCCGTCGTCCGCGAGGGCAACGGAAAGGTCGAGAAGGTCGACACCTGGGGCCGTCGTCGTCTCTCGTACGAGATCAAGAAGAAGCCCGAGGGCATCTACTCGGTCATCGACCTGCAGGCCGAGCCTGCGGTCGTCAAGGAGCTCGACCGTCAGATGAACCTGAACGAGTCGGTCCTCCGGACCAAGGTCCTCCGTCCCGAGACCCACTGAGCGCCTCAGCGTTCAGCGGTGACCGGGTCCGAGTAGCAGCAACACCAGCAGCCAGCAGCACACCCGCCGAGAGGTTCCCCTAATGGCAGGCGAGACCGTCATCACGGTTGTCGGCAATCTTGTCGACGACCCCGAGCTGCGCTTCACCCCGTCCGGTGCGGCGGTTGCGAAGTTCCGCGTCGCATCCACCCCCCGCACCTTCGACCGCCAGACCAATGAGTGGAAGGACGGCGAGAGCCTGTTCCTGACCTGCTCGGTGTGGCGTCAGGCGGCTGAGAACGTCGCCGAGTCCCTCACGCGGGGTACCCGCGTAGTCGTACAGGGCCGCCTCAAGCAGCGCTCGTACGAGGACCGCGAGGGCGTGAAGCGCACGGTCTACGAGCTCGACGTCGAGGAAGTGGGCGCGAGCCTCAAGAACGCCACGGCCAAGATCACCAAGACCAGCGGTCGCGGTGGCCAGGGCGGCGGCTTCGGCGGAGGTCAGCAGGGCGGCGGCCAGGGTGGCGGCGGCTGGGGCGGCGGCCCCGGCGGCGGTCAGCAGGGCGGCGGCGCTCCTGCCGACGACCCGTGGGCGACCAGCGGCCCTGCCGGCGGCGGCCAGCAGGGTGGCGGCGGCGGTGGCTGGGGCGGTAGCTCCGGCGGTGGCTACTCGGACGAGCCGCCCTTCTAGGTCTCGCATCCGGTCCGGACCCGCGTTGTTTCACGTGAAACAACGCCGTGGAACGGCCGGGGGCCTTGAGGGCGTCAGCACAAACTTCTTGAACTCATTGGAGAGAGACAATGGCGAAGCCGCCTGCTCGCAAGCCTAAGAAGAAGGTTTGCGTGTTCTGCAAGGAGAAGATCTCCTACGTCGACTACAAGGACACGAACCTGCTGCGGAAGTTCATCTCCGACCGCGGCAAGATCCGTGCCCGCCGAGTCACCGGCAACTGCACTCAGCACCAGCGTGACGTCGCCACGGCCGTGAAGAACAGCCGTGAGATGGCGCTGCTGCCCTACACGTCCACCGCGCGATAAGGGAAGGGTGACCGACACATGAAGATCATCCTCACCCACGAGGTCTCCGGCCTCGGCACCGCCGGCGACGTCGTTGACGTCAAGGACGGATACGCCCGCAACTACCTGGTCCCGCGCGGTTTCGCGATCCGCTGGACCAAGGGTGGCGAGAAGGACGTCGAGCAGATCCGCCGCGGTCGCAAGATCCGCGAGATCGCCACGATCGAGCAGGCCAACGAGGTCAAGGGCCAGCTTGAGGGCGTCAGCGTGAAGCTGGCCGTCCGCGCCGGCGACGCCGGCCGTCTGTTCGGCTCCGTCACCCCGGCCGACGTCGCTGCGGCGATCAAGGCCGCTGGTGGTCCGGACGTGGACAAGCGTCGTGTCGAGCTGGGCTCGCCGATCAAGACCCTGGGCGCGCACCAGATCTCCGTGCGTCTGCACGCCGAGGTCGTTGCGAAGCTGGGCGTCGAGGTCATCGCCGCCTGATCGCAGGACAACGCAGAAGGGCCGCACTCCGTCATCGGGGTGCGGCCCTTCGCCGTGCCGGGGTGCGAGCGGCCTGGTCTCAGTCCTCGTCCTGGGCGTGCTTGTACAGCTCGGCGATGTCGTCGTCGAAGTACGCCGCGTAGGAGATGTCGTCCTCGTCGCCGCCGCCCTCATGGCCGCCCAGGACGCCGATGACCGTGCCGGTGTGGCTCTTGGGGTCGTAGTCGGCGAGCCAGGGGCTGCCGCTCGTACCGCCCTCGAAGTCGGTGCACTGGACGCGCATCTGGGTGTCGCTGTACTTCGTGGTGCGGTTCTGGCAGGAGATCGGGGTGTTTCGGCTGGTGGGGTAGCCGGTGATCTTGACCTCGTTGTCGAAGCCGCGGTCGATGCCCAGGGTGTTTCCGCCCAGGACGTCCTGGATCTGCTCGCCGTCCTTCTTGTCGAGGATGAGGAAGGCGACGTCGAGATCCTCGTCCTGCTTCTTGGCCCAGCGGTCGTCGACGATCACCTTCTTGACCTTCCACAGGCCCGTGGGCTCTTCGCCGTCGCGATAGTCGGGGGCGAAGAGAAGGTCGTCCACCGTGGAGCCGGCGTCGGCGTCGAAGGCGCAGTGCGCCGCCGTTATCAGCATGTTGCGGCCCGGGCTCTGCACCACGCTCGCGGTGCAGAAGTGGTCGCCGGAGTCGTTCTTCTCGAAGACCACGCCGACCCGGGCGTTCTGCTCGGTCCGGCGCGGGGTGTACGCATTGCCGATATCGGCCGGCGCCGTCGCGGTCGGGTCCTGGTCCTGGGGGTCCTGCCCGGCCTCGCCGGACTTGCCGAAACTGCTGTGGCCTGTGCCGCCGCGCGTATCGGACTCCTCCGCGGCGTAGCCCACGACGGCAGCAGCCATGACGGCGACGAGCGTCATGGGCAGCACGGACTTCCTGGCAAGCGAGCGCACCCCGTCATTATCGACATGCACTCCGTGCTGCGGGAGGTGGTTCAGCGGGAGGCCCCGGTCACAATCCAGCGGCCGGAGCGGGTGCGCACCCAGAGCGTCGCCATACGGACGGCCATCATCAGCGCCATCGCCCACCACAGGGCGACCAGTCCGCCGCCGAAGGCCGGTACGGCGAGCGCGGCCGGCACGAACAGGGCCAGCGTCAGCACCATCGCCCAGGCGAGATACGGGCCGTCACCCGCGCCCATCAGGACGCCGTCGAGGATGAAGACGATCCCGGAGATCGGCTGGGTCACGGCCACGACCAGGAGCGTGGTCAGCAGCGGGCCCTGGACGGCGGGGTCGGAGGTGAACAGCGGGATGAACACCGGGCGGGCGAGCGCGACCAGTACGCCGAGCACCAGGCCCGAGGCGATGCCCCACTGGACCATGCGGCGGCAGGCGGCCCGGGCGCCGTCGCGGTCCCCCGCGCCGAGGTAGCGGCCTATGATGGCCTGCCCGGCGATGGCTATCGCGTCCAGCGCGAAGGCCAGCAGGGACCACAGCGTGAGCACGATCTGGTGGGCGGCGACCTCGGCGTCGCCGAGCCGGGCGGCGATGGCGGTGGCGATCATCAGCACAGCGCGCAGCGAGAGCGTGCGGACCAGCAGCGGAACGCCGGCCTGGGCACAGGCGCGGATCCCCGCGGCGTCGGGGCGGAGCGAGGCACCGTGCCGTCGGGCGCCGCGGATCACCACGGCGAGGTAGGCGGCGGCCATGGCGCACTGGGCGATGACCGTTCCCCAGGCGGACCCCGCGATGCCGAGGCCGGCGCCGTAGACCAGGGCGACGTTGAGCGCGGCGTTGGCGGAGAACCCGCCGATGGCGACGTAGAGCGGGGTCTTGGTGTCCTGGAGGCCGCGGAGCACGCCGGTGGCGGCCAGCACGACGAGCATCGCGGGGATGCCGAGTGCGCTGATGCGCAGATAGGCGGTCGCGTGCGGGGCGGCGGTGGCCGAGGCGCCGAGGGCCTCGACGAGCCAGGGGGCGGTGGGCAGCACGGCCGCGATGACGCCCGCGCCGAGCAACAGGGCGAGCCAGATGCCGTCCATGCCCTGGCGGATCGCGGCGGGGAGGTCGCCGGCGCCGACCCGGCGGGCGACCGCCGCGGTGGTGGCGTAGGCGAGGAAGACGAAGACGGCGACGGCGGTGGTCAGCAGGCCGGCGGCGACGCCGAGGCCGGCGAGCTGGGAGGTGCCGAGGTGGCCGATGACGGCGCTGTCGACCATGACGAAGAGGGGTTCCGCGACCAGTGAGCCGAAGGCGGGGAGGGCGAGGGCGATGATCTCGCGGTCGTGGCGGCGGTCGGAGCGCCGCAGGGTCGCGGGAGCCTGTGTCATGCACTCAATCTAATCTTCCACAGGTAAGAGACGCAAACCCCTTGCAGTCCTTACTTTCCGTTGTGTGGAGCCTCCTCCTCCGTGGCGTTTGTCGCGATCTTGGACGGCTGGCAGAAGTTTTTCTCCCCCACAGCCTATGGATGAGAAAACTGCAGGTCAGAGGGGTGAGGGTGGGGTGATTGTGTGCTTGTCCACAGAAGTTTCCCCCGCGCCGTGCACAGGATCCGGGGAGTTCTCCACAGTTGCGGGGCGGTCATCCACATGGCCTGTGGATAACCAGATTGGCGGACGGTGCCCACGGGCCTACCGTGGACCGGCACCCGCCGCCTGTTCTGGCCTGAGACATCGTCCGAACTCGACGCGCCGTAACCGGAGTCGGGCGTCTCGATTGTCAGAGCTGTGCCGTATGAAAGAACAGCACAGCAAGGTCCGCGCCGCGGACGGGAGGAGGTGCCGGGGTGAGCATTCCCGAGCCCATGGAAGACCCCTGGGCGGACTCCGGTCCGAGCGACCGGCTGCCGGCCCCCCGCTCCCGCCGAGGCGACGGCAAGGGCCGCGGCCGCGGCGACAGGCCGGATCGCGACGAGGACGGCGGTTCCTGGGCCGGCGGCTTCGAGCGGGTCCCCCCGCAGGATCTGGACGCCGAGCAGTCCGTGCTCGGCGGCATGCTGCTGTCCAAGGACGCCATCGCGGACGTCGTCGAGGTCCTCAAGGGCGAGGACTTCTACCGCCCCGCCCATGAGCTGGTGTTCCAGGCGATCCTCGACCTCTACGCCAAGGGCGAGCCGGCCGACCCGATCACCATCGCCGCCGAACTGACCAAACGCGGCGAGATCGGCCGGGTCGGCGGCGCCTCGTATCTGCACACCCTCGTCCAGTCCGTCCCGACGGCCGCGAACGCCGAGTACTACGCCGAGATCGTCCATGAGCGTGCCGTGCTCCGCCGGCTCGTCGAGGCCGGCACCCGCATCACGCAGATGGGATACGCCGCGGACGGCGATGTCGACGAGATCGTCAACAGCGCCCAGGCGGAGATCTACGCCGTCACCGAGCAGCGGACCAGCGAGGACTATCTGCCGCTCGGCGACATCATGGAGGGCGCGCTCGACGAGATCGAGGCGATCGGCTCACGTCAGGGCCAGATGACGGGTGTGCCGACGGGCTTCACCGACCTGGATTCGCTGACGAACGGCCTGCACCCGGGGCAGATGATCGTCATCGCGGCCCGTCCTGCCATGGGTAAGTCGACCCTCGCGCTGGACTTCGCGCGGGCCTGCTCGATCAAGAGCAATCTGCCGAGCGTGATCTTCTCCCTGGAAATGGGGCGCAACGAGATCGCGATGCGCCTGCTGTCCGCCGAGGCGCGGGTGGCGCTGCATCACATGCGCTCCGGCAGCATGACGGATGAGGACTGGACGCGGCTGGCCCGGCGGATGCCCGATGTCTCGGCCGCGCCCCTGTACATCGACGACTCGCCGAACCTGTCGATGATGGAGATCCGTGCCAAGTGCCGGCGGCTCAAGCAGCGCAACGAGCTGAAGCTGGTCGTGATCGACTACCTCCAGCTGATGCAGTCCGGCGGTTCGAAGCGCGCCGAGAGCCGTCAGCAGGAGGTCTCGGACATGTCCCGAAACCTCAAGCTGCTGGCGAAGGAGCTGGAGCTCCCGGTCATCGCGCTCTCCCAGCTGAACCGTGGCCCCGAGCAGCGCACGGACAAGAAGCCGATGGTCTCCGACCTCCGTGAATCAGGTTCGATCGAGCAGGACGCCGACATGGTCATCCTGCTGCACCGCGAGGACGCCTACGAGAAGGAGTCCCCCCGCGCGGGCGAGGCCGACCTGATCGTGGCCAAGCACCGTAACGGCCCCACGGCCACGATCACGGTCGCCTTCCAGGGCCACTACTCCCGCTTCGTGGACATGGCACAGACCTGAGCGGGCGGCTTCGTAGCGACCCACTGTCCGTACCGGAATCTCACGGTCGGTGTCGGCGGAGGTCGGATGCGACATCTCCATGTCACCCGAGGCCCACTACCCCGTGGCCATCGGGCAGGGCTATGCCATCGCGCGGTGGATCATCCGCGAGGGAGCGCCCAGGGGGCTGGATGCACAACGCCTGTCGGTGGCCGGAGAGTCGGTCGGCGGGAACATGACCGCTGCACTCGCCCTCATGGCCAAGGAACGCGGTGACGTCACGTTCGTCCACCACGACGCCGGCCGACTCACTCACCGCCCCGCCCGGCCGGGGATGCCTGACCGGCCCACCGAGGCGGCCAGGTCATTCGGGAGCACCAGCCATCGGTGTTCTCGAACGACCTGGCACCCCGAGGTTCTCGCGGCCGCTCTCCTGCGATGATGACCAGGTGAGAGAGGACCCGGCCGTACCGATGCCCGTCATCCTCGGCATCGACGACCTCCGACCGCTCCCCAGAGCCACCCGGATCGCCCGCACCAGCCGCGAAGGCGTCCGGCTCCTGCAAGAGCACCGCGACGGCTTCATCGACGAGCTCTGGCTCGACCATGATCTCGGCGGCGACGACAGCATCATGCCCGTGGTGACTCTTATGGAAGAAGCCGCCTTCAGCGGGCGGCCCTTCCACATCGGCATGGTCTTCGTTCACAGCGCCAACCCCATCGGTGCCGAGACCGTCGTCCGGTCGCTCAGGCGCTGGAACTACCGGGTCCGGCGGGCAACGGCGTAGAGCCTTCGACGGGGGGTCGAGGCGCCCAGGTCAGAGCAGCTTTCTGGCGATGAGCTGGACCAAGCCCTCCTCGTAGCGGTTGTGGGGGGCCGCCGGGCGTAGTCGGACGTTCCGGCTGTCCTCCTTGAAGTCCCTGGTCGGTGGCACCCTGTTGGAGCAGTCCATGACGGGCCCGACCCTCGTGGTCTGCGGTGCTTCGTTGAGCAGGGCGATGCGGGGCAGCACCAGGACGTGCCGGGAGTTCGTCGAGCACTCGTGCGTCTGCCTGACGATGCGCTTGCCGTCCTTGTTGGTGTAGACGGACTGGCTCTTGTGCATGCAGGTGATGCCCTGTGCGGTGCGGGTGCAGTCGCTGGGCGTTGCTGCGGCGTACGCCTGGGTGGCACCGGCGCCGGTCACGGCGAGGCCGCTCAGGAGCACCGAGACGGCGGCGATCTTCTTTCGACTGAACATGTGCGGAGTTCCTTTGCGATCGATGCCGGGGCGATATGCGCGGCGCACCGGATTGCGCCCAGGCCCTGATGTAGGTCGGGGAGGCGCCCCGGCGCCGAGCCGGTTGGCTCGGACGCCGGGACGTGTGCCAGATGTCAGCCGTTGCAGCCCATGCTCGAGCCGACCCCACCGAACTGTCCGCCCGGGCCGCCCTCGCCGTTGAGCGCGTTGCCCAGCAGGCCGTTGAGGATCCCGACCTGGCCGAGGACGTCGACGTTCAGGTCGTGCGACCGGCACCAGTTACCGTGGCCGCCGCCCCGGGCGGAGGCCGTCCCGGCGCCGAGGAAGCTGACGGTGCCAAGGATGGCGGCCACGACGGCAGCCTTGTGAAGCTTGCGCATTTCTCCTCCATAGATTGAACGGATGCGATCTGTGACAGATCCACTGCGTACAGTGACTGGGATGCTAATATGAAAAATGCCGCACCGCGCATCGGTACTGCCATCCGGGTCTCGGGGGGTTCTGCCTACGGTGGTGGCAGGGGGTTGGGCGGCGGGTGCTGGCGCTCCGTCCTGTGGGTGACGGGGTCAGTTGGCCATCCGGCGAACGGAATTGGGAGCGCCGCCCTTCGGTAGAAGTGTCAACGTCGCTATCTGATAAGGGCGTTGACCTGGCCGCTCGTGGTGACGTGCCGATGGTCAGGGCGGAGCCGGAGACGGCGGCGATCCGCCAGGTGGCCCATCGCCGCCGCCGTACGGCCTTTGACCTTCAAGCTGGTTGAAGCTCCACAATCTCGTCCATGGACGACAGCGAAGAACTGCTGAGCATCGGTGCATTCGCGCGACGGGTGGGGCTGACGCCGAGCGCTCTGCGGTTCTACGACGACTGCGGAGTGCTGCGGCCGGCTCAGGTGGATGCCGTGACGGGCTACCGGCGCTATGCGGCGGGACAGACTGCGCGGGCGGTTCGGTTGCGCCGGTTGCGGGAGGCGGGGCTGCCGCTGGTGGATGCCGCGGTCGTGCTGGACGGCCAGGCGGATGCTGCGCGGGGCGTACTGCGGGCACACCTGGAGCGGACTCGGCAGATGGCGGATACGGCGCGGGCGCTGGTGGAGGGGCTGCTCCGGGAGGCGGCCGGCGGCTCGGAGCACTGCCGCAGCTGGGCCAGGGCGCGGGTGGGCGGCGCCGAACTCGCCAGTGCGGTACGGCAGGTGGCACCCGCGGCCGCGTCCGGTGCGTCCCGGAAGGAGCATCCGGTGCTGGGCTGTGTGCTGCTGGAATTCGTCGACGGTGAGGTGCGGTTGGTGGCCACGGACCGCTATCGCCTGGCGGTGCGAGTACTGCGGCCGGCGGAGTTCGAGGGCGGGCCGCGACAGGTCCTGATCGGCGCGGATACGGCGCGGCATCTGGCGGAGTGGGCTGTACGGCAGGTGGCGGTCGATGTGGAGTGCGCGAACGACGGCGCGGGCGTGCGGCTGCGGGGTGAGGCGGACAGTCGCGAGGTGACGGAGAGCGCGGGGCGACGACAGGGCGAGGGCACCCCCGAGGTCTTTCCGGACTACCGGCTGATGCTGGACGGACTGGAGGCCGGGCGGCATCGCGTCATCGTCGACCGTTTGGCGCTACGGGATGCGGTGTCCGGACGGGCGGGGGTGGTGACGATGGCGACCGTCGCGGGGGACGACGCCGGGGGTGGTGCGGGCGGCCGGAGTGCGGGCGTTGTTTCACGTGAAACAACGCCCGGGCCCACGGCCGAGCAGACGCTGGCGGTGTCGGGCGGTGGGCGTGAGACCGTCCTGCTGCGGATGGTTCGTACAGGGCCCGGGCTGCGGATCGCCTTTGATCCGGCGGTACTTGTGCCTGCGCTGGAGGCTGGGGTGGGGCCCGATGTACTGCTGGAGATCGCTTCGGCCGACCGCCCCGTCGTGGTCCGCTCCGCCGACCAGGGGAGTTTCACCACGCTGGTGATGCCGGTGCGCGGGATCGAGACAGAGACAGAGACAGAGACCGGGAACGAGACAGAGACCGAGAACGAGACAGAGGCCGAGGCCAAGGACTGACTGCTGGCCACTGCACTGACTACTGGTGACTGTTGAGGGGGATGGGCCGATGGATCCGGAACTGCCGGTGGTGCGGTTGTGCGTCGAGGGGATGCAGGCCGAGGCGGAGGGGGACGCTGCGGCGGCCCTCGCACTCTTCCAGCGGGCCTGGGACATCGCCGCCGACGACTATGAGGCGTGCATCGCCGCGCACTACCTTGCCCGGCACCAGACCCTGCCCGAAGAGACGCTGCGTTGGAATCAGGAGTGCCTGACCCGTGCCGACCGGGTGGGTGACGAGCGGGTCCAGGGGTTCTATCCGTCGTTGTACGTGAACATGGGGCTCGCCTATCGGCAGCTCGGCCAACCGGCGCTGGCGCATGCGTACTTCCTGCGCGCCGCGGCGCGGGCGGGGGGCGCCCCCGAGGGGCAGTACGGCGACTGGAACCGGTTCGCGATCGCCGAGGGCCTGCGAGGCACGGCTCCTGCGTCGTCCGTGCAAGGGGCTGGGCAGGGGGACGAGCCAGGAGGGGGCGCGGTGCCATGGGCCCTCGACGCGGCGGTCGACGGACGCGTCCGTCAGCTGCTGTCGCGGTGGTGTGCACGGGCCGATCTCAAGGCGCTGGGACTGACCCTCCCGGCGTACCTCGGGTACCTCGGTACGGACGAGGACCGCTTGCGGCTGCGTACGGCCCTGCACATGGTGCATGCGGCGCGCTGGCTGCCGGAGGCGGAACAGGCCGAGCTGGGCAGCGTGCTCGGGGCGGCGGCGCTGCGCTGATGAGCCGCCGAGCGGGTGGGGGCGAACGGCGGGGCGGCTGAGTTGGGTCGGGCGGGGCCGGACAGGCGAAGCTGTCTGCCTGAGCTGGATCGGTTCTATCGGATCTGCCGTTGAGGAGCGCCATGACCATCACCCAGTCCGTCGAGCCCCAGGAGCCCGGGGCGGGCGAGCCCGGGCCGGTCGGCCATGTGCCGGTGCCGGTCGACACCTGCGAAGCGTTCGTGGAGCTGCTGCCCCAGACACGGCGGTCCCTGCTGCGGCGGCTGGCGATCGGGCAGGCGGAGGGGCGGGCGCCCTCGATGATGGGTGCGGTGGTCCGCGACGGCCGAGCGGTGTGGAGCGGCGCCAGGACTTCGGTGGCGGGAGAGGTGCCGCACGGGGACGTGCAGTACCGGATCGGTTCGCTCACCAAGACCTTTGTCGCCGTACTGGTGATGAGGCTGCGGGACGAGCAGCTGCTGCGGCTGGAGGACCCGGTCGGCAAGCATCTGGACGGCACTCCGGTACCGGACGCGACGATCGCTCAACTGCTCTCGCACAGCTCGGGGTTGGCGGCGGAGACGAGGGCTCCCTGGTGGGAGCGGACCTCGGGCGAACTGCGGCCGGAGCCGGCCGACCTCTTCGGCGACCGGCCGCAGCGACTCCCCGCCGGGCGGCGGCACCACTACTCCAACCCCGGCTATGCGCTGCTGGGCGCGCTGGTCGAACGTCTGCGGGGCGGTATGCCATGGGACGAGGTGCTGCGGCGCGAGGTGCTGCGACCGCTGGGCATGGGCCGTACGACGCTGCAGCCGGGCATGCCGCACGTGGGCGGCTGGGCGGTGCACCCGTGGGCCGATGTGCTGCTGCCGGAACCGGCTCACGACACCGGGTTGATGGGCCCGGCGGGGCAGCTGTGGTCCACGCTGGACGATCTGTGCCGGTGGGCGACGTTCCTGCTCAGGGGAGATGAGCGGGTGCTGAGCGCGGCGAGTCTGGCCGAGATGCGGACACCGGCCGTGCCACCGGAGGGGAGCGCGTGGGAGGCGGGGTACGGGCTGGGGCTTCAGCTGGTGCGCCGGGGAGGGCGGACGCTGGTGGGCCATACCGGCTCGATGCCCGGCTTCCTGGCGGCGCTGTGGACCGATGTCGACGAGGACGTCGCCGGGATCGTGCTCGCCAACTGCACTTCCGGCCCGGCGGTTGCGGCGATCGCCGCCGACCTCACCGGGATCGTGGTCGAGCACGAACCCCGGATTCCCGAGCCCTGGCGACCGCTGCCCGGCCCGCTGGATCCGGAACTGCTGGCGCTGACCGGTCTCTGGCACTGGGGAGCGAACCCGCACACGCTGCGGCTCGGGGCCGAGTGCGGACTGGAACTCGCTCCGCTGTCCCAGGCGGGGCGGTCCTCACGGTTCCGGGCGGAGAAGGACGGCACCTGGACCGGGCTGGACGGCTATTACGCGGGCGAGACCCTTCGAGTGGTGCGGGATGCGGAGGGTGCGGTCAGCCATCTGGATCTCGGCACCTTCGTCTTCACCCGCGGGCCGTACGAGCCGGCGGAGCCGGTGCCCGGGGGTGTGGATCCGGAGGGCTGGCGGGTGTGAGGCAGGTGCGGTGGGCGGTGAGGCCCGTGCGGTGAGGGCGCGGTCCGTCGGGCCGTACAGTCGAGCGAGACGTCAGGAGCCGCGTCGAGGCGGCTCGCTACCGCTGGAAGGCCCTGTGACTGCCGTGTCTGACCCGACCGCGAACCCCACCGCCCCGGACCTGCTCGACCTCCCTCCGCTCACCGCGCCCCGCTTCGCGCGGATCGAGGACAAGGTCGCCGCGCTGATGCGCACCCGCTGCGATGTCGTGGCGATGCAGGGCGAGGCGCTGCTGCCTTTGGAAGCCTGCATCCGCTCGGCCGTGCGGCCCGGCAGCACGGCGCTCAACATCATCACCGGACCGTACGGCGAGACCTTCGGCGGCTGGCTGCGGTCCTGCGGCGCAGAGGTGATCACCATCAGCGCGCCGTTCACGGGTGCGGTCTCCCCGCAGCAGGTGGCGGCTGCGCTGCGGGAGCACCCGGAGATCGACTTTGTGAGCCTGGTGCACGCCGAGGCCGCCACCGGCAACACCAACCCGGTCGGTGAGATCGGTGCGGTGGTGCGGGAGCACGGCGCGCTGTTCATGCTCGACGCGGTCGCGTCCGTGGGCGCCGAGCCGCTGCTGACCGACGAGTGGGGCGTGGACCTGTGCGTGATCGGCGGGCAGAAGGCGATGGCCGGTCCCGCCGGTGTGTCCGTGGTGTCGGTCAGTGCCCGTGCGTGGGAGCGGATCGCCGCCAACGAGCAGGCTCCCCGCCGCTCCTACCTCTCGCTGCTGGACTGGAAGGAGCGCTGGATCGACGGCGGCCGCGCCGCCCTGCCGCACGCTCCGGCGCAGTTGGAGATGCTCGCCCTGGAGCAGGCAGCCGACCGTATCGATGCCGAGGGTCTGGATGCGGTGATCACCCGGCACCGGGCGGCGGCCGCGGCTACCCGGGCCGGTGTGCGGGCGATGGGCGGGCTCGCTCCGTACGTCGTGCGCGATGAGGACGCGGCGCCGGCTGCGACGACGCTCCGTGCGCCGGAGGGAGTGGACGCCCGGGAGATCGTGACCGCTGCGCTCGCGGTGGACGCTGCGGTGCCGGTACAGGCCGCGGCGGGGGCGCTGGCCAAGGAGATGATCCGGGTGAACCACTATGGCCGCGCGGCCGATCGCGCGGTGGTCACCGCCTCGCTGACGGCATTGGCGGGCGGACTGCGTGCGCTGGGCGTGTCCGTGGACGCCGAGGGAGCTGCTGTGGCTGCGGGCGAGGCATGGGACGAGGTCACCGGTAGCTGAAGGCAAGGCATGGGTGGGGCCGTGTTTCACGTGAAACACGGCCCCACTTGCGTATGCGCTACGGGGTTCGTTTCACGTGAAACGTGCGTGGGGGTCTGGCGAGGGACACTCGGCTTATTTCGCGTAACCCCGAGGCCCTGAATGGGCTCCTCGGCGGCCTGTCTTTTGCTTCAAAATCCTTGTGCCGGGCCGGAGTTGGGGCATGTGGCCGGGGTAGCCGTTGGCAGAGGCGTGGTCGAGGCGTGGTCGAGGCACGTACGCCGGGGTGGCAGTCAAGGTGCGGCTCTTGGCCTTGCGGGGGGGGATTGTGCCGGTTCTGGCCAGCCGTCCGACATCCGCTATTCACCACCCGTCACCTGCTCTCCGTAGCCTCGCCGCACGCCGCACGCCGCACGCCGCACGCCGCACGCCGCACACCGCACACCGCACACCGCACACCGCACACCGCACACCGCACACCGCACACCGCACACCGCTCACTTTCCGCCGTCCGCCATCAGGCGGCGGTTCGCCGCTCCCTTCCGCACGCTCTGCTCCCTTCCGCACGCTCTGCTTCCTCTCGCACGCCCCGCTCCCTCCCGTTCTCGCCCCGCTCCCTCCCGTTCTCGCCCCGCTCCCTCCCGTTCCTCTCCCGCTCGCCGTGCCCCCTTTCGCTCCCGCTCGTACGCCCGGGCGATCGGGTCGCCGCGACCGCGTCCGGCCCTTAAGGATCATGTGTAGATCCGTCCCGTAGAATCGGAATTGCCGACCCGTTTAAAACAGCGGTTCTGGACGCGGACGTCGATGGTTCTCAGGAGGCCCGGAGATGGCGGACGGCGGTGGTGCCGCGCGTGGTGTCCTGCGCCCGCGTGCGGATGCGCGACGCAACAGGGCACTGGTGCTTCAGGCGGCTCGATCCGCCTTCGAGGAACAGGGGTTGGGGGTTCCGCTCGGGGAGATCGCACGCCGTGCGGGCGTCGGTGCGGGCACCGTCTACCGCCATTTTCCTTCCAAGGAAGCCCTGTTCAGGGCGACGATCGTGGAACGGATCGAGCTTTTCACCGACACCGCAAGGGACTTGATCGATGTCGAGGACCCCGGTGGGGTCTTCTACCGCTTCCTGGCATCGGTAGTGCGGCTCGCCTCGCAGAACAAGGCGCTGTGCGACGCGCTGGCGGCGGCCGGCACAGGGCGCCTGGAGCCCTCGCCGGGCGTGGGGCGGGACTTCGACGAGGCGCTGGAGGCTCTGCTCGCCAGGGCTCAACAGGCGGGCGCGGTGCGGAAGGACGTAGGGATAAGGGACCTCAGGGCCCTGCTGGTGGGCTGTCTCTCCATGGAGCAGGCCACGTCGGCGGCGCATCCGGAGTCCGCGGCGCCGGGGCGGATGACGGCGCTGATGTGTGATGCGCTGCGGCCGGGCCCGGTAGTAACGAAACTTCCATCTGAGGCGAGAAACCGTAACGAATCACGGTGTGAGGTGTGCGGTACGGCGCTTGCCACGGCCCGTACGGGCCGGCCCGCGCGCTTCTGCGGCGGTGCCTGCCGGCAGAAGGCCCACCGGGCGCGGCGGCGTACGCGGCGGAGCTGAACGCCACCGCGAAGTGAACGCGCCCAAACGCCCCCAACGGAGTGAGCGCATCCCCCTCACAGTGTGCGCCCGTTCTTCAGAGCGTGAGCTTGAAGCCCAGGTGGGAAGCCTCGAAGCCGAGGCGCTCATAGAAGCGGTGCGCATCGATCCGGGTCGCGTCGGAGGTGAGCTGCACCATCTGGCAGCCGAGCGTGCGGGACTCCGCTACCGCCCACTCGATGAGCTGGCTGCCGAGGCCGCCGCCGCGTTCGTCGCGGTGTATCCGCACGCCCTCGATGATCGAACGGGTCGCGCCGCGCCGGGACAGGCCGGGGATGACCGTGAGCTGGAGGGTGCCGATCGTCCGCCCGTCGCGCACGGCGACGACCAGGTGCTGCTGCGGGTCGGCGGCGAGCGCCTCGTATGCGGCGAGGTACGGGGCGAGGTCGTCGGGCGACTCGCGGGCGGCGCCCAGGGGGTCGTCGGCGAGCATCGCGACGATGGCGGGCAGGTCGGCTTCGGTCGCGCGGCGTATCTCGATGTCGCTCATGGGCGCGACCTTATGCCGCGCGCTTACGGGGCGGCAGGCGGGTGCCCGGTCCGGGCACCCGGCCACCGGACCGTACTCGGCCCTGCGGTCAGCGCTCCGCTGCCGGTGCGAGTGTCTCGACGGCGGTGACCAGCGGCGCCAGCTCAGGACGCCGAGCGGCGTCGTGGAGGGCCTCACGCAGCGCGCCGTCGTGCGTGGGCCGGGCCTCCACCAGGAGCGCGAGCCCGTCGGGCGTGACGTTGGTGTAGATGCCGCGCCGGTCGTCGGGGCACAGGAAGCGCGAGAGCAGTCCCCGCTCCTCAAGCCGGGTGACCAGGCGGGTGGTCGCGCTCTGGCTGAGGACGACGGAGTCCGCCACCTGGTGCATCCGCAGATGGCCGCCTGGTCCGTCGTGCTGCTCGCTGAGCACGTTGAGAACCGAGAACTCGCGGACGCTCAGGTCGTGCTGCGCCTGCAGTGCGCGCTCGATGTGCGACTCGATCCGGCCGTGCAGGGCGGAGAGCGCGCACCAGCCCTGGGCGAGCCCGGGGGGCGACGCCGGCGGGCAACCGGGCTCGGCTGTCGCCGGCTGCTGCGCTGCTGCCTGCTCCCGCGTCTGCTGCGTCATCGAAGACCTCCTCAAGGGGCGCACGTATCAGGATAGAGCACTTTCGAAATATCCAGCGCTTGCAATTAACCGCGTCTGCAACTATTGTGGACGCTCGTAAAGGACGGACGCAATGATCTGAAGGGATCCGTCATGCCTCTCGCGCTCCTGGCGCTTGCCATCGGCGCCTTCGGGATCGGAACGACCGAGTTCGCGGTCATGGGCCTGCTGCCCGACATGGCGGCCGGATTCGGTGTCTCCATCCCGCTCGCCGGATACGCGACCACCCTCTACGCCCTCGGCGTGGTCATAGGTGCCCCGCTGATGACCGCTCTCGGCACGCGCTTCACGCGCAAGCAGATGCTGATGCTGCTGATGGGCCTGTTCATCGTGGGCAATCTGCTCACGGGCATCGCGCCCAACTTCGGGATCATGCTCGCCGGGCGGATCGTCTCCGCGTTCACGCATGGCGCGTTCTTCGGCATCGGCGCGCTCGTGGCCGCCGACCTGGTCGCGCCCCAGAAGCGCGCCAGCGCCATCTCGCTGATGTTCAGCGGTCTGACCATCGCGAACGTCGTGGGGGTCCCGGCCGGCACGATGCTCAGCCAGCAGTTCGGCTGGCGCACCACCTTCTACGCCATCACCGCACTCGGTGTGATCGGCCTGCTGGGCATCGTCAAGCTCGTTCCCGCGCAGCGGGCGCGAGCGGCCTCCCCCATAGGCAGCGAACTGGCGGTCTTCCGCAACCCTCAGGTCGGCCTCGCGATGTTGATGACGATCCTCGGCTTCGGCGGTGTCTTCGCGGCCGTCACCTACCTCGCCTCGATGATGACCGAGGTCACCGGCTTCGCACCGTCCTCCGTCATCTGGCTGACGGCCATCTTCGGCCTCGGCATGGTCGGCGGAAACCTGGTCTCCGGCCGCTTCACCGACCGCGCCATGATGCCGATGCTCTATGTGTCGCTGACCGGTCTGGCGCTCTCGCTGGCTGCCTTCAACTTCACCGCGCACAACAAGATCGGCGCAACGGTCACCATCGCGCTGATCGGCGTCTTCGGCTTCGCGACCGTGCCGCCGCTGCAGAAGCGGGTGATGGACCAGGCGGCCGCGGCGCCCACGCTGGCCTCGGCCGGCAACATCGCGGCCTTCAACTTCGGCAACGCACTGGCCGCCTGGCTCGGCGGGATCGTCATCTCGGCCGGCCTCGGCTACACCGCCCCCAACTGGGTCGGTGCGCTGATGACCGTCGCGGCGCTCGCGGTGGCGATATTCGCCTCCGGCCTGGAGCGGCGTCAGACGGGCCGCGGCCAGGTGGTGGCCACCGGGCTTCCCGGCACGGTCGCCGACGGGCCAGTACCGGCCGCGCAGAGCTGACGGTTCCGGCCACCGCGCCGGCAGCCATACCCCGGCACTTCTCGCCGCCCCGGCAACGCCAACCCCAGCCCCACCAACCCCAGCACCAGCGGCGCCACGAGCGCCACCCGCACCACACCCCCAAGGACACTCCTCATGAGCACCTCCACCGGCCAGGACTCCACCCCTCACGCCTCCACCGTCGAGCCCGCCCCCGCTGTCCGCCCCCTCACGACCCGTGATGCCGAATCCCTCATCGAGGCCGCCGTGCGGGCCGCCGAAGCCCTTGGGGTCCGGGGCAGCGTGACCGTTGTCGACGCGGGTGGCCATCTGCTCGGCTTCCGGCGGGACGACACGGCCGTGCTGATCTCCGGGGAGACCAGCACCCGCAAGGCCTACACCGCTCTTCAGCTGGACGCGCCGACCGCCGAGCTCGTCGATCTCGTACGACCCGACGGGCTCTTCCACACGCTGCCCACGGCGCTGGACCGGCCGCTGCTCTTCCTCGCGGGCGGCGTGCCACTGCACAGGGACGGCCGGCTGATCGGCGCGATCGGCGTCGGCGGCGGCGCCCCCGAGCAGGACCACCAGATCGCCACCACGGCGATAGCGGAGGCCGACCTCGTCTGACGACGGTCCCGCCCCGTCCGCTAGCGGACGCCCGCACCCTCCTTGCCGCTCCCACGCGCCTGAGGGGTGCGGGTCCCGGTCGACTGCACCGCGCGCAGTCGGCGGCCGCGCTTGGTCAGCCCCCAGGGCTTGAGGACGGAGATCGCGGTGATGAAGAGGTAGGTGGCGGTGGCGACCGCCGGTGCGACGACGAGACGGAAGTCGGGGGTGGGGCTGCCCGCGGCCGCCTCGGCGGCCAGCCGGTCGATGCCAGGGCTGAGGGAGAAGACCGTGAGCAGCACGGTGACGAGCGTCAGCCAGAACTTGATGAGGACCCAGCGGTGCCTGGCCAGTCCCCATGGGGTGCCCATCGACAGCACCAGTCCACTGACCAGCGTGGCAAGGGCGATCGGGAGGACCAGCCAGTCACTGAAGATCTTCATCGCCCGGTAGGCGACCGCCGCCATCTCGGGAGAGTGGGTGGTGAAGCCGGTGACACTGAGGGTGAGCAGCCCGAGAGTGAGCCCGAGCCAGCTGACGGATACGGCGACGTGGAGGACGAGGAGGGCCCGGCGGGCGGGCCGGCGTAGCTGCTGCATACGGTCCACGGTCGCGTCCGCGGCCCCGCCGTACATCTGCCGCCGGGAGTATCCGCGCCTACGCGCACCCGAGTACGCCCTCCGGCCCCTCTCCCCTACAGCAGTCAGGGCCCGTCCGATGGGCCAGGATGCGCAGGCCCTAAGCTCCGCCCTATGGGGACGCTGCATCTGTTCGACATGGACGGAACTCTGCTCCACGGGTCCGCGGCCGCCATCGAGATCTCCCGGCAGCTCGGGTTGGACCGGGAGATCGCCGAGCTGGAGCGCGGGTTCGTGGCGGGGGAGCTGACGCCGCTGCAGTATGCCCAGCGGGCGTGTGACCTCTGGGCCGCCGAGCTGACCGAACTCCATGTCGCCGCGGCCTTCGACGGCGCGCCGTGGCTGGCCGGAATTCAGGAGGTCTGGGCGGATATCCGAGCACGGGGCGAACGATGCGCGGTGATCTCCCTCTCACCGAGCTTCTTCGTGGACCGGCTGCTGAGCTGGGGGGCCGATAGCGCACACGCCTCGCGTTGGCCCGCTGTCCCGATCCGGCAGCCGATGGATCCGACCGGCATTCTCTCGCCGGCGGCGAAGGTGCGGATCGCCGATGAACTCTGTGTGAGGTACGGGCTGACCCGGGCCGACTGCGTGGCGTACGGCGACTCGAAGTCGGATGCCGAACTGTTCGCCGCGGTGCCCCGATCCGTGGCCGTGAATGCCGATCACCACGTCAGTGACCTGGCCTTATATGCATACGCGGGACGCGATCTGCGTGAGGCATACGAACTGGTGCGTACTGCCCGGTAATTCCGAGTTTTCTGCCGGGGATTCGCCCACTGTGTGCGCTGAAAATGCACTCTGTGGGGAGGAACCCTGTTATCAGAGGGCCCGTTCGGAGTGTTCCAAGATCAGGTCTTGTGGTTTCAACTACTGCCGGTATGGTCGAGTCCGGCTTGGCGGGGGTCAGGGCTTCCGCGGGTCACGAAGGGCGGGCAAAGTTCGTCAGCATAGCGACGAAGCGGCCCGTGGCACCGGACTTCCGACTGTTTGTCCGTTGTGGTGGGCGGGGCTGGCATGCTGCTGACGCGGCGTCTGCTCCGCATTGTCGCAAGGGAGTGGGGTCTGTCCGCTTTGGAGGGGCTTGCCGGAATCGCTTGAGTCGATTAAGAATTCCGGGGCAGGACGGGGGAATTCCGGGCAGTTCCGATCCGCGGAAGTGCTAAGTCAACCGAAAGACGTTCGAGGCGAGGCAGACCATGGACGCTCCGACCACCACGTCGGCCGATGGCGGCTCTTCTGGCGGCAACAGTGGCGATTGGGGTTGGTTCACTCCGCCGGCGAAGAAGCCCTCCGGAGAACAGCAGGAGCGACAGAACGTCCAGGACCGGCAGGGCCAGGACGGCCGGGCCGGAGCGAACGACCCGGGTGGACGCGACGACCGCGGTCAGCTCGGAGACTTCCGTGAGCGGTACGAGCACGACGAACGTGATGAACGGAACGAACGGGAACGGATACCCAGTAGACCGGTCAACCCGATTCGTCCGGTAGGCACCGCCGCCACGCGGGAACGCGAAGCGGAGCCGCAGCAGGTCCCTCAGCCCCGTCGCGAGACGAGCCACCGGCCCGCCGCACCCCGCTATGCCGAGCAGGCCGCCGCGGGCCGCGGCTACAGCGCTCCCCCGTCCCCGTTCGACCCGCCGCACCTTGTGCCCGAGCCCGCCCAGCAACGCGAGCCGTCCCGGGGCCCCGAGCCCGAACCCGTCCACGAGTCGATACGCCGCACGGCAGCCCCCGCCGGCGCCGGCCCCGCCGTGCAGAACGAGGCCCCCGCCCCCTCCGTCTTCACCCCTCAGCGCCCCGCCGCCCCCGCCCCGGAGCCCTCCCTCGACGCTCTGCAAGCCTCGGCCTCCGATGCGGCACCCGCCTCGCCCGACGCGATCCTCATCCGCCGCACCATGGCCGAAATCGGGCCGGTCGCGGACAAGGTCACCTCGTACTTCTACGCGCTGCTCTTCGTCCAGCACCCCGATCTCCGGGCGCTGTTCCCTGCCTCGATGGACACCCAGCGCGACCGGCTGTTCAAGGCGCTGCTCACCGCGGCCCAGCATGTCGACGACGGTGAGGTGCTCACCGCGTACCTGTCGAACCTCGGCCGCGGGCATCGCAAGTACGGCACCCAGCCCGACCACTACCCGGCGGTCGGCGAATGCCTGCTCAAGGCGCTCTCGCGCTATGCGACGTCCAGTTGGGACGCGGAGACCGAGGCCGCATGGGTGCGCGCGTACACCGCGATCTCGCAGATCATGATCGATGCCGCCGCCGAGGACGAGGCCGTGGCGCCCCCGTGGTGGCAGGCCGAGGTCGTCTCGCACGAGCTGCGCACGCCCGAGATCGCGGTGGTGACGGTCCGCCCCGACCAGCCTTACCCGTTCCTCGCCGGGCAGTACACCAGCGTCGAAACCCCCTGGTGGCCGCGGGTCTGGCGGCACTACTCCTTCGCCTCCGCGCCGCGCTCGGACGGCCTGCTCTCGTTCCACGTCAAGGCGGTTCCGGCCGGCTGGGTCTCCAACGCCATGGTCCACCGCGCCCGGCCCGGCGACGTCATCCGGCTCGGTGCCCCGGCCGGCTCGATGACCGTCGACCACTCCACGCGCAACGGCCTGCTGTGTGTCGGCGGCGGCACCGGCATCGCCCCCATCAAGGCCCTGGTCCAGGACGTCGCCGAACACGGAGTCCGGCGTCCGGTCGAGGTCTTCTACGGTGCCCGCAGCGATCACGACCTCTACGACCTCGACACCATGCTGCAGCTCGAACAGACCCACCCCTGGCTCTCGGTCCGTCCGGTCGTCGCCACCGGGCCCGCGGTCCGCGGCGGGACCAGCAGCGAGACCGGTCAGCTTCCGGACGCAGTACGGCAATACGGACCGTTCCGGGAGTACGACGCCTATCTTTCCGGGCCGCCCGGGTTGATCCGCAGCGGTGTGGACGCTTTGGTGGGGGTCGGTATTCCGACCGACCGCATACGGCACGACTCCATAGAAGAGCTGGTCTCGGCAGGAGATTGAGGTCTTGGCAGCACAGGGTGAACACGAGCCGAGAGGCGAGGGGCGGGGCACGAGCGCGCAGGCGCGCCCCGGAAGTGACGGCGAGCACTTGGTGCAGCAGAGACTCGGCACGACCCGGCGCGCCGACCGCTTCTACCAGGACCAGGTCCTGGACCATCTCAACGCCCGTATGCAGGAGTTCGTGGCCCGGCAGGAGATGTTCTTCCTGTCCACGGCCGACCGGCACGGCGAGTGCGATGCGACGTTCCGCGCCGGCCCGCCCGGGTTCCTCCGGGTGCTCGACGAACGGACGCTGGCCTACCCGGAGTACCGCGGCAACGGTGTCATGGCGTCCATCGGCAACATCTCGGAGAACCCCCGCCTGGGCATGCTGATGGTCGACTTCACCCGCGACCGCATCGGGCTGCACGTCAACGGCCGGGCGCGGGTTGTGATGGACGACGAGATGCGGGCGCACCACGCCGATCTTCCGGTCGATCCGGTGCCCGGCCGGCGCGCCCAGCTGTGGGTCACGGTCGAGGTCGAAGAGGCGTATATCCACTGCGCCAAGCACATTCCGCATCTGCAGAAGGTCCCGGCGCACCAGCGCGGGGCGCGGGCCTGGGGAACGGACGACTTCAAGCGCAAGGGCGGCGACTTCTTCGGCGCGGCGGCCGAGGCGGGCGAGCGGCCGCCGTTCCGGCGCGCGGAGCGCAAGAACGAGCACCTTCGGGGCGGGCTGCACGAGGACACGGGCGCCGCGCTGCGGGCCGAAGGCCGGGAGGACTTCGTGGAGGAGCTGAACGCGGAGTTCCTCGACCGGGTCGAGCGGGTGCTGGCGCGCGCCCAGCCGCGCCGCCCCGCGGAGGACGAACCCGAATTCCGCGGGTGGTTCGACCGGCGCGAGGGCTGACGCGACGGCCGCGACTGCCGCGGCGCGGGGTGCTGCGGTGCGGCCGTCCGGGCTCAGCCCAGGTCGGGGGCGTGCATCGCCCGTACGCCTTCGATGTTGCCGTCCAGGTAGTGCCGCAGCGACAGCGGCACGACCTCGACGGAGGCGATCCCGACGCGGGTGAAGGGCACCCGCACGATCTCGTAGTCCCCGCAGGGCTCCTCGACCTCCGGGCCGTGGCGGCGTGCGGGGTCCATCGAGTCGAGCCGGCACACGAAGAAGTGCTGCACCTTCACGCCGTCCACCCCGCCGTCGCTGATGTGCTCGACGGTGTCAACGAAGACCGGCACCACGTCCTTGACCTTCGCGCCCAGCTCTTCGTCCAGTTCACGGTGGAGGGCGTCGATGACGGTGGCGTCCTCGGGCTCGACCCCACCGCCGGGGGTGATCCAGTACGGGGCCCGGCCCGGTTTGGTGCGCTTGATCAGAACAAGATCCGCGCCGTCGAGCAGGATCGCGCGGGCGGTGCGTTTGACGACTGGCCGTACGGTCATAGTCGACAGATGCCGCAACCACAGCCTGGTGAAACCCCTGCCCCTTCATCACCAGTCGACGGCGGACCGCAGCAGCGACTCATGCGCCCGTGCGATATGCGGCAGGCCGAGCGTTCCGGTCCGTACGGCGAGGAAGTAGGTGCGCAGCGGGGGGACCGGCGGGTCGAGCAGCGCGACGACCTCTCCGCAGTCCAGCGCCTCGGCACACAGATAGCGGGGCAGGACGGCCAGCCCCGCACCGGCCGTGACGCACGACAGCACCGCCCTGAGGTCGGCCGCGATCACGGCGGCGGAGGCTGCGGGCTTGGCGTCGAAGACCGCTGACCAGTAGCGGGCGATCAACGGCAGGCTCTCATGGACTTCTACCAGCGGTACGGGGTCCAGCACGCGGACGCCCCCGGCCTGCAGCACGGCCGGGCCGCCCAACTGGGCCGCCCAGCGCGGTGCGGCGATCAGGACGTGCTCCTCGTCGCACAGCGGGGTGGCGGTGAGCAGTCCGCCACGCGGCCTGGTGGTGGTGACGGTCAGATCGTGGTGGCCGGCGGCCAGGCCGGTCAGCAGCTCGTCGGTGGCGCCGAAGGCGGTGCGTATGGACAGGCCCTGGGCGATGAGGGGGGTCAGTGCGGGGAGCGCGCGCTCGGCGAGGAACTCCGGGGGCCCGGCGAGATGGAGGGTGCGGGTGACGGAGTCCCGGTCCAGGCCGGTCTCGGTGATCTCGGTGAGTGCGTCCAGGTGCGGCGCCACTTTGTGGGCGAGTTCGTCGCCGATGGTGGTGGGGGTGACGCCACGGGCGTAGCGCAGGAAGAGCGGGCGGCCCAACTGGCGTTCCAGCGCCCGGATCTGGCTGGTCACCGCGGGTTGGGAGAGGCCGAGTAACGCCGCGGCACGGGTGAAGGAGCCGGCTCGGTGCACCGTGACGAAGGTGCGCAGCAGAGCCAGATCCATCGCGTACCTCCTGCGTCCCTCGGAAGCCTGGTCGCGGGCCAACTATAAATTTGTCGATAGGGCTGTGTCGCTAGCGTGATTGGACACTGACGCTCAGTCAACTAGCCTTGTCTCGGCGGTTCGTTTCACGTGAAACAGCTGGTTTCACGTGAAACACGTGGACTCGGTCCACGCGGAGCCGCGGCCGGCAGGGTGACGAGGGGGGATACCCTGCCGGCCTATTACGTCCGGTCAGCTCTGTGCGGCCTCGCGCGCCGCGACATCCAGGGCGTGGAGGACGTCCGCGACCAGGTCCTCCGGTTCCTCGACGCCGACCGACAGGCGGATGAAGCCCTCGGGCACGGCGTCGCCGCCCCAGCGGGCGCGGCGCTCGGCGCTGGACCGTACGCCCCCGAAGCTCGTCGCATCGTCGACCAAGGCCAGCGCGGACAGGAACCGCTCCGCGTACGCCTTGTCCGGCAGCACGAACGAGACCACGGAGCCGAAGCGGCCAGGGCGCATCTGCTGGGTGGCGAGGCGGTGGGACGGGTCGGACGGCAGCCCGGGGTGGCGCAGGCCGGTGACCTCGGGGCGGTCGGCCAGCGCCGTGGCAAGCGCCAGCGCACCGGCGGACTGCTGGCGGATGCGCAGTGCGAGGGTGGCGAGCGAGCGATGTGCGAGCCAGCTCTCCATGGGGCCCGGGATCGCGCCCACGGTCTTGCGCCACAGCCGTACGGACTCGGCCAGCGCGGCATCGCGGGTGCTGGCGTACCCCAGCAGGACATCGCCATGGCCGGTCAGCGCCTTGGTGCCGCTGGCGACCGAGAAGTCCGCACCGAGGTCCAGCGGGCGCTGGCCGAGGGGGGTGGCGAGGGTGTTGTCGACGGCGACGAGGGCGCCCTGCCGGTGTGCCGCGTCGGCCAGCCGCCGGATGTCGCAGACGTCGAGCCCGGGGTTGGAGGGCGTCTCGATCCACAGCAGCCGGGCACCGTCCAGCACGTCGAGCTGTGCGTCGTCTGCGGTGGGGGCCGTACGGACCTCGATGCCGTAGCTCTCCAGGCGGGTGCGGACGGCCGGCAGCAGCTGGTAGCCGTCGCTGGGCAGGACCACGGCGTCGCCGGAGCGCAGCTGGGAGAAGAGGACGGCGCTGATCGCCGCCATGCCGGACGCGAAGGCGACGGTGTGGGCGCTCGTGTCCGGCGATTCCAGCGCCCCGATGGCCTTCTCCAGGCCGGTCCACGTCGGATTGGCGTCCCGTCCGTATGTGTAGGGGCCGACGGCGTCGCCGGGCAGGTGGAAGTGGGCCGCGAAGACCGGACCGGGGAGGGCCGGCTCGAAGGGCTCCGGCTCCGGAAGCCCGGCTCGTACGACGCGGGTGCCGTCGCCCGTCATCGGCCCTCCTTCTCTTGCGGGTGGTGCGGGACCTGCGCCGGGCTTCGGTCGTCGTGCCCCGAGGCGCGGGCCGGGACGACGGAGCGGGCCGTGACCGCGATGCGGACCGCTGCCAGCAGGCCCTCGCTCGCCGTCTCGACCATCTCCAGGCACTCCTCGAAGTCCGCGAAACCGCCGTAGTACGGATCGGGTACGTCGAGATCAGCCGCCGCGCCTTCCGCGTAGGAGCGCAGCAGGCGGACCTTGGCGGCGGCCTCGGGCGTGGGGGCCAGCCGTCGCAGCTCGCGCAGATGCCCGGAGTCGAGCGCGATGACCAGGTCGAGGCGGTCGAACCAGGAGGCGCGGAACTGCCGGGCGGTGTGGGCGGACGGGTAGCCGCCCGCGCGCAGCACGGCGACCGTGCGCGGGTCGGCTCCGTCGCCCTCGTGCCAGCCACCGGTGCCGGCGCTGTCCACCTCTACCAGGGCGTCGAGCCCGTCCTCCGCGAGGCGGGCGCGGAAGACGGACTCCGCCATCGGCGAACGGCAGATGTTGCCCGTGCAGACGAAGCAGATGCGGAACGCAGCGGTCAAGGATCAGTCCTCGTCGGGAAGGATCACATGCATCGCCCAGGAGACGATGGAGATGATCACGCCGCCGAGCAGCGCCGTCCAGAAGCCGTTCACATGGAAGGCGAGGTCGACCTTGCCGGCGAGCCAGGATGTCAGCAGCAGCATCAGCGCGTTCACGACCAGCGTGATCAGGCCGAGCGTGAGGATGAACAGGGGGAAGGACAGCAGCTTCACCACGGGCTTGACGAGGAAGTTGACCAGCCCGAAGATCAGCGCGACGAGGATCAGGGTCAGCACCTGGCGGCCGGTGTTCTCGCCGGTGAGCGTGATGTCCTTGAGCAGCCAGATGGCCACGGCAAGCGCCGCGGCGTTGGCGATCGTCTTGACCAGAAAATGCTTCATGGTGAGATCGTCGCAGACGAGTGTGAACCATCAAGGGGTGCGAACGGCATGAAGGCCTTCAGGCTGGATGAACTGGAAGCGGAGCGGGCCGCCAACGACGGCGCGTACCTGCAGTTCATCAGGGAACGCAACATGTCGGTCGGGCTGTACGCGCTGGACGCCGGCAGCGTCGATCCGCAGGCGCCGCACGCCCAGGACGAGGTGTACTTCGTGGTCAGCGGCCGGGGGGCGATCACGGTCGGGGCGGAGACGGAGCCGGTGGCGCGCGGAAGCGTGGTCTATGTGCCGGCCGGGGTTCCCCACAAGTTCCACCACATCAGCGAGGATCTCAGGGTGATGGTGGTCTTCTCTCCTCCTGAGAGCTAAGGGTGGAGGCCCGCGACCCGTAGGGGAAGGTTCAGGGGAGTGCCGGGGCTGCGAAGCCCCCACGGCTGTGTTCCGCGCCCTAGCATCGTTGGTGATGGGAGAGCCGGAGGCGGCCGGGCAGCGGCCCGGCGCGCGGACGGTGCCATCGGCGCACAGACAGTGCGATGGACAGATAGCGCGGTACAGACACCGTTACAGACAGAAAGCAGGGCAGAGCAGTGGCTGGTAAGGGGATATTCGCAGGGCTTCCGTGGTGGGTCACCTGGGTCGTGGTGCCCGTCGTCCTGATCGTGGTCTTCGGAGGATTCATCACCTCGGCGCTCGGCTTCCTGATCGGCGTGCTGTTCAAGCTCCTTATCGCGGCGGCGCTCATCGCCGGGGTCGTCTATCTCGTGCGCAGGGTCAGCGGCTCGTCGTCGTCCTCGTCGAAGAGCGACTGGTAAGCCCTCCCACTCCGACCGGACGACCGCGTACGGGCACACCCGCCCGTGTCGAGATGCCACCCGGCGCACCATCCGACGCACACCGTCCAACTCTGCCCCACCCCGTTCAACGGCGGCCCCACCACGTCAGATGTCGGTCCGACCCCGCCTCCTCAAGCCAACTAGTGCGCCAGGCGGGTTAACTCCGCTGCCTTTCGGCCTACTGCTCCGATCGGCGGAGTTAGAGTGCGGATCGCAGGCGTCTTCCGGATGGTGACGTTCCGGAAAATACCGAGTGAGGCGCGACTGGGCCGGCGTCGTCGCGCAAGCCTGGGAGACGCGCGCGGTCGTGGGAGCGGGTCCCGCGACCGGGGTCCCCGTGCCCCACGGCGAGCGGATCTGGGGGTTGGCGTTGGCAGTGGTGAACGGCGAATCCGCTTCACACCCCACCTTGATCGGGTCGGTGCAACGAGCGCTCCGGCTGCTGGAGGCGGTGGCCGCGCACGCCGATGGAGCGCCGGCCAAACAACTCGCCAGAGAAACCGGACTGCCGCTGCCGACGACCTACCACCTGTTGCGGACCCTGACCCACGAGGGCTATCTGCAGCGCGAGAACGGCGTCTTCGTCATCGGTGCGGCGGCGGAGGCCATCGGTCAGGTCGGGGCCAGGTGCCGGCAGCGGGCCCAGATCTCCGAAGCGCTGGCCGTGGCGGGCCGGAAGTTGAGCGCCGCCGTCTACTTCGCCGTCTACCGGGAGGGTGAAGTAGAGGTCGTGGCGGTCGCCGACAACCCGGATCGGCCGCCGGTGGAGGAATGGGTTGATTTTCGTACCACCGCGCACGCTCATGCGATCGGGCAGTGTCTGCTCGCGCAGCTTGACGAGGCATCGAGGAAGGAGCATCTGTCACGACATCCCGTCCAGTCGATAACGCCCTTTTCCCTGCGATCTGAGGGCGAATTGCTGCGGCGCTTGGATACGGTGCGTCGCGGTCAGGCGGCCTTCGAGCGCCAGGAATATGCCTTGGGCACGGTGTGCTCGGCCATCCCCATCCAGGTCGGCGCGGCCGCCGCGTCGTTGGCCGTGTCACTTCCCGCCAACGAACTGCACCGATTGCGGTCCGTTACGGATCGACTACGAAAAATGGCGGAGACGACACTAACGACACTCGCCTTCTCTATCAGTATCTGAAAACTCACTCCTTGTGATCTGCCTGGCCGTGGCCGACGATGGCGGCAATAGGGCTACGGGGGATGTTTCCCGGCCATCTCCGATCAAGTGCGGGGCAGTGGTTGATGACCGACACAGTTCAGGCAGAAGTGATCATGAGCTTCGTCGTCTCCGATGAGCTCGCGTTCCGGATTCCGGTGGAGCTGGACTTCGACAGCGCCGATCCCTACGCCGTCCGCCTCACCTTCGACCTGCCCGGTGATGCGCCCGTCACCTGGGCCTTCGGGCGTGAGCTGCTGCTGGACGGCCTGAGCCGGCCGTCCGGTGAGGGTGATGTGCGGATCGAACCGGCCTCGCCCGAGCATCTCAGCGATGTCTTCATCAGCCTCCAAGTCGGTGCCGAGCGCGCCCTGTTCCGAGTGAGCGCGGCGCCGCTGGTCGCCTTCCTGGACCGTACGGACCGGCTTGTGCCGCTCGGCAAGGAAGAGGTCTGCGACACGTTGGAGGCCGTGCTGGACCGGATCCTCACGGAGGCGCCCGCCGGCTGAGCCTGGCCCCGCCCCCGTCCGCACCGGCGCCACACCGGGTCCGCCGGTCCATTCGCCTGCCCGTGCGCCCTCCTGGGCTCGTGCGCGGCATGCCCGAACCGCTACCGCTTGCGTCGTCTGCCGTGCCCTCCGCGCCGTCCGGACCGGCCGCGCGACGCAGCGTCGGCGCCCCCTGCCACCGAACTCACCGCCCCCGAAACAGCCGGCCCCGGCGCGCCCCGGGTGCCGTCGCCCGTGCGGTCCGCCGAGACGACGAGCGCCGCCAGCAGCGTCGTCAGCGGGACCGAGGCGACCAGGCCGATGCTGCCGACCAGCGTGCGGACGATCTCCTCCGCCACCACCTCGCTCGTGGTGACCGTACCGACACTGCTCTGTGCGATCGAGAACAGCAAAAGCAACGGCAGCGCGGCACCCGCGTAGGCAAGGACGAGGGTGTTGACGACGGACGCGATGTGATCGCGGCCGATCCGCATCGCCGCGCCGTAGAGCTTGCGCCAACCCGCCGTCGGGTCCGCCTCCTTCAGCTCCCACACCGCTGCGGTCTGGGTCACCGTCACATCGTCGAGCACGCCCAGCGACCCGATGATGATCCCCGCCAGGAGCAGACCGCGGATCTCGATGTTCGGGTAGAGCCCGTGCACCAGCGCGGTCGTGTCGTCCGTATTGCCCGTCAGCAGCGCCCAGCCGATGAAGACCGAACCGAGCAGCCCGATCAGCAGCAGCGAGGCGAGGGTGCCGAGTACCGCCACGGAGGTACGGGCGGTGAGCCCATGGCACAGATAGAGGGCGATCAGCATGATCGCGGAGCCTCCCACCACGGCCACCACCAGCGGATTGGAGCCCTGGAGGATCGCCGGGAGGATGAACAGCGTCAGCACGACGAAGCTGGCCGCCAGCGCGACCAGTGCGAGTACTCCGCGCAGCCGGCCGACGACCACGACGGCGACGGCGAAGATCCCTGCCAGTACCCACATCGGCAGAGACCGGTCGACATCGGTGACCGAGTACTGCAGTTCCCGGGGCGCCTTGGGGGAGTACGACACCACCACGTCCTGCCCGGTGGCGTAATGCCGCAGAGCGTCCGGTGTCACCACCGTCTGGAAGGTGCGCCCGGCGTTCTCGCCCGTGGTGACCTTGATGGTCGCCTGCTGGCAGGGCTTGTCCGATGCCGCTCCCCCGGCCGGTGGCTGGCCCGTCGGCGACGGTGGCTGAGGCGCCTGCTCGGCATGGACATCCGCGCAGTTCACCTCCACCACCTTGATCACTCTGGCCCGCTCGGTGGGCTGGTCGAAGCCGACGCCGGACGGTTTGTGCCCCGGTGCGCCGCCCGGCCAGAGCACGATCAGGCCGACCGCGACCGCGGTGGCGAACGGGATCAGCACCGCCGCGATGACCTTGCGCAGATGCCGCGAGACGGGCGCGGCAGGGCCGTGGCCATGGCTGTGCGAGTGCGCGGCCGGATGGTGGTGTGGTTCGTGTGGGCTCACGCCCAGATCATTGCAACAACTCATGGGGCCCCCTGTTCACCCCGCTACGTCGGCCGCTACCGTGGTGCCACCTTTGCAATCGCGGGAGCTCGGAGCACCGGGCTGAGAGGGCGCTGACCTTCGTCCCAGTGATGTTTCACGTGAAACGTCGATGGACGGAAGCCGCTGCGTCGACCGCCGAACCTGTTACCGGGTAATGCCGGCGTAGGGAGTTGGGTCTCATGACCTTGCAGGATGCACGCACGCCCGAAAACGAAAACGGTGCCGGCAGTGAGCCGCAGATCGGCTGGCACAAGGGCTATGTCTCCGGATCGCGACCGGATCTTCGGGTCCCGGTCCGGCGGGTGCACCTCACCAACGGCAAGCACGTGACGCTCTACGACACGTCCGGGCCGTACACCGACCCCAACATCGAAACCGATGTCCGCCGTGGCCTCGCGCCGCTGCGGGAGAACTGGATCATCGCGCGCGGCGACACCGAGGAGTACGCGGGCCGCCCCATGCGGCCGGAGGACGACGGCCTCAAGCACACCTCACCGCGCGGTGGCCTGAAGAACCTGGACGCGGTCTTCCCCGGTCGCCCGCGCCAGCCGCGCCGGGGCCGCAACGGCGCCGCGGTCACCCAGCTCGCCTACGCCCGCCGCGGCGAGATCACCGCGGAGATGGAGTACGTCGCCCTCCGCGAGAACGTCACGCCGGAGTTCGTACGGGACGAGATCGCGGCCGGCCGTGCCGTGCTGCCGTCCAACGTCAACCACCCGGAAATCGAGCCGATGATCATCGGCAAGAACTTCCTGGTGAAGGTGAACGCCAACATCGGCAACTCGGCGGTCACCTCCTCCATCGAGGAGGAGGTGGAGAAGATGACCTGGGCGACCCGCTGGGGCGCCGACACGGTCATGGATCTGTCCACCGGACGCAACATCCACACCACCCGCGAGTGGGTGCTGCGCAACTCCCCCGTCCCGATCGGCACCGTCCCCCTCTACCAGGCGCTGGAGAAGGTCGACGGCAAGGCCGAGGAGCTGACCTGGGAGATCTACAAGGACACCGTCATCGAGCAGGCCGAGCAGGGCGTCGACTACATGACGGTGCATGCCGGTGTGCTGCTCCGCTACGTCCCGCTCACGGCCCGCCGCAAGACCGGCATCGTCTCCCGAGGCGGCTCGATCATGGCCGCCTGGTGCCTCGCGCACCACCAGGAGTCGTTCCTGTACACGCACTTCGAGGAGCTCTGCGAGATCCTCGCCTCGTACGACGTCACCTACTCGCTGGGTGACGGACTGCGCCCCGGCTCGATCGCGGACGCCAACGACGAGGCGCAGTTCGCCGAGCTGCGGACGCTCGGCGAACTGAACACCATCGCCAAGCGGCACGGTGTGCAGACCATGATCGAGGGCCCGGGCCATGTCCCGATGCACAAGATCAAGGAGAACATCGACCTCCAGCAGGAAATCTGCGAAGAGGCGCCGTTCTACACGCTCGGCCCGCTGACCACCGACATCGCGCCCGCCTACGACCACATCACGTCCGGCATCGGCGCGGCGATGATCGCCTGGTGGGGCACCGCGATGCTCTGCTACGTCACGCCCAAGGAGCACCTGGGCCTGCCCGACCGCGACGACGTCAAGACCGGCGTCATCACGTACAAGATCGCGGCCCATGCGGCGGACCTGGCCAAGGGCCACCCGGGAGCCCAGGATTGGGATGACGCGCTCTCCGACGCCCGCTTCGAGTTCCGCTGGGAGGACCAGTTCAACCTGGCCCTCGACCCGGACACGGCACGCGCGTTCCACGACGCGACGCTGCCCGCGGAGCCGGCGAAGACGGCCCACTTCTGCTCGATGTGCGGCCCGAAGTTCTGCTCGATGAAGATCAGCAGAAGCATCACCGAGCAGTTCGGCGGCGACGCGGATGCGACGCCGGAGGAGATCGAGGCGGGGATGCTGGAGAAGTCCAAGGAGTTCGCGGCTGCGGGCAACCGCGTGTATCTGCCGCTGGCGGACTGACTTCCGCGCCTGCGGGTAACGGCGGAGGCCCAGTTGGGGCCCCGCCGTTACGGTGCGCTCAAGAGCCGACAGGGCGGGGCCACCAGGGTGCGTGTGTGTCATTGCCGCCATGGCCGTAGCGGAGCGGTCACTCTTTGGTCGTGAGCAACCAGCCTCTTGTCGTCGTGGAGGCCCCGGACGGCCGGGGCTTACGGGCCGTGCGCGTCCGGGGTGAAGTCATCGGCCGGGTCTGGTCGCCGCGCGGCCTGAGAAGACTTCTCCGCCGGGCCGGCCTGCCTCCGGACATCGATCTCGACGATCCGGTATGCGTCAACTGGTTGGCGGACCGGACGTGTTGGCCCGACCGCCCGTGGCGACGGCGTGCTGCGGGCGTGGGGATGGCCCTGGGACTTCTCGCATCCGCCGCGGTTTTGTTCCACGTGGGGGCGAAGGACGCGTTCGGCGCGCTGGCGTACGGCGGGCGCATCGTGGGGGTCCTCTTCCTCGCTGCGGCGCTGGCGGAAGTGGTCGCGGTCCTTGCGCTGTGCGACTACTGGGGGAAAAGGGCGCTGCGGTACTCAGGTGTGGCGGTCCTCTTGGGGGTGGGCACCGTCACGGTCACCAATGTGGCGTTCCTGATCGTCCAGTTCCAGGGCGGGGACTACACCCCCTTTCTCCTGCTGTGGGTCGGCCTGGCGCTCTGGGTGATCTGGGCGCTGTGGACGCTGACCCGGCAGAAGGTGTGGCGGGGGATTCCGCACCCCAAAGGCGTCGCGATGAGTGTGGTGGTATCCGGAGCCATCGGGCTCGTGAGCGTCGGCTATTCGCAGATCTACGTCCCGTACACCAGTCCCACGAAAATTCCGTTCAGCGTCGTGTTCGGTGAACCCACGGTGAGTGCGGACGGGTCCTTGCTGCACGTTCCGGTGCATTTCAAAATCAGCAACCCCGGATTGGCGAGCACTTTTGTCGTGGGTTCGTCCTGGGCGGCTCATGGGTATGCGACCAAATTCAATCCCAGAGGTAGCGGGATGAGCGAGTGGAAGCGCGAACTGGGGGCACCGGGAGCTACCCAGGCGCTGAGGCATGTGACGTTCTTCCCCTCTCATATGCTGGGTGTCGGGCACATCTTGATCCCCGGTTCCTGGGCTCTCCCGGGGTCCGAGAGGTCCTCGGAGGCGATCATCGATGTGCCGCTGCGGTCGGGACTCGGGCGCGTCGCGGTCTTCACGTATCTCGGCTTCGTCAGGGGTGACAAATGCAGGCCGGCGAGCGACTACCTCAATTCCCTCGAAGTCTCCTGGGATGCGAGATCCAAAGACCAACGGCACATCCGGGACGCCCCCGGTTGGCTCGCGCCGCCGGGTGACGAGTTCTTCCGCTATCATGCCGAGATTTATCACAGCAGCGAAATGCTGAACCTGACGCATAGCGCCAACTATGTCAACGCCTGGTGGGTGCTTCCGCGGTGGCGCGAGGGAGTGTCATTCGCCAAGGGTGACACCTTTCCCGTTATGAGCGTAGGTATCTCCCGTGATCCGGAAGGAATTCAGAGTCCGCCGGAGGATGATTCGTGCGGAATGTACCAGATCAATCGGACGACTGAAGCCACGGTTGCCCAGCTCCTGAAAGCGGCAAAGAGATAGCTCACCTTCCGCTGCGCCGGTGACCGGGTCGGCGCCGCAGGAAGTTCCTGTTCCAGCGCCTTGAGGGCGCCAACCAGACGATGTCGTTGGAGAGCATGCAGGCGCGTCTGGCCGGCCAGCTGTCCGACCTGGACGACGGCGTTCTCGATGCGTTCGGCTCCTTGCTGCCGGAGGGCGACTACCTCCCTTTGCTGCTCCGGGTCGAGCCACGGCTGGTCACTCCGGGCCAGGAGGGTGACTACTTCAGCGGCGAACAGGTGGCCGCCTGGGGCGTCGACGCGTTCTGGGGGCTTCCGGAGCACCCGCGCACGCCGTACTACCGCACGTTCGAGACCGTGGTCGATGACGAGGCGCACTTCTACGAGTTCGTCGTGCCGATGGTTCCGCCGTCCTGGAACGAACCGGAACGGGTGGCGGAGTACGCCGAGCAGATGGGCCGGGGGTCGGTACCGGCCGCAGTGGCGGTGTCGACGCTGGATCTGTGCCAGCCCGCGATGGACCTCCGTTCGACCGACTATCACGGGCACTGGGGGCTGACGCACTTCCTGCTCGACGGCCATCACAAGCTGGAAGCGGCAGCATCGGAGGGACGCCCCGTGCAGCTCCTGTCGCTCCTTGCCGTAGTCGAGAGCCTGGCCGCGCCCGATGATCACCACAGGCTGGCGGCCCTGCGCTCACAGCCCTGCCTGAGCCGCGGCACTCGTCCGGCCCGGTGACGTGAACCCGACCCATCGGACAGGCCCTAGGTGTGCTGTCCCGGGACAGCACACCTAGCCCGGAGTGTGATCCGGTCCGCCGTAATCCGGGCTGGTGAAGTCCGGGCTGGAGTAGCGGGGGCGGGAGCCCGGCGAGCCGCTGTCGGGGCTGGAGAATTCGGGGCGGGTGTAGCCGAGGGTGGGTATGCGGCTCTCGGGGGCCGCGGTGCGGCGCGGGACATAGCGGACCGGGTCGTCGTCCGGGGTGGCCGCCGGATCGGCCAGCGCCTCACGGAGAAAGGGCAGCAGACCGCGCTCCAGGAGGGCGCGCCGCCACGCTTCGCGGGCGTCGTCCAGCGCCTCGTCCAGCCCGTCGGTTCTGGTGGACCGGGCGGACGGGCCGTTGCGCAGCGCCGTGACGAGCAGGCCGCCCATCGCGACGAGGCTCCCGGCGGCGGCCAGCGCGGCGAAGATCCAGCCGACGCTGATCAGCGGCTCCGCGAGGGACTTGTCGGGGCTGATGGTGCGCAGGACGTAGCCGATGAGGAGGAAGAGGACCGCGGCGATGCCCGCGAGGACCGGGGCGAGGACGGTGATCATCGCGGCCAGCCCGGCGCCGGTGGTTTCGGCCTCTCCCATGGCCGTGGCGGTGGCCAGTCCAAGCCCCCCGTCGGCGGCCTCACCCAGCTCCTCGCCGCTCACGCCGGCGCCGGACGTGGAGTGCGCCGGCGCGCGCAACTCGGCTCGGAGCTGTACATAGCGCTGGTATTCGGCCGTTGCGCAGGCGGCGATGGCGGTGGTCGCGCTGATCGCCATCGTGCGCAACTGCTCGGTGTTCAGGTGCTTTCCCGCGGCGGCGGTGGGGTCGTCCGGGCGGTATGGGGCGGTACGCAGCGCCTCATCGAGGAGCCGCGTGAATTCCGCGCGATCCTCGTTCAGCAGGTGCGGAGCGCTGTTCATGTGCATCCCCCGATGCTCCGTAGGGCCGTACGGCCGGCGTTGGCCGGGCAGTGGGCGGAAACGGAGGAGAGCCTGCTACGGATAGCCCGATGGTAGAGCGACTCCGGCATGGGGTGACAGAGAGTTTGCGGAATTTGAGTAATGCCCCGACCGGATTCCGCCTGTGCCGCCCCCCGATTCCGACCCGGCCGACCAGCCGCCAGACCTGACGTACACCTGCCCCCGGAACGCTCAGCCAGTCAGCGGAAGTTGAACGACCAGCAGCTTTCCGGCCATCGTGATGCCGCCGTCCATGGCGATCGCCAGACCGTCGGCGTAGACATGCGGACCGTCGACGGCGATGCCGTCGTTCTCGCCGTCCTCCGTGCCGACCTCGCCCAGCAGGTACGGGATCGGGCTGTGGCCGTGGACGACGCGGTCGCCGCCGTAGGCGTCCAGGAGTTCGCGTACGGCCTGCGAGCCGGACTCGTCGCGGAAGGCGAAGCGCTTGGTGAACTTGCGGAACAGGTCCCAGACTTCGTCGGCCTCGCTGCGGGTGAGCACGTCGTGGACGTTGTCGTTGACGGCCTCGATGGAGTCGCCGTAGTCGAGGTAGGCGGTGGTGTCGGAGTGCACGAGCAGATGCCCGTCCTCCTCCATCACGGCGTCCAGCCGGGCCATCCACTGGAGGTGGTGGTCCTGCAGCCGGTCCATATCGGTCTTCTGGCCGCCGTTCAGGAGCCAGGCCGCCTGGAAGGAGGCGGTGCCGGCGCCGGACTGGACGGGTGTGTCGCCGAACCGCTTGGCGCCGAGCAGCAGGAGCTCGTGGTTGCCCATCAGGGCCTTGCAGTAGCCGCCGGCCGCCGCGGCCTGGGCGGAGAGCTGCATGACCAGGTCGATCACGCCGATGCCGTCCGGGCCGCGGTCGGTGAAGTCGCCGAGGAACCAGAGCCGGGCGTTGCCGGCCGCCCAGTTGCCGTCGGCGTCGATCAGGCCCTCGGCGGCCAGCGCCTCGCGCAGCTCGTCGTAGTAGCCGTGCACATCGCCGACGACGTACAGGGGGCCCATGCCCTCGGGCGCGTCGGCGTCGTCGGCCGTCTCGGGCGCCGGGACGACGGCCGGGTGGTCGATGAGGGTGTCCGTGCGGCCCGGGGTGATGACCGGCAGATCGCGCGCGGTCGGGGTGTACTCCTCGGGCAGCTCGACCGGCTGGGCCGCGGGCGGCACCGCGGGGGGCGCGGCCGGCGGACCGGCAGGCGGGACGGGTGATCCGGCGGACATGCCGGAGGGCATTCCGGGCAACGGAGCGGACTCCGGAGTTTGTCCCCCCATGGTCCACACCATGGGTCCCTGACTGGCCCCCTGAGTCATCGACCCCTCCACCGTTGCGCCGCCGTGCACCTCTCGGACCTTTGCCTGGTCGACGGCGGTCCGCGGTGTCGTCCGCCCATCATAGGAATGCCGATCGCGGGTTGCGACGCACCCGGGGGTGGTCAATCCGGCGCAGCCCGGCATTCGCGGCTGATTTCTCCCATGATCGCCCAGTTTTTTCCTGGCCGACGAGGGCGCCCGGTATTGGCCGGAACGCCCGCTCGTCCGTATATGGCGGCACGTTCAGTCGCCGGCGGGTTTGCGCGGCGGGCTGACCGTCGTCCTGGGGGACCGTCGCTGGGACGAGGTCCGCACGATCAGATCGGTCGGTATCACCTGTTCGATGGGCCGCCCGTTGTCGAGTCCCTCGATGGCGTCGATGAGGATCTGGACGACGGCGGTGCCGATGCGGCGCGGCTTGAGGGACAGGGTGGTGATGGGCGGCTCGGTGGTGGCGTAGACGGTGGACTCGCTGCAGCAGACCAGCAGCAGGTCCTCCGGCACCCGCAGGCCGTAGCGCCGGGCCGCGGCGAGCAGGTCGGTGCCGTTGGGGTCGAAGAGCCCGTAGACGGCGTCCGGCCGGTCCGGGCGGGCCAGCAGCCGGTCGGCGGCGACGGCGCCCGCGCACGGGTCGTGCGCCGGGTAGGACTCGTAGACCGGGTCCTGGCCGACACGCTCGCACCAGCTCAGATAGGCGGTCGTCGACAGCCGGGTGTAGGTGTCGGTGGTGGTGCCCGTGAGCAGGCCGATGCGGCGGGCGCCGGCGTCGGCGAGATGGTCGAGCAGCCCGAGGACGGCGGCCTCGTGATCGTTGTCGACCCAGCCGGTGACCGGCAGGGTGCCGCCGGGTCGGCCGTCGGAGACGACCGGGATGCCGTGCCGGACGAGTTCGGTGACGACGGGGTCCCCGTCGGCGGGGTCGATGACGACCGTGCCGTCCAGGGCGACGTTCGACCACACGTCGTGGCGGGAGGTCGCGGGGAGGATGACCAGCGCGTATCCGCGGGCCAGGGCCGCGGAGGTGGCGGCTCTGGCCATCTCCGCGAAGTACGCGAATTCGGTGAAGGTGAAAGGTTCATCCCCGTACGTGGTGACGGTGAGGCCGAGGAGCCCTGACTTGCCGGTACGGAGCGTGCGGGCGGCTGCGGACGGGCGGTAGCCCAGCCGGTCGGCCACCTCGCGGACGTGGCTACGGGTGGCATCCGGAAGCCGGCCCTTGCCGTTGAGCGCGTCGGAGACGGTCGTGATCGACACACCGGCTGCGGCGGCCACGTCCCGGATGCCCGCCCGCCCCAGCCGGCGACCGGTCGACCGGCTCACCTGGTGCTTCCCTGCTGCTGTCATGGCGAGCCGATAGTAGGGCTCGATAGGGCCAATCGCGGGGCTCGAACGAAGGCGCTGGAAAGGCACGTTTCTGCATGGTGATGAACTGTCAACTACCTATAAAACAAAGGAAGTTGGTGCCATCGACGGTCATTCGAGGGGAGATCTGACGCCCTTGCCTGGCGATCGGTTCAGGTCTCGAAGAGGTCTCAAGTCACCTTGACGAGGGATGCGCGCCACGGCGCGAGCCACCGGCGCGCGGTCGTTCGGGGAGCGCGCCCCCGAGGTCGTGCGCGGGGTCGCGCCGAGCGGCCGGGCCGGGGGCGGGCGGCGATCCGGCCACGGTTGGGGCTGACGTCGAACGGGCCAATCCTCATAAGGTGTGCAGTATTGAAGAGGAGCGGGACGGTCGAGGAGGACCTGCGGTGAGCGAGAAGACCCCGAAGCTGCGCGCTGCGCTGGACGGTATCCCCACCTACAAGCCGGGCCGGCCGGCGGCGACCGGTGGCCCGGTGGCGTACAAGCTGTCCTCCAACGAGAACCCCTATCCGCCGCTGCCGGGCGTCCTGGAGCAGGCGGTGACCGCCGCCGGTTCCTTCAACCGCTACCCGGACATGGCCTGCACGGGCCTGATGGCGGAGCTGTCCGAGCGGTTCTCGGTGCCGGTGGAGCATCTGGCGACCGGGACCGGATCGGTGGGCGTGGCCCAGCAGCTGGTCCAGGCGACGGCCGGGCCCGGCGATGAAGTGATCTACGCCTGGCGGTCGTTCGAGGCGTACCCGATCGTCACGCAGGTCTCCGGTGCCACCTCGGTGCAGGTCCCGCTGACCTCCGGCGAGGTGCACGACCTGGACGCGATGCTCGCGGCGATCACCGACCGGACCCGGCTGATCTTCGTCTGCAACCCCAACAACCCCACGGGCACCGTCGTGCGCCGTGCCGAGCTGGAGTCCTTCCTGGACCGGGTGCCGAGCGATGTGCTGGTGGTGCTGGACGAGGCGTACCGCGAGTTCATCCGCGACGCCGAGGTGCCGGACGGTATCGACCTCTACCGCGACCGCCCCAACGTCTGTGTGCTGCGCACCTTCTCCAAGGCGTACGGCCTGGCGGGGCTGCGGGTCGGCTTCGCGGTGGCGCACGAGCCGGTGGCCGCCGCGCTGCGCAAGACGGCGGTGCCGTTCGGGGTGAGCCAGCTCGCGCAGGAGGCGGCGGTGGCGTCGCTGCGCAGCGAGCAGGCCCTGATGGAGCGGGTCGATGCCCTGGTCGCCGACCGCGCGCGGGTGGTCGACGGGCTGCTCGGGCAGGGCTGGACGGTCCCCGAGACGCAGGCCAACTTCGTCTGGCTGCGGCTGGGGGACCGTACGACCGACTTCGCGGCGGCCTGTGAGCGGGCCGGAGTGGTCGTGCGCCCGTTCCCCGGCGAGGGTGTGCGGGTCACGATCGGGGAGAAGCCGGCGATGGACCTGTTCCTGCAGGCCGCGGAGGAGTTTCGCAAGGCGCTGTAAGTCGTTGTAGCGCTTTTCGGGAGGCCGTGGGTCCGGTGACCTGCGGCCTCAGGCTTTTTGCACGTGGATGGGGTCGCCGCTGCGGACGGTGGCCAGTGCGCGGGGGTCGCCGTCGATACGGCCCAGCACATTGCAGGGGGAGGCGAGGCGCGGTTTGTCCCCCTCGGATATCGGCGTGGGGCCGTAGGGCAGTGCGAGGGCGTTGCCCGGCGGCCAGAAGGCGACCGTGCCGGGCTCGACGACCTGGCGGGCGTCGGCCTCCAGCGCGGGGGTGAGCCCGGTGTCGAAGTAGACCTCCTCGCCCCAGGTGTGGGCGGTGGAGTCGACCGGCAGTGCGGCGACGAGTGCCGCGGCGGTCGGGGTGTCGTCGAGGGTGGCGGTCAAGTGCCCTGCGGGCCAGGTGATACGGATCTTCATGGCCACGAATTCAACAATATGTTGAAGCTCTGCGGAAGAGGGTGCGCGGGCGCGCCCGGCGGGCTCGGTGGAAGCGTTCATACGCCATGGAATCGAGCGTGACCGCGGTCACGTACCCCCCATAGGCACGGCGATTCGGCCATGGGAGATAATTGCTTGTGAATGTGAACGCGTTCACAAGCCCGTCCCGGTATGTACCGCTTTATGTGACGCAAAAGGGACATTGCCCCCTGGGGTAATGGCGACGTAAGGAGAGCAAGGCGTGGAACTGGCGTTGGCGCCAGAGACACTGGCGCGGTGGCAATTCGGCATCACGACCGTCTACCACTTCCTGTTCGTCCCCTTGACGATCTCCCTCGCCGCTCTGGTGGCCGGACTTGAGACCGCATGGGTACGAACGGGCAAGGAGAAGTACCTCAAGGCCACGAAGTTCTGGGGCAAGCTGTTTCTGATCAATATCGCGATGGGTGTCGTCACCGGCATCGTCCAGGAGTTCCAGTTCGGTATGAACTGGTCCGACTACTCGCGGTTCGTCGGCGACGTCTTCGGTGCCCCACTGGCCTTCGAGGCGCTCATCGCGTTCTTCTTCGAGTCCACCTTCATCGGGCTGTGGATCTTCGGCTGGGACAAGCTGCCGAAGAAGATCCACTGCTTCTGCATGTGGATGGTCTCGATCGGCACGATCCTGTCGGCGTACTTCATCCTGGCCGCGAACTCCTGGATGCAGCATCCGGTCGGCTACAAGTACAACGCCGCCAACGGGCGCGCCGAGCTGACCGACTTCTGGAAGGTGCTGACCCAGGACACCACCCTGGTCGTCGTCTTCCACACGCTGACCGCGGCCTTCCTGACCGGCGCCGCGTTCATGGTCGGCATCTCCGCATTCCACCTGATGCGCAAGAAGCACATCAAGGTCATGCGGACATCGCTGCGGCTCGGGCTGATCACCCTCGTCATAGCCGGCATCCTCACCGCGATCAGCGGTGACGAGCTGGGCAAGGTGATGTTCAAGCAGCAGCCGATGAAGATGGCCGCCGCCGAGGCGCTGTGGGAAACGGAGAAGCCGGCGCCGTTCTCGGTCTTCGCCTACGGCGACGTCGACAAGGGCCACAACAAGGTCGCCATCGAGGTGCCCGGCCTGCTGTCCTTCCTCGCGCACAACGACTTCTCCTCGCCGGTCCCGGGCATCAACGACGTCAACAGGGCCGAGCAGCAGAAGTTCGGGCCCGGTGACTACCGGCCCAACATCCCGGTCGCCTACTGGGGCTTCCGCTGGATGATCGGCTTCGGTATGTCGTCGTTCGCCATCGGGCTCGCCGGGCTCTGGCTCACCCGTAAGAAGTTCTGGCTGGCGCCGGGGCTGCGCACGGGAGACGAGGAGCCACCGCGGCTCGCGCTCACCAAGAACAAGGTGCTCGGTGCCCGGCTGAGCAGGGCCTACTGGTCGCTCGCCTTCGTCACCCTCGGCTTCCCGCTGATAGCCAACTCGTGGGGCTGGATCTTCACCGAGATGGGTCGCCAGCCCTGGGTCGTCTACGGCGTGCTGCGCACCTCGGACGCGGTCTCCCCGGGCGTCTCGCAGGGCGAGGTGCTCACCTCGATGATCGTCTTCACCACGCTCTACGCGATCCTCGCCGTGGTCGAGGTCAAGCTGCTGGTGAAGTACGTGAAGGCCGGACCCCAGGAGCTCACCGACTCCGACCTCAACCCGCCCACCAAGATCGGCGGCGACAGCACCGACGCCGACCGGCCGATGGCCTTCTCGTACTAGGAGGCGACTGTGCAACTCCACGACGTCTGGTTCGTCCTTATCGCCTTCCTGTGGACCGGGTACTTCTTCCTCGAAGGGTTCGACTTCGGGATCGGCGTCCTGACCAAGCTCCTCGCCCGCGACCGCCGCGAGAAGCGCGTACTGATCAACACCATCGGGCCGGTCTGGGACGGCAACGAGGTCTGGCTGCTCTCCGCGGCCGGTGCGACCTTCGCCGCCTTCCCCGAGTGGTACGCCACTCTGTTCTCCGGCTTCTACCTCCCGCTGCTGGTCATCCTCGTCTGCCTGATCGTGCGCGGGGTCGCCTTCGAGTACCGCGCCAAGCGGAACGAGGAGCGCTGGCAGCGCAACTGGGAGCAGGCGATCTTCTGGACCTCGCTGCTGCCCGCGGTGCTGTGGGGTGTCGCGTTCGGCAACATCGTGCGCGGCGTGAAGATCGATGCGCACAAGGAGTACGTCGGAAGCCTGCTCGACCTGCTCAACCCGTATGCGATCCTCGGCGGCCTGGTCACGCTGTCGCTGTTCACCTTTCACGGCGCGGTGTTCGCCTCGCTCAAGACGGTCGGTGACATCCGGGAGCGGGCGCGGCGGACGGCGACCGTCCTCGGACTGGTCACCGCGGTGCTCGCGGTCGGCTTCCTGGGCTGGACCCAGGCCGACAAGGGCGATGGCAGCAGCCTGATCGCGATGATCGTCGCGGTGGTCGCCCTGGTCGCGGCGCTCGGGGCCAACAAGCTCGGGCGCGAGGGCTGGGCGTTCGCCTTCTCCGGCGTCACCATCGCGGCGGCGGTCGCGATGCTCTTCCTGACGCTCTTCCCGAACGTCATGCCCTCGTCGCTGAACGAGAGCTGGAGCCTCACGGTCAGCAGTGCCTCGTCCAGTCCCTACACCCTGAAGATCCTGACCTGGTGTGCGGTGATCGCCGCGCCCCTCGTGATGCTCTACCAGGGGTGGACGTACTGGGTGTTCCGCAAGCGAATCGGTACCCAGCACATCGCCGATGCCCACTAGCTGAGCCACCGCCCCTCGGGGCGGCCTCAGCAGGATGGAATGTTTCACGTGAAACCCGTCGACCCGCGTCTGCTCCGATACGCCCGCGCCACCCGCGGCTTCCTTGTCGCGGTGGTGGTACTCGGGCTGGCCGGAGCGGGCCTGGTCGTCGGCCAGGCGATGCTGATCGCCGAGATCGTGGTCGGTGCCTTCCAGCACGACCTCGATCTCGGCGGCCTGACCACACCTCTGGCGCTGCTGGCCGCGGTCTCCGTCGGGCGCGGCCTGATCTCCTGGCTCACCGAGCTGGCCGCGCACCGCGCCGGCGCGGCCGTGAAGTCCGAACTGCGGATGCGGCTGGTCGAGCGGGCGGCGCGGCTGGGGCCCGGCGCCTCCACCCCGTCCCGGGCCGGCGCCGCCCAGCTGCGCACCGGCGAGCTCACCACCCTCGCCACCCGTGGCATCGACGCCCTGGACGACTACTTCGCGCGCTATCTGCCGCAGCTGGGGCTGGCGGTCGTCGTCCCCGTCGCGGTGCTCGCCCGGATCGTCACCGGCGACTGGATCTCGGCGCTGACGATCGTCCTCACCCTGCCGCTGATCCCGCTGTTCATGGTCCTGATCGGCTGGGCCACCCAAGCCCGGATGGACCGCCAGTGGCGGCTGCTCGCCCGGCTGTCCGGGCACTTCCTCGACGTCGTCGAGGGCCTGCCCACCCTCAAGGTCTTCGGCCGGGCCAAGGCCCAGGCCACCGCCATCCGCACCATCACCAGCGAGTACCGCCGCGCGACCCTGCGCACCCTGCGGATCGCCTTCCTCTCCTCCTTCGCGCTGGAGCTCCTCGCCACCATCTCGGTCGCGCTGGTCGCGGTCGGTATCGGGATGCGGCTGGTGCACGGCGAACTCGACCTCTATACCGGGCTGATGGTGCTGGTCCTGGCGCCCGAGGCGTATCTGCCGCTGCGGCAGGTGGGCGCGCAGTACCACGCCGCGGCCGAGGGGCTCGCGGCCGCGGAGGAGATCTTCGAGGTGCTGCAGACGCCGCTGCCGGCGCCGGGCACCGCGCCCGCCCCTCGGGGCACCGCCCTCGCCGTCGAGGAGCTGGTGGTCCGCCACCCCGGGCGGGCCGCCGACTCCCTGCCCGAGACCTCGTTCGAGGTCCGGGCGGGCGAGACCGTCGCGCTGGTCGGCCCCTCCGGCGCCGGCAAGACCACGCTGCTGAGCGTGCTGCTCGGCTTCACCGAGCCGTCCGAGGGCCGGGCCCTGGTAGACGGCCGGGACATCGCCTCCCTCGCCCCCGACAGCTGGCGGGAGCGGATCGCCTGGGTTCCGCAGCACCCGCATCTGTTCGCCGGTTCGATCGCCGAGAACGTACGGCTGGCGCGGCCGGACGCGGATGACGCCGCGGTGCGCACCGCACTCGCCGACGCCGGGGCGCTGGACTTCGTCGACGCGCTGCCCGACGGCCCGGCGACCCGGCTCGGCGAATCCGGCGCCGGGCTCTCCGCAGGTCAGCGCCAGCGCCTCGCGCTCGCCCGGGCCTTCCTCGCCGACCGTCCGATCCTGCTCCTGGACGAGCCCACCGCGAATCTGGACGGCGAGACCGAGGAGGCGATCGTCGCCGCGGTCCGCCGGCTCGCGGTCGGCCGTACGGTGCTGCTCGTGGTCCACCGGCCCGCGCTGCTGGCGGTCGCGGACCGCATCGTGCGGCTGCCCGATCCGGCGGCCGCCGTGGAGCCGGGGCCGGGTGCGGCCGCGGCTCGCGGGCGGGGCGGCACGGAGGACTCCGCCGCGGCCCCGGCCGGGACCGCCGATCCCGCCCACGCAGGCGACGCCGTGGTGGACGCCGCCCGTGGTGGCGCGCTGACCCGTCTGCGCCGGATGGCGCGCGCCCGCCGGGCGAGGTTCGGGCTGGCGCTGCTGCTCGGCAGCCTGGCGCTGGGCAGCGCGGTGGGCCTGATGGCGACCTCAGGGTGGCTGATCTCGCGGGCCGCGCAGCAGCCGCCGGTGCTGTATCTGATGGTGGCGGTGACCGCGACCAGGGCGTTCGGCATCGGGCGCGCGGTCTTCCGGTACGCCGAGCGGCTGGTCGCCCATGACGCGGTGTTCCGGATGCTCGCCGACGTACGCGTCGCCGTCTTCCGGCGGCTGGAGCGGCTGGCACCGGCCGGGCTCAAGGAGCGCAGCCGCGGCGATCTGCTGTCGCGGCTGGTCGCCGATGTCGATGCGGTGCAGGACTACTTCCTGCGGTGGCTGCTGCCCGTCGGGGCGGCGGTGGTGGTCGGCGCGGGCGCCGTCGGCTTCACCGGCTGGCTGCTGCCGGAGGCGGGGGCGATCCTCGCCGGCGGGCTGCTGCTCGCGGGCGCGGGGGTGCCGCTGCTGTCGGGCGCGCTGGCCCGGCGGGCGGAGCGCCGGGTGGCGCCTGCTCGGGGCCGGCTCGCCACCCGGGTGGTCGAGGTGCTCACCGGGACCGCCGAGTTGACGGTGGCCGGTGCGCTCACGGCCCGTACGGAATCGGTGCGGCGCGCGGACCGCGAGCTGACCGGGATCGCCTCCCGCTCGGCCGCCGTGGCCGGGGTCGGCGCCGGGCTCTCGGCACTGCTGTGCGGGCTGACGGTCGCCGCCGCCGCGGTCGTCGGCGTCCAGGCGGTGCACTCGGGCCGACTGGACGGGGTGGCGCTGGCGGTCGTCGTGCTCACTCCGCTCGCCGCGTTCGAGGCGGTGACCGGGCTGCCGCTGGCGGTGCAGTACCGGCAGCGCACCCGGCACGCCGCGGAGCGGGTCTTCGAGGTGCTGGACGCCCCTGCGCCGGTGCACGAGCCGACCGCGCCCGCGGCGGCTCCCGAGACGCCGTTCCCGCTGGTCGTCAGCGATCTGACCGCCCGCCACACCGGATCGGCCCGGCCGGCGCTGGACGGGGTCGGCCTCACCCTGACGGCCGGTCGCCGGGTCGCCGTCGTCGGCCCGTCCGGCTCCGGCAAGACCACGCTGGCGCAGGTCCTGCTGCGCTTCCTGGACCCCGAGTCGGGGGCGTACACGCTGGGCGGGACGGACGCCCGGACGCTCGACGGCGACGCGGTGCGGCGGCTGGTGGGGCTGTGTGCGCAGGACGCGCACCTCTTCGACAGCTCGCTGCGGGAGAACCTCAGGCTCGCCCGCCGGGACCGGAGCGCGGACCCGGGCGACGCCGATGACCAGGACCTCTGGGACGCCCTCGGCCGGGCGCGGCTCGCCGACTGGGTGCGTGGGCTGCCCGACGGCCTGGACACCATGGTCGGGGAGCACGGCGCCCGGCTGTCCGGTGGCCAGCGGCAGCGGCTGGCCCTGGCCCGTGCGCTGCTCGCGGACTTCCCGGTGCTCGTGCTGGACGAGCCCGCCGAGCATCTGGATCTGGCCACCGCCGATGCGCTGACCGCCGATCTCCTGGCCGCGACCGAGGGCCGTACGACGGTGCTGATCACCCACCGGCTCACCGGGCTCGACGCCGTCGACGAGGTGCTGGTGCTGGATCGCGGACGGGTCGTGCAGTGCGGGGGGTACGCGGAGCTGGCGGCGGCCGACGGGCCGTTCCGGCGGATGCTGGAGCGCGAGCGGGCAGTCGACGCGGCCCTGCCGATGGCCGGGTCCGTAGAAATGGCTCCGTAAATGTCCCCTTATTAGGCTCTTGGGCATGGCAGCCACGGCAGGACCCGCGGCCCCGGACCCCCTGGGTCCCGGGCGCGGTGACGCGAGCCCGGCTCCCGATCCCATGGACGCCGCCACCGAGGCCACCCGCAGCCTCCAGGGGCTGTCCTCCGAGCTGACCGCCCGGGTACCGCAGCTGCTGGAGGCGATGCGCACCGTCGGCGCGGGTCTCGATCTGCACATCACCCTCGACCGGATCGTGGAGACCGCCGCCGAGCTCGCCGACGCCCGCTACGCCGCCATCGGCATCATCGACGACGCCCGCGAGGGGCTGTCGGACTTCGTGACGTACGGCGTGACCGCCGAGGAGCACAAGCGGATCGGTGCGCTGCCCGACGGGCACAAGGGCCTGCTCGGGGCGCTCATCCACGACCCCAAGCCGCTGCGGCTCGCCGACCTCACCCAGGACTCCCGCTCGGCCGGATTCCCGCCGGGCCATCCGCCGATGCGGACGTTCCTGGGGGTGCCGGTCCGGGTCCAGGGCGAGATCTTCGGCAATCTCTATCTGACGGAGAAGCGCGGCGGCGGGGAGTTCAGCGAGGAGGACCTGCACATGGTGCGGGTGCTCGCCACCGAGGCCGGTATCGCGATCGGCAATGCCCGGCTGCATGCGGCCACCCGGCAGCGGGAGCGGTGGATCGACGGTTCGGTGGCGGTGACCACCGAACTCCTCGCCGGCAGCGATGTCGACGATGCGCTCGCGGTGGTCGCCGAGCAGGCGCGGAAGCTGGCGGACTCGGCGGCCGGCATCGTGCTGCTGCCCGACGACGAGGGCGGTCTGGAGATCGTCGCGGTCTCCGCCGACGAGCCCGCCGGGATCATGGGGACACAGATCCCGCCCGACAGCCCGGTGGTCGAACAACTCCTCGCCGGGGAGCCGGTGTTCGTGGACGACTCGGCCACCGACCCGCGCATGGTGACGGCCATCGCGCCCCGCTTCGGGCCGAGCATGATGCTGCCGCTCAAGAGCGGTGGCCGGGTGCTCGGCACGCTGGCCACCCCGCGGTCCCGTGGCGCCCGCCCGTTCACCGCCGCCGAGCGGACCCTGGCCACCCAGTTCGCCGCGCAGGCCGCGCTGGCGCTGGTGCTGGCCGACGCCCAGCGCGACCGTGAGCGCCTCGCGGTGTATCAGGACCGCGACCGGATCGCCCGTGACCTGCACGATCTCGTCATCCAGCGGCTGTTCGCGACGGGCATGATGCTGGAGGGCGCACAGCGCAGATCCGTCGTCCCCGAGGTGGTGCAGGGCGTCGGCAAGGCGGTCGACGAGCTGGACGTCACCATCCAGGAGATCAGGACCGCGATCTTCGCCCTCCAGCAGGGCCCGGCCGAGGCGCCGTCCGGGCTGCGGACCCGTGTGCTCCGGGAGATCGGCACCGCCGCCGTACCGCTCGGCTTCCAGCCGTCGGCCAGCTTCGTCGGCGCGGTCGACTCCCGGGTCGGCGAGCTGACCGGCAAGAACCTGATCGCCGCGCTGCGCGAGGCGCTGTCGAACGCCTTCCGGCACGCTCAGGCATCCCGGATCGAGGTCGTCGTCGACGCGACGATCAGACTGCCGGACGGCACGGAAGGGGTCCGGCTGACCGTCGCCGACGACGGCATCGGCATCCCGGGCGGCGGCCGCCGCAGCGGCCTGAAGAACCTCGCCAAGCGCGCGGAGTCGCTGGGCGGCTCCAGCACGCACGGGCCCGGACTCGGTACGGACGGGACCGGGACGATGGTGACGTGGGAGGCGCCGCTGTGACGGCGTGCCTCGTGGAGGTCGTTGCACGCGAGGGATGTTTCACGTGAAACCGTCCGGCGCGCGCCAGGTCAGGGCCGGCGGCCGCGTTCCCGAAGGATCTCCTCGATGACGATCGCGACGCCGTCGTCGTTGTTGGACGCCGTACGGTGCGTGGTGGCCGCCAGCACCTCCGGGTGGGCGTTGGCCATGGCGTACGAGGTGCCGGCCCAGCTCAGCATCTCTATGTCGTTCGGCATGTCCCCGAAGGCGACGACCTCGTCCGGCGTGATGCCGCGCTCGGCGCAGCAGTGGGCGAGGGTGCCGGCCTTGCTGACGCCCGAGCCGCTGATCTCCAGCAGGGCGGTCGGGCTGGAGCGGGTGAAGGACGCGAGATCGCCGGCGGCCTTGCGGGCCAGCGCCAGGAAGGCGTCGGGCTCCAGCTCGGGGTGGTGCGCGAGCAACTTGATGACGGGCTGGTCGGGGAAGTCGGGGCCGGCGCCGTCGGTGGCGCCCAGCGGCGCCACGAAGTCCTCGGCCAGCAGCTTCTCCGCCGGCGCGACGAACGCGGTGGGATCCAGCGTCAGCGGCGGATACTGCGGCTCGTAGTGGATGCCGCTGGTGCGCTCGACCGCGAACGAGGTGCCGGGCGCGGCGCTGCGCAGCACGTCCACGACCTGGAGCGCGGCCGTGCGCTCCAGGGGGTTGACCTCGACGATGCGGCCGCCGCGGTGCAGATCGACGACGGCCGCGCCGTTCGCGCAGATCGCCAGGCCGTGACCGTGCACATGGTCGCTGACCGGGCCCATCCAGCGGGCCGGGCGGCCGGTGACGAAGAACACCTCGATACCGGCCCGCTCGGCTGCGGCGAGCGCGGCGATCGTCCGGTCGGAGACCGTCTTGTCGTCATGCAGCAGCGTGCCGTCGAGGTCGGTGGCGATCAGCCGGGGCGCAACGGCTGGTCCGGGCGCTCGGGGCGGCGTGGCGGGGGCGTCAGTCACGGCCCCATCTTCCCGTACCACCGCGCACAGGCGTGCGGTGGGTTGCGCGGATGAGCCCGGAACGTCCGGGTCGCGGGAGGCGAACGGGGGTGGTACGGGTGGCGAAGAAGGCGGATCGCCGAGCGCGTGCGGCTCGCCGTACGCTCGGAGGCATGCGACTGAGCACCGTGATACTTCCCGTCCGCCGTTGGTCCGAAGGTGGGCGGGAGGAGTGGCAGCGCGCCGAGGAGCTGGGCTTCCACGCCGCCTACACCTACGACCACCTCTCATGGCGGACCTTCCGCGACCAGACCTGGTTCGGTGCCCTTCCGACGCTGACCGCCGCGGCGGCGGCGACCTCCCGGATGCGGCTGGGCACCCTCGTCACCTCGCCGAACTTCCGGCACCCGGTCACCCTCGCCAAGGAGCTGATCTCGCTCGACGACATCAGCGAGGGCCGGATCACGCTGGGCATCGGAGCCGGCGGCAACGGCTTCGACGCCACCGCGCTGGGCCAGGAGGCATGGTCGCCGCGGGAACGGGCGGACCGCTTCGCCGAGTTCGTGCTGCTTCTGGACCGCCTGCTGACCGAGGACGCCGTCTCCTACGAGGGCACGCACTACTCCGCGGACGAGGCGCGCAACATCCCCGGTTGCGTGCAGCGGCCCCGGCTGCCGTTCGCGGTGGCGGCCACCGGGCCGCGCGGGCTCAAGCTGGCCGCCCAGTACGGCCAGGCATGGGTGACCACCGGCGACCCCAAGGTCTCCAACGGGGGCGGTACGTCGGACGACTCGCTGGAAGCGGTCCGCGGGCAGGTCGAACGGCTCGCCAAGGCGTGTGCCGAGCGGGGCAGGGACGCCGGTGAACTGCAGAAGATCATGCTGAGCGGATTCACCCCGGACCGTCCGCTGGACTCCGTGGACGCCTTTGTGGACTTCGCGGGCCGCCATGCCGAGCTGGGCTTCGACGAGCTGGTGGTCCACTGGCCGATCGCCGATTCGGTCTTCGAGGCCGACACCGCGGTCTTCGAGCGGATCGCCACGGAGGGCCTGGCGCAGCTGCGCAAGTAGGCCGTCCCGGGCCGGGCGCCAGGAGGGCGGCCGCGCTGGTCGGCGCCCTCCGGGCGGCCCGACGCGCCCGACCGCCTCTGGCCTCGGCTTTACTCCCTATATAGCAATGAAGAGGGAGAATCGGGACAACGGCGTAGTGCGACGGACACCACGGTGTGCAGTGCGGGGCTGCGCACCGTGTCGGCGCACTGCGCGAAGTGCGGCGCTTGTGGAGGAGCCATGGCACGGACCCGATTCGCCCCGGACCGCGGACTCACCTCGCGCATGGTCACGACGATGTTCTTCATCGGACTGCTGTACGTCGTGGTCGTCAGTGTGCTGGTGGTGCTGCTCAAGGGCGCCTGGGTGGTGGTGCTGCTGCTCGCGGGCGGCCTGTTCGTCGCGCAGTTCTGGTTCAGCGACCGGATCGCCGCGTTCAGCATGGGGGCGCGCGAGGTCACGCCGGAGCAGGCGCCCGAACTGCACGGCGCCGTCGACCGGCTGTGCGCGCTGGCCGATATGCCCAAGCCGCGGGTCGCGATCGCCGAATCGGATGTGCCGAACGCGTTCGCGACGGGCCGTAATCAGAAGAACTCGATGGTCTGCGCCACGACGGGGCTGCTGCGGCGGCTGGAGCCGGAGGAACTGGAGGGGGTGCTGGCGCATGAGCTCTCCCATGTCGCCCACCGCGATGTCGCGGTGATGACCATCGCGTCGTTCCTCGGCGTACTGGCGGGCATCATCACCCGGGCCGCCCTGTGGAGCGGCGTCGGCCGCAACAACCGCGACCAGAACGCGGCCATCGCCGTGCTCATCGTCACCGCCGTCAGCGTGGCCGTCTACGCGATCAGCTTCCTGCTGACGCGGCTGCTGTCCCGCTACCGCGAGCTGTCCGCCGACCGGGCCGCCGCGCTGCTGACCGGCCGGCCGTCGGCGCTGGCCGCCGCGCTCACGAAGGTCACCGGCCAGATCGCGCGGATCCCGACCGAAGACCTGCGCAAGGCCCAGCCGTTCAACGCGTTCTACTTCGCCCCGGCGTTCAACAAGGAGAGCTTCAGCCGGCTGCTGTCCTCGCACCCGACGCTGGAGGCGCGGCTGGAGCAGCTGGGACGCATCGCGGCGCAGCTGGGTCGGCCGTGACGGGCCGGAAGCGAAAGGAGTAAGCCGCGCATGGGATTTCTGGACGCCATCCTCGGCCGCAGCAAGCCGGTACGCCCCGATCTCGACCAGCTCTTCGCGCTGCCGTCGGCCGCGGTGACCCTCCAGGCCGCGGCCGATTTCGAAGCCACCGGTCTCGGATCGGTGTGCTTCGCGAGCGTCGAGGGCGGGGCGTTCGCACGCATCCAGGAGGAGGCGCGGGCTCTGCTGGACGGGTCGGTGGAGTTCTCGCAGGACTCCTACGGCTATACGTGGCTGCTCGTACGGCATTCGCCGCAGGACGTGGCGGGCCTGGTCAACGACCTGCACGCGGTCAACACCTCCCTGGAGGAGGCGGGGTTCGGGCCGCAGCTGCTGTGCTCGTTGCTCGGCTTCCGCGATGCCCGGCAGCGGTCGCTGGCGCTGGTCTACCTCTACAAGCGGGGCACGTTCTACCCCTTCGCGCCGAAGCAGGAGGGCGGCGAGAGGCGTGACAACCCGCTGGAGCTGCAGGTGCGGGCGATGCTCGGGGACGATCTGACGATCGAGAAGGACCTGGCTCGGTGGTTCCCGGTGTGGGGTGCGCCGGGGCTGTGAGCGTCCGGGCGCCGGGGTGTGCGGGGCTCAGCCCGGAAAACGCAGGAACCGTGCCGGTACGCGGCTGGTGAGCCAGACGCCGTTGGCGCTGACCTGGAAGACATGGCCGGCCCGGTGCATCGCCGCCGCGTCCACGGTCAGGACGACGGGCCTGCCGCGCCGCGCACCCACGCGGGTCGCGGTCTCGCGGTCGGGCGAGAGGTGGACGGCGTGCCGCGACATCGGCCGCAGCCCCTCGTCCCGGATGGCGGCCACATTGCGGACCACCGTGCCGTGGAAGAGGTACAGAGGCGGCACGGCCGGCGGCAGATCGAGGTCCACCCGCACGGAATGGCCCTGGCTGGCGCGTATCCGGCCGTCCTCCATGGCATAGCGCTGCTTGTCGTTGTCGGCGACCACCGACTCCAACTCCGCCAGGGAGAAGCGGAATCCATGGCGCGCGGCGGCCGCTATGAGCTCCTTCACGGGCACCCAGCCCTGGGCGTCGAGGGTGATGCCGATCCGCTCCGGTTCATGGCGCAGATGTTTCGCCAGATACTTCGAGATGCGCACGGAGCGCTGGTTGTCCATGCCTCCAGGGTGCCGCGCACAGGCGACGGCGGCACCTGAATTCGCGGCCGGACGACGGCGTCACTCCGCCTCTTCGGCGGCTTCGCCGCGCCGCTTCTCCTCGTGTCTCCCCCGCGCGAGTTCGCTCGCCTTTATCGCCTTCGCGCTGGTCACCTCGTCGGCCGCCCAGCGGGCCCACTCCTCCAGGGCCGCCGTCATCCGCAGGCCGTACTCCAGGACGATCCGCCCGTGAACCGAGATCATTTCCTCGTCCCAGTTGGTGTTCTCGACGATCTCCTCGTACGTGGCGTGCGCGCGGCCGGCGAACTCGGCCTTCTGGAGCAGATACGCCTGCGCTTCGAGGGGGGTGACGATGCCGAGGAAGAAGACGCGCAGCATGCTGTCGTCGCGCGTGGGGCCGCCGGGTGGGACGTCGGTGAGCCAGTGGCGCAGCTCCGCCAGGCCGTCCTCGGTGATCGCGTACTCCTTGCGGCCGCGGGGGCCGTGGGCGGCGACCTCGACCAGGCCCGCGGTGGTGAGTTTGGTGAGCTCGCCGTACACCTGACTCTGTGTGGCCGGCCAGACGTTCGAGAGCGAGGCGTTGAACAGCTTCATCAGGTCGTAGCCGCTCGCCGGGGATTCGGCCAGCAGGCCCAGCACCGCATGTCTCAGGCTCATGGCCTGCACTTTACCTTCCACTCTTGACATGTCAAAGGTGGAGCTTCTAGATTCGACATGTCGAAGTTGGAATGTGGGCGGACCGGACGGACTCCAAGCGTGCGGCCGCGATCGAAAGCGGGGGAATCATGAACTACTTGCGCGGCTTCATCCCATGGCTGGTCTTCGCCGGAGTGGGCTCGTTCGGCTGGCAGTGGGGCGCATTGGCGGGCCTGGCGGCCGCGGTCGTGCTGCTCATAGCCGACCGCGCCGCCGGCCTGGCGCTGGACTACCGCCTGCTGGAGTACGGCACGATCGTCTTCTTCGCGGGCCTCAGCGTGCTGGCCTTCGCGCAACCCGACAGTGGACTCAAGATGTACGGCAGCTCGCTCTCGATGGGCTGGCTGGCGCTCATCGCCTGGGTGTCGATCGCGGTACGGCGCCCCTTCACGCAGGGGATCGCACGCCGTATGGCCCCGCCCGAGGTCTGGCAGACCCCGCTCTTCCGCCGTATCAACGTGGTGCTGACGGCGGCCTGGGCGGTGTCCTTCACCCTTACCGCGACCGCTCAGGCAGTCGTCTCCGCCTATGAGCTGAACACGGCCTTCACGGTCGTCATCCAGGTCGCCGGATTCGTGCTCCCCGTCCGCTTCACCTCCACCTACCCGGAGCGCGCCAGGGCTCGCTTCCTGCAGCAGTCCGGTGGGCGGATCGACATCCAGGAAGGCCTGGCGTCATGACCACCAAACCCCCGACCACCGCAACCGAATCCACCGCCCCCGCACCGCACATGGCCGGCAACTTCGCGCCGGTCAAGGGCGAGCTGACCGCCTACGACCTCCCGGTCACAGGCACGATCCCGCCCGAGCTCAGCGGCTGGTTCCTGCGCAACGGCCCCAACCCGCGGGACGCCGCCTCACCGCACTGGTTCTTCGGCGACGGCATGGTCCACGGGCTGCGCCTGGAAGGCGGCCGGGCGGTCTCCTACCGCAACCGCTGGGTGCGCACCTCCACCTTCACCGACGGTGCGCCCGTCATCGACGCGCAGGGCCGCCGCGATCTGACGGCGGGCGTGGCCAATACCCACATCGTCCGCCACGCCGGCCGTACGCTCGCACTAGTCGAGTCGTCGTTCCCCTATGAAATCGACTGCCGCCCCGGCCACGAGCTGGAGACCGTCGGCGTCCATGACTTCGACGGCCGGCTCACCACCCAGATGACCGCGCACCCCAAGACCTGCCCGACGACCGGTGAGCTGCATTTCTTCGGCTATGGCAGCCCCACCCCGCCCTATGTCACCTATCACCGTGCCGATGCGTCGGGGGAGTTGGTGATCAGCCGCCCCATCGATGTCCCGGGGCACACGATGATGCATGACTTCCATCTGACCGAGGCGCATGTCATCTTCATGGACCTGCCGCTCGTCCACGACCGCAACCAGCGCGGCATGCCGTACCGCTGGGATCCGGAGTACGGCGCCCGGTTGGGCGTGCTGCGCCGCGACGACCCCTATGGCGAGGTCCGCTGGCTGCCCATCGACCCCTGCTATGTCTTCCACGCGCTGAACGCCCACGACGACGGTGATCACCGCATCGTTCTCCATGTCTCCCGCTATGCCGACGTCGGCGGCAGGACCCCGCCCTGCCTCTGGCGCTGGACGATCGATCTCGCCGCGGGCACCGTCTGCGAGGAGCAGCTCGACGACCAGTTCTGTGAATTCCCGAGGGTCGACGACCGACTCACCGGGCGGGCGGCCCGCTTCGGCCATGCCATAGCGGCCGAGGGGCCCGGGAGCGGGCAGATACCCGGCGCCCTGCTCCGCTACGACCTGCGGACCGGAGCGGTCGTCCGGCACGACTTCGCCGCGGGGCGCACTCCGGGCGAGGCGGTCTTCGCCCCAGCGGACGACCGTCCGGGAGGTCCGGGCTGGCTGATCACTTACGTCTATGACGCCACGACCGACACCAGCGATCTGGTCGTGCTCGACGCCGAGGACATATCCGCCGACCCCGTCGCCACGGTCCATCTCCCGCAGCGTGTGCCCTATGGCTTCCATGGCAACTGGCTGCCGGATTCCGTGGATTGAGGGAGTCGGTACGACGAACGGCCTGGGGCGCGGACCGGTCGCGCTCGACTGATCCTTGCCAACTGAAGAGCGGGTGGGAACGGGGACCGGGGAGTCCCTATGCCTTCGGGGCATCCGTGCGGGACTCGGGGGCGTCCGTGCGGCAGTCGGCGGAGGCCAGTGCGTCCATGGTGCGGGCCTGCACCTCGCGGTGGGCGGCGGCGGCGATGAACGCGGTGGTGTTCTCGGCGCCCACCAGGGCCCGCACGGCCCGCACCGCCTCGGCGGGCAGCACCACCGCCTCCGAGGCGGCCTCCGAGTCGGTCGCGGTACGGGGGTCCGCGACCGAGCGGACGTCGGGCGTCGCGGGGGACCTCCGTTCCGCTTCCAGGAGCGCCCCGTTGAGGTGACGGCGCAGATGGCGGGTTGCCAAGGTACGCATGGCGCGGGCGAGTTCGGCGTCGATGGTCTGCTGGGCCAGCGGGCGCAGCCGACGTACCAGGGCGGCGGCCTCCGCCGCCTCGGCGTCGGTGGGCGGGTGGTCCAGGAACGGCTGGAAGACATGCTCGGTGGTGAAGTCCAGGAAGCGGGCGGCTATGTGCTCCACCTGGCCGCGCAGCTCCCGTAGATGACCCGAGATGGCGGGCAGCGGGACGCCGGCGGAGTGCAGTTCGGCGGCGACGGCGAGTTCCTGCGGGCTGGGCACGACGAACTCGTCGTCCCGGCCGGGGACTCGTTCCAGGACGCCCAGTTCGACGGCCTCGGCGACCGCCGCCTCGTCGGGGACCCCGCCGAAGGCGGCGTTCAGATCGGCGCGACTGATGCGGGATGCCTTCTCGTCGGTCCATGGCCCGTCGATCTCGGCGACCAGCCCCAGCACCCCGCCGAGGTCGAGACCGGCGTCCCAGGCATGAAGGAGCTCCTTGATGCTGGCGAGGGTGTAGCCGCGGTCGAGCAGATCGGTGATCTGCCGCAGCCGCGCCAGATGGGCATCGCCGTAGACATTGGCCCGGCCGCGGCGCTCGGGGCGGGGGAGCAGCCCGCGGTCCTGGTAGGCGCGGATCGTACGGACCGTGGCGCCGCTGATGTGGGCCAGGTCCTCGATGCGGTATTCGGGGGTGCGGGGTGCGGCCGTCGGCGGCTGCTCGGTCACTGCGGTGCTCCTCACGAGATGGCCGCGCGTGACGCGCTGGCCGCGCGGCTCACCGCATCCGCCGCGGCCGGGGCGGCCAGGGAGGACGCCAGGTGGGCGACGGCCGTGCGCAGCGACCCTTCCTGCGAGGGATGGTACGACCGTCGCGGATACCGCGGTATGTCCGCTCCCCGCTCACTCCGGGTGAGAAACGGTCCGTTGCGCGAGACGGGACGCGGCATGGTCACGTGGTGCTGGTGCTGGTGCTGGTGCTGGTGCTGGTGCTGGTGCTGGTGCTGGTGCTGGTCAGGGCTCCGTCTCTGGCTCTCCTGTGGGTGCGAGGTGCTCATGCGCGACTCCTGACGTGCGCAGTTGTCCGTTCTCGGTGGGGCCTCGGCCCTCGGCGAGCCTCGGGCCGTGCTCCGGCCCCGGGGCGCGGAGCCGGAGCACGGCCGGGCGGGCCGCTGTTACAGCCGGGGCTCGAAGCGGGCGAGGGCGCGCAGGGCACCCGGCGCGATGCGGGACAGCAGATGGGCGCCGCGTGCCTCGGGAGTGACCGGCACCACCGCCTGGTTGCGGACCACCGCGCGCAGGATGGCGTCGGCGACCTTCTCCGGTGGGTAGTTGCGCAGCCCGTACATCCGCGCGGCCTTCGCCTGGCGGCGCTTCTCCTCCTCGGCCGAGACACCGGCGAAACGGGCGCTGGCGGTGATCCCGGTGTTCACCAGCCCGGGGCAGACGGCCGAGACGCCGATGCCCTGGCCGGCCAGCTCGGCGCGCAGACACTCGCTGAGCATCAGCACCGCCGCCTTGGACGTGCTGTACGCGGGCAGCATCTTCGAGGGCTGGAAGGCGGCGGCCGAGGCGGTGTTGACGATATGGCCGCCCTGCCCGCGGTCCGCCATCCGCTTGCCGAAGATCCGACAGCCGTGGATGACACCCCACAGATTGACGTCCAGGACCTTCTTCCAGTCCTCGGCGCTGGTCTGCAGGAAGGGGCCGGACAGGCCGACGCCGGCGTTGTTCACCAGGACGTCGACGGTGCCGTACTCGGCGTCGACCTTGTCGGCGAGCTTCTCCATCGCCGCCTCGTCCGCGACGTCGACCACCTCGGCCCAGGCATGCGGGGCCCCGATCAGCCGGGACATATCCGCGGTCCGTGCCGCGCCCTCGGCGTCCCGGTCGACGGCGATGATCCGCGCCCCGGCCTCCGCGAAGGCGAACGCCGTCGCCCGGCCGATGCCGCTGGCCGCGCCGGTCACCAGCACCAGCTGCCCGCCGAACCGGTCGGCGTAGGTGCCCGACGCCGCGACCTGCTTCGCCGGATCACCCTCCTCCTTGGCGGTGACGAATTCGGTGATCCAGGAAACGAGCTGGTCGGGGCGGGTGCGGGGGACCCAGTGCTTGGCCGGGAGGGTGCGGCGGACCAGCTGGGGCGCCCACTGCTCCAGGTCGTCGTAGAGCCGCTGGGAGAGGAATGCGTCGCCGGTCGGGGTGATGAGCTGGACCGGACAGTGCGCATAGGCGTCGGCGCGCGGGCGGCGGAGCCGGGCGCGGACGTTGTCGCGGTAGAGCCAGGCGCCGTGCGCCGCGTCGGTGGGCAGCGACGCGGTGGGGTAGTCGCCGCCCGGCACCTTCTCCAGCCGCTCCAGGATCCGCGGCCAGCGTGTGCCGAGCGGGCCCTTCCAGGCGAGCTCCGGCAGCACGGGGGTGTGCAGCATGTAGACGTACCAGGACTTGGCGCCCTGGTTGAGGAGCTGGGCGGCCCGGCGAGGGGTGGGGCGGGCCATCCGCTGTTTGATCCAGTGACCGAAGTGGTCCAGGGACGGTCCCGACATCGAGGTGAAGGAGGCGATCCGGCCCTCCGTACGCCGCACGGTGGCGAACTCCCAGCCCTGCACGGAGCCCCAGTCGTGGCCCACCAGATGGACCGGCCGGTCGGGGCTGACGGCATCGGCGACGGCCAGGAAGTCGTCCGTCAGCTTCTCCAGGGTGAAACCCCCGCGCAGCGGCTTCGGGGCGGTGGACCGGCCGCAGCCCCGGACGTCGTAGAGCACCACATGGAAGCGGTCGGCCAGGCCGCGGGCGACCTCGGACCACACCTCCTTGCTGTCCGGGTAGCCGTGCACCAGCATCACCGTGGGCTGCGCCGGATCCCCCAGCTCGGCGACGCACAGCTCGACGCCACCGGTGCGTACCCGGCGCTCCACCGCCCCGGCGAGCCCCGAGCCCTTCCCGGGGCCGCTTTCACGCCCCCGGACCTGTCCCTGGCCGCGGCCCTTGTTCCGCTCGCGTCCCGTGTTCATGCGGCCTTCTCCTCCTGCCAGCGCCGCACGTGCGGCAGATCGTCATCCAGCCAAAAGGCGCTCTCCTGCGGGTCCTTGGAGTCCGTGACGACCAGGATCTCCTCGAACTTCGCGCCCGTGCCCCGGAACCCGAGGTGTGGTTCGACCGCCCACAGCCCCGGCTGCGGCGGGTGGTCGGAGAAGGCGTACGGGCTCCACAGCGGGGACCAGCCGTCGCGGTGGCCGTGCAGGGCGTCGGAGGCCAGCCCCTTGAGGGACTGGGTGCCGAACCCGAAGAGGGTGGGGGACCAGCGGCGCTGCCTCACCCGGTCGATCTTGTGCGCGATGACGCCGAAGGGGTAGGCGCGGTGGCGGTTCGCGTACCCCTGCCGCACCATCAGCCGGTCGACGTCCTCATAGATCTCCCGCAGCGGCCGTCGCTCGCGCACTTCGCGCAGGATCAGCTCCCGGTGGGCTTCGAGGTCGGTGAGTAGCCGGTCGTGCACGGGGTTGAGGCCGAGACAGCCGGAGTAGCCGATGTCGGCCGTGAAGCCGTTGTGTACCGGTGCCATGTCGAGGATGAAGGCCATCCCCGGTTCCAGCTCGCGGTTGGTGGGGAAGAACTGCAGCGGTACGCGGAAGTTGACGAAGGCGGTGCGGTCGCCGAACCAGGCGAACGGCAGATGGAACCAGTCCCGCACCCCGCGCTCGCGCAGCCACTCGCGCTGCATCCGCGCCGCCGCGCGCTCGGTGACCCCGGGCTTGAGCTGGGCGGCCACCGCTTCCGCGCAGTCATAGGCGAGCCGCTGGACCTCTCTGAACCCCCTTAGCTCAGCGGTGAGTTCTCCGGCTGCTGCTGAGGTCGCTGAGGTGACTGAGGCCATCGCCAACCGTCCGTCCGTGAGCAGGTCATCGCGGTACGTACCCGTAACTTGACACTGATGAATGTGACAATGACCGACGGCTGAGTCAAGAGGTGCGCAGGCACCGACCAGGGAGCCAGCCCGCCGCCGGCCGGCACCCGACCTCGGCTCGATCCTGGCTCGGCCGCGACCCGAGCTCGACCCCGGCCCTCCCCGACCGTCCGCGACCTCGTTCCACCCCCGACGCCGCCCCCGCCCCGCGCCGCAGCTGGCAGGCGGTGCCGCGCCCCTTGAACCCTGACGCCGGGCCGCTCAAAGCAGGAGATCCCCTACGGGCCGTAATACCGCAGGGGGAGGCGGATCCCAGCATCTGGGTTGACGACCGCTGTGGCGGACGCCACTACCGTCGATGACGTGACTGTGATCGTGACCGAAAGCCTGAGCAAGCGGTTCCCGCGGGTGACCGCTTTGGACCGGCTCTCCGTTGACATCGCCCCCGGCGTAACGGGCCTGGTGGGTGCCAACGGCGCCGGCAAGTCCACCCTGATCAAGATCCTTCTCGGACTGGCCCCGGCCACCGAGGGGACCGCGCATGTCCTCGGCCTGGACGTGACCAAGGACGGCAGCGCGATTCGTGAGCGGGTCGGCTACATGCCCGAGCACGACTGCCTGCCGCCGGATGTCTCGGCCACGGAATTCGTCGTGCACATGGCCCGGATGGCCGGCCTGCCGCCGACCGCCGCCCGCGAGCGCACCGCCGACACCCTGCGCCACGTCGGCCTCTACGAGGAGCGATACCGCCCCATCGGCGGCTATTCGACGGGCATGAAGCAGCGGGTGAAGCTCGCCCAGGCGCTGGTCCACGACCCGCAGCTGGTCTTCCTCGACGAGCCCACCAACGGCCTCGATCCGGCCGGGCGGGACGAGATGCTCGGCCTGATCCGGCGCATCCACAGCGACTTCGGCATCTCCGTCCTGGTGACCTCCCATCTCCTCGGTGAGCTGGAGCGCACCTGCGACCACGTCGTCGTCATCGACGGCGGCAAGCTGCTGCGCTCCTCCTCCACCGATGAGTTCACGCAGGTCACGACCTCCCTGGTGGTCGAGGTCACGGACACCGACGCCCATCCGGACGGCACCGAAGCCCTGCGCGGCGCACTGGCCGGCGCCGGCGTTGCGGTGGCCACCCGGACCGCCGGCACCGAGGGGCTCGCCTCCGCCGGCCGCCTGCTGTTCGTCGAGGCGGCCGGCGAGGAGACCTACGACCTGGTGCGGGACACCGTCGCCGGACTCGGGCTGGGCCTGGTCCGGATGGAACAGCGCCGCCACCAGATCGCCGAGGTCTTCCACGACGCGGACGCGGCGCACGCCGCCGCCGAAGCCGTCACCGCAGGCGCCCCGAGCGCCCCGTACGCCCGCCAGGACGGAGGCGCCCACGATGTCGCCTGAGCCCACGACCTCGGTATCCGCCACGCCAGGCGGCGCCTATATCCACAACATCGGCTACCGCCACTACGACGGCCCGCGGCTGGGCCGTGCCTACGCCCGCCGGTCGCTGTTCTCGCAGAGCCTGCGCGGCGCCTACGGCCTGGGCCGTTCGGCCAAGAGCAAGGTGCTGCCGATGCTGCTCTTCGCCGTGATGTGCCTGCCCGCCGCCATCATGGTCGCGGTGGCGGTGTTCACCAAGGCCGCCAGCCTCCCGGTCGGCTACACCCGCTACGCCATCTTCCTCCAGGCCGTCATCGGCCTCTATCTCGCCTCCCAGGCCCCGCAGTCCGTCTCCCGCGATCTGCGCTTCAAGTCCATACCGCTGTACTTCTCCCGCCCGATCGAGCGCGGCGACTATGTGGCGTCGAAGTTCGCGGCCATGGCGAGCGCCCTGTTCATCCTCACCGCGACGCCGCTGCTGGTCCTCTACGTCGGGGCGCTGCTGGCGAAGATGGACTTCCTCGACCAGACCAAGGGGCTGGCGCAGGGACTCGTCTCGGTGCTGCTGCTGTCGCTGCTGTTCGCCGGGATAGGGCTGGTCATCTCCGCCCTCACGCCGCGCCGGGGCTTCGGCGTCGCCGCCGTGATCGCCGTCCTCACCATTCCGTACGGCGCGGTGAGCGCGATCCAGGGCATCGCCTTCGTCCAGGGCAACGAATCCGCCGTCGGCTGGCTGGGGCTGTTCTCCCCCATCACGCTGATCGACGGGGTGCAGTCGACCTTCCTCGGCGGCACCAGCTCCTTCCCCAACAGTCTCGCGCCGACGACCGGTGCCGGGTTCGTCTACCTCCTTGTCACGCTGACCGTCATCGCCGGCAGCTATGCCCTGCTGATGCGTCGCTATCGGAAGGCCGGCCTGTGACCGCCCGCCCGTCGCCCACCACCACCCCTCGAAGGAACGGGCCGCGCCCATGAGCACTGTCACCATCGACCACGTCTCGCGCTGGTTCGGCAATGTCGTCGCCGTCAACGACATCACCATGACCATCGGCCCCGGCGTCACCGGCCTGCTCGGCCCCAACGGCGCCGGCAAGTCCACCCTCATCAACATGATGGGCGGATTCCTCGCCCCCTCCAACGGCTCCGTCACCCTCGACGGGACGACGATCTGGCGCAACGCCGGTATCTACCGCCACATAGGCATCGTCCCCGAGCGCGAGGCGATGTACGACTTCCTGACCGGGCGCGAATTCGTCGTCACCAACGCGGAGTTGCACGGCCTCGGCCGGGCGGAGGCGGCCAGGGCGCTGGCCACCGTCGAGATGGAGTACGCCCAGGACCGCAAGATCTCGACGTACAGCAAGGGCATGCGGCAGCGCGTCAAGATGGCGTCCGCGCTGGTCCACGACCCGTCCGTGCTGCTGCTCGACGAGCCCTTCAACGGCATGGACCCGCGCCAGCGGATGCAGCTGATGGAGCTGCTGCGACGGATGGGCGACCAGGGCCGCACGGTTCTGTTCTCCTCGCACATCCTCGAAGAGGTCGAGCAACTCGCCTCGCACATCGAGGTGGTGGTGGCCGGCCGGCATGCCGCGTCCGGCGACTTCCGCAAGATCCGCCGGCTGATGACCGACCGGCCGCACCGCTACCTCGTCCGGTCCGACAACGACCGGGCGCTGGCCGGGGCGCTGATCGCCGACCCCTCGACGTCCGGCATCGAGGTCGACCTCGTCGAGGGCGCGCTGCGCATCCAGGCGGTCGACTTCGGCCGCTTCACCGAACTCCTGCCGCGGGTCGCCCGGGACCACGGCATCCGCCTGCTGACGGTCTCGCCCTCCGATGAATCGCTGGAATCCGTCTTCTCCTACCTCGTCGCGGCCTGAGGCCGGAAAGGAGCCCCGAGGCATGTCCACGACCACTCCGACGGCCGCGCCGGCGCCCGCCGGTCCCAAGGCCACGCTGTTCCACCCGACCGTCGCCCGACTCACCTACCGCGCCCTGCTCGGCCGGCGGCGGGCTCTGATCCTCTTCGCGCTGCCCACTCTTCTGGTGGTCATCGCGGTGGCCGTCCGTGCGTTGGCCGGCGCCGACGACTCCACCGCCGGCGGCATCCTGGGCGGCTTCGCGCTGGGCACGATGGTGCCGCTGATCGGCGTCATCGCCGGTACGGGCGCCATCGGACCGGAGATCGACGACGGCTCGGTGGTCTACCTCCTGGCCAAGCCGGTGCCCCGGCCGACAATCATCCTCACCAAGCTCCTGGTCGCGATAGGTGTCACGGTCGTCTTCTCCGCCGTCCCCGTCCTGTTCGCCGGCTTCCTGCTCAACGGCAACAGCCAGCAGATAGCGGTGGGGTACGCGGTGGCGGCGGCCATCGCCTCGGTCGCCTACAGCGCGCTCTTCCTGCTCTTCGGCACGATCACCCGGCACGCCGTGGTCTTCGGCCTGGTCTACGCCCTGGTCTGGGAGGCCCTCGTCGGCACCCTCGTCCCGGGCGCGAAGACCCTCAGCATCCAGCAGTGGGCGCTGGCGGTCGGCCAGCACACGGCCGCGGAGGGTGCGATCACCTCCGATGTCCAACTGCCGCTCGCGATATGCCTGTTGGCGGCCCTCACGGTTCTCGCGACCTGGTACGCGGCCCGGCGGCTCAAGGCGCTGACCCTGGCGGGCGAGGAGTAGAGCCGATCGATCCGGTGGGCCCGGGGGCCGGAAACCGAACCGCCCCTGGGCCCACCGCCCCGGTCCCACCGCCCTGGGCCCACCGCCCCGGGCCCCCACTCCGGGTCCACCGCCCCACCGGCGCTGTCCCGGGCGCGCCCGGCCCACGCCGTCCCGGGCGCGCCCGGCCCACGCCATCCCTACGCGCCGCCTCCGCCCCCGGCGCCGTTCTTCTGCTGGGCGTTGAACTCCCGGACGTTGCGCAGATGCTCCTGGTAGTCGGCGGTGAAGCGGGTGTCGCCCGGCTTGACGGTGACGAAGTACAGCCAGTCGCCCGCGGGCGGCGCACCGGCCGCCTTCAGCGCGTCCGCCCCGGGATTGTCGATCGGGGTGGGCGGCAGGCCCTCGTGCTTGTAGGTGTTGTAGGGGCTGTTGGTCCGGGTGTCGGCGTGGCTGGTGTTGAGCGTGCTGCGGCCCAGCGCGTAGTTGATCGTCGAATCCATCTGCAGCGGCATGTGCCGGGCGATCCGGTTGTCGATGACCCGGGCGACCTTGCCCATATCGGCCGGCCGGTCGGCCTCGGCCTGCACGATGCTGGCGATCACGACCGTACGGTAGGAGCTGATCTTGTCCGCGGCGAGTCGCTCATTGGCGGTCTTGACCATGTACGAGAGCAGCGACGCCGGCGTGGTGTCCGACTGGATCGGATAGGTCGCCGGGAAGAGGTAGCCCTCCGGATTGCCGTTCGCCCCATCCGGCAGCGGGAGCTTCGCGCTCTTGGCGGCCTTCGCGGTGGAGCCACCGGGCAGATGCAGCGCCTTGTCGACGGCGGCGTAGACCTGGGTGGCCCGTTGCCCCTCCGGCACGGTCAGCTTCTCGCCGCCCCCCGGCCCGCGCAGCAACCGCGGCACGAGCAGCACGGCCAGAATGGCCAGGACGGCCAGGACGGCGACAACGATGAGCCAGCCGGTGCGGGAGAGCCGCGGCCCCGGTCGGCGGTCGGTGTGCTGAACGTCGCTCATGGGGGCACGGTAGGCCACGGCCGCACGGCGAGGCCGTGGCCACCCCCGGATCGTTGCTGATGAGGGAGATCGTTCACCCCCTCGTCATGGGGAGCCCACACTTGGTGCCGACGTGCCCACACTGGGTGCCCCCGTGCGTGCCCGCAGGGGGGCACGTGCACGCACGGCCACAGATGCCGCTAGGTGCCCCGACGTGCCCCACGTGCTGCCACCGGCCGGCCACGGGCCCCTACCTACCTACCGGGCCAGCCACCGGCCCCTATGGCCCTACGCCCCGCCCGCGTCCCCGATCCTGCGGTCGCGCCCCGCGCCCAGGCCCAGCAGCGCCAGACCGCCGCAGACCCCGAGCAGCAGCACAAGGGGCACCGTCCAGCCGCCGGTGGCCTGATGGACGGCACCGAGGGCCAGCGGGCCGGCGGCGGCGAGCAGGTAGCCGCCCGTCTGGGCCATGCCGGACAGCCGGGCGGCGGTGTGGGCATCGCCGGAGCGCAGGACCATCATCGTCAGGGCCAGACCCAGCGCGCCGCCCTGGCCGACGCCCAGCAGGACGGCCCACAGCCATGCACCCGCCACCGGCGCCAGCAGCAGACCGGCGACGCCACAGGCCATCAGCGCGGACACCGCCACCCCCAGCAGTCGCTGGCGCCGCATCCGCCCCGCGAGCATCGGCACCACGAACGAACCGACCATCTGCACCAGCGTGCTGAAGGCGAAGACCAGCCCCGCCTCGCCCTTGCCCATGCCGTGGTCGGTGAAGACGGTCGGCATCCAGGCGATGACCACGTACGCGATCAGCGACTGCGAGCCCATGAAGAGCGTGACCTGCCAGGCCAGCGGCGAGCGGCTCAGCCTCGGTCCCGCCTCGGCCTGGTGTGCGGACACGGCCGCGGCGGCACCGTGCCGGGTGCCGCGGCGGGCCGTCAGCGCCTGCGGGATCCAGGCCACCGCGGCGACGGCGGCCAGCAGCGACCAGGAGACCAGCGCCCCCTGCCAGCTGCCGAGCGCGTTCTCCAGCGGGACCGCGGAGGCGGCGGAGACCGTGGCGCCCAGGATCATCGCCGTCGAGTACAGCGCGGTCATACCCGCGGCCCGATCGGGGAAGTCCCGCTTGATCAGGCCCGGCATCAGCACGTTCAGCAGGGCTATGGAGGAGCCGACCACCGCACACCCGGCGAACAGCGCCACCACCGGCGGCGCGATCCGCAGCACGATGCCCCCGCACAGCGCCACCAGCGCCGCGCACAGCGCCGCTTCGGTGCCCCATCGCCGTGCCAGCCTCGGCGCGACGATCGATCCCAGGCCCATGAAGATCAGTGGGATCGTGGTCACCAGACTGCTGGCGGTCGCGGTCAGATGGAAGTGCGTACCGATCTCGCCGAGCAGCGGCGAGACCCCGGCCAGCGCCGCCCGCATGTTGAGCGCGGCGAGCACGATCCCGATCAGCACGAGCGCCGGGTGGACGGCCCGCAACCGCCGGCGGGCGGCGGCGACGGGCGGTGTCGCGACCAAGCCCTCCTCGGCGTCGATCAAAGGTGCTTGGGGCCTGGACCCTGACATGCGTGCGTTACCTCGCCATGAGTGTGATGCGTAAAAGGAACCCGGAGGGAAGGAAAGAAGGACAAGAAGCGGAAGACGGCTCCTTTGCCGTCAGCGGCCGTCGTCCAGCAGGGCCTCCACGGCCCGCTTGGGTTTCTCCAGCAGTTCGCGGGTGGCGCGCTCCGCGGCCTCCGGGTCGCCCGCCGCGATCGCCTCCATGACGGCGCGGTGGTCCCCGTGCTCGATCTTCGGCATCGCCTGGTCGTCGAGCCCGCTGACCAGCGCCTCCCGTACCGAGCTGCTGAACCAGCCGTAGGTCGCCGTCAGCGCGGTGTTGTGCGCGGCCTCGACGACGGCCTTGTGGAAGGCGATGTCGTGGTCGGCGTAGAGCTCCAGGTTGCCGGAGCCGGGCTGTCCGTCCGCGTCCGCCAGGTCCGCCTGGGCGTCCAGGGCCGCCCGCATCCGCTCCAGGTCGGCCGGCCGGTGGCGCAGCGCGGCGAGCCGGGCGGCCTCCGCCTCCAGCGCGATCCGCAGTTCCAGTACGTCGCGGATGCCGGCCCGTTGGACCCCGCGCATGATGTCGCCCGGATCCGTGGTGGAGACGACGAAGGTGCCTTCGCCCTGCCGTGAGCGCAGCATTCCGGCGTGTACGAGCACCCGCACCGCCTCGCGGACGGTGTTGCGACCGACCTGGAGCTGCTCGGCGAGCGTGTGCTCGGTGGGGATGCGGTCCCCGACCTGCCACTCCCCGGCCGCCAGTTGGGACCGCAGTGCCTCGACGACGGTGTCCACGAGGGATTGCCGTCCTGCCGCCCGCAGTGCCATATCCGTTCCGCCCGCCCGTCTGCCCGTAGTTGCCGCTGCCTGCCCGGTTGCCCAGTCATCCTACAACCGGTGAATGCATGCTACATGGAAACTGCGGGGGTGTGGGCAACGGTGGCAGGGGCGGGGCAACGGTGACGGCTCCTCGGGGGCCGACCGTACTGCGGCCGCCGCCCCGAGGAGCCCCAACTCCTGCCCCCTACAACTGGATTACCGCTCTTACAGCGGGATTACCGCCCGCTACCGCTCCCTCTCCCGTCCTACAGCCCGACGTCCCGCCCCTGGATGTCCGCCAGGGATTCCCGCCGTACGAGAAGGCGGGCGTGGCCGTCGGTGACCGCGATGACCGGTGGGCGGCCGACGAGGTTGTAGCCGGAGGCCATGGAGAGGTGGTAGGCGCCCGCGACGGGCACCGCCAGCAGGTCGCCGGGCCGGATGTCGCCCGGCAGCTGCACGTCGGTGGCGAGCACATCGCCGGCCTCGCAGTGCCGGCCGACGACGGTGACGGGTTCCGACGCGGCGAGCGAGCCGCGCCCGACCAGCCGGGGCGCATAGCGCACCCCGTACAGCGCGGGCCGCGGGTTGTCGCTCATCCCGCCGTCCACCGCCACGAACGTGTGCGCGCCGGTCCGTTTGACGGACAGCACCCGGTAGAGGACGACACCGGCCGGCCCCACGATGGCGCGTCCGGGTTCGACGGCCAGCCGGGGCACCGGCAGACCGGCCGCCGCGCAGCTGCTCGCCAGCTCCGCGCGCACCTTGGCGCCGAGCGCGGCGGAGTCGAGCACGGGCTCACCGGGGCGGTAGGCGATGCCGTGGCCGCCACCGAGGTCCAGCTCGGGGAGGGCGACGCCGTGCTGCTCACGGACCCGGGCCAGCAGGCCGACCAGCCGCCGTACGGCCGACAGATACGGCTTGGCGGTGGTGATCTGCGAACCCAAGTGGCAGTGCAGACCGACCAGTTGGAGACGCGGCTGGGCGAGCACCCGGGTGATGGCGTGCTGGGCGGAACCATCGGCGATCGACAGCCCGAACTTCTGGTCGTCGGTCCCGGTACGGATCTTGGCGTGGCCGCCCGCGGCGATCCCGGGCACGACCCTGACCAGCACCTTCTGCCGGGAGCCCGCCGGGACCGCGGCCGCCAGCCGGGCGATCTCCGATGTGGAGTCGATGACGATCCGGCCGACGCCGAGCCGCAGCGCGGTCTGCAGATCGGCCGGGCTCTTGGCGTTGCCGTGCAGCACGATCCGCTCGGGCGGGAAGCCGGTGGTGACGGCCAGCTCCAGCTCGCCGGCGGAGCAGACGTCCAGGCCGAGGCCCTCCTCCTGCACCCAGTGGACCAGGGCGCGGCACAGGAACGCCTTGGCCGCGTAGTAGACGTCGGCGTCCGGGAAGTCCCTCAGGTAGCCGCGGCAGCGGTGGCGCACCTCGTCCTCGTCCAGGACATAGGCGGGGGTGCCGAAGCGGTCGGCCAGCTCGGTGAGCGGGACACCGCCCACGGCGATGTCGTCGTGGCCGAGCGGCGCCGCGGAGCCGGGCCATATGGCGAGCGGGCCGCGGTCGGCGGCGGGTCGGGGGGCGGCCGGTACCGCCGCCGCCGGCGCCACCGCGGCGGGCGGCGACGGAACGGCGGGCTCTTGGGCGGTCCGGGGCAGTGTGCTGTGGCTCATGTGTCGCCCCTCCCTCAGACAGCCCGTAGGTGGTGGTGCGTACGCGCCGTACGGAGAACCTCGGGGGTGCGCGCCGCAGTACGGGGGACCTCGGGGGAGAGCCGCGGGTCGACGGTCACCACGGTCGCGCCCACGGGCTCGGCCAGCGCACGCAGGGCGGGCTCGGACAGCCTGACCCAGGGCTGGCCGCCGCCCAGAGCCGCGGCGAGCCGCTGGGCGGAGGTGAAGCCGACGGCCGTCCGGCCGCCGAGCGGGGTGCGGAACAGGCGGGCCGTGCAGCCCGCGGGGCCCGACCGGACGGGGACGAAGAGAGGCCCGGCCGGGACACGATCAGAAGGCTCAGGATCTTCCGCGTACAGACGGTGGGACACGGCGTTGCTCCTCGAACAGGACATCGGCGGCCCCGGACCGGTGGATGACGCATGTGCCGGGGCTCGGCTCTGACGACGCTATGCCCGGGGAACGCGCCCCTCCGCCAGTCACTGACGCGTCATTGACGGGTTGTGGACACTGTTTGACGCGATGCTGCCGGGTGGTGGCCGATTGTGGGGCGGTGGTGACGCTGCGCCGCAGCCGCAGCCGCAGCCGCAGTGCGGTCGGGCCGCGGCAGCGCCCCGGCTGGCGCAGCCCGAGCCCCGAGGCCCCGCTATCGCCCCTACGACGCCCCACGACGCCCTATGACGCCTTACGCCCCCGACGCCCTGTCCCCGGACGCCGCCGCCCGCGCTTCCCCTGGCGCACCGGTTGATCCGGCTCCCGAACCCCGCGCACCACTGCCGCCGAGGCACGCATTGACCGTCTCGGCGAACTCCACCGCCGCCGGGCTCAGCGCCGCCCAGGTGCGCACCGCCCAGCCGGTGGCCAGTGGGGGCAGCGCGGGGATCGGGACCAGGCGCAGCGATGAGTCGGCGGTGGCCGCGAGCCCCGGCAGACGCGGGACGACCGCGTGGCCGACGCCGAGTTCGGCCAGCAGCAGGGCGGTGTCCCAGTCGGCGACGCTGGTGGTGCTCGGGGGCGGCAGCTGCCCTGCGTCCCGGTGGCCGAGGTGGCCGTCGAGCCGCATACGGGAGGTGGAGTTCTCCGGCAGCCGGATGAGCCGGACGCCGGCCAGTTCCTCCGGCTCGATCCGCTCCCGGGTGGCGAGCGGGTCGTCGGCGCGTACGGCCAGCACCCAGGGCAGGCCGATGACCGGATGCTGCTCGATACCGCGCACGGGCGGGCCGATGGTGATCCAGGCCAGCTCGGAGCCGCCGTCCGCGACCGCCTCGAAGCAGCGGCGGCTGGAACTCTCGGTCTGGAACTCCAAGTTGACGTGCGGGTGGCGGGCGCGGAAGGCGACCACCGCGTCGGCCATGAAGTGCCGTACGGTCGTGGCGCCGGTGGTGATCCGGACCGTGCCGCCGTCGCCCGCGCGCAGATCGCCCAGTTGCCGCAGGGCCACGTCCAGTCCGCTGAGGCCGTCCGCCGCCGCGCGGTTGAGGATGCGGCCGGCCTGGGTCGGTGCGACGCCGCGCGGCCGGCGCTCCAACAGGCTGATGCCCGCCTCCCGTTCGAGGCGTTTGATGCGCTGGCTGACGGCTGACTGCGTGCAGCCGAGCCGTCGGGCGACGGCGCTGAGGCTGCCCGTCTCGCACACGGCCACGAAAGCGCGCAGGTCGTCGAGGGTCACCTGGGTACGGTAGCCCCCTCACGGTGGCCCTATCCAAGCTGTGGCTAAGGGATTTGGAAGGAAACCAGAGGATTGACTGGGGTGTGGCACCGCCGCGAAGATCGTCCCAGGGCCCAGGGCGGCAACCCGGAACCGCGTACGGCCGTACGGTTTCGGGTGCCGACCCGCACGTCCAGCCCTCCCACAGGGCAGGCACCGCCTACCCTCAAAGGGTGAATACCGACGGAAAGGCCGTCAGACGTACCGACGGCTGCGGCAGTACACACGGCCCCGGCGGTACCCACGGCTTCGGTGTACCCGATCGCCGGCGAGGGGACCGCTGATGGAGCCGCCGCGCGGCGGTCGGCCGTGGTGGTCCGGGCGCGGCCTCGCCGACCGGGTGAGGGACTGGGTGCGGACGAGTCCGGGCACCCATATCTGGCTGCTGATCATCGGCGTCACCAGCCTCGTGGTCGCCTCCGCCTCCGAGGGACTGGGGCAGTTCCTGGTGCACCGCACCAGCAGCAACATCCACGAGCTGAACGAGCATCCGCTGCCCTCGCTGCTGATCAGCGGCTTCTGGATCGAACGGCCGCAGTCGTTCCTGCTCTACGCGGTGATGTTCGAGCTGCTGCACGCCAACGTCGAGCGCTGGGTGGGGACCTGGCGCTGGCTGCTGATCGTCGGCGGCGCGCATGTCGCCGCCACCCTGGCCAGCCAGGAACTGGTCCTGCTGGCCATCGAGGGCCACCAGCTGCCGCGCTCGATGACACATGTCGTCGACATCGGCGTCTCCTACGGGCTGGCCGCGGCCGCCGGCGTACTGACCTACCGGCTGCCCCCGCCCTGGCGCTATGTCTACCTCGTCGCGGTGCTGGTCTTCTTCGGTGTCCCGCTGACGACCGGCGCGACCTTCACCGACTTCGGCCACGCCATCGCGCTGGTCATGGGCTTCGCGGCCTGGCCGCTGACCCCGGCGGCGGCGGTCGTCGACGAGGCGGAGCCGGAGGCCGGTCAGAGCCCGTAGACCCGCTCCAGCACGACCGCGATCCCGTCGTCCTCGTGCGAGGCCGTCACCTCGTCCGCGACGGCCTTCAGCTCGTCATGGGCGTTGGCCATCGCCACGCCGTGCGCCGCCCAGGCGAACATCGGGATGTCGTTGGGCATATCGCCGAAGGCCACGGTCTCCTTGGCGGTGATGCCCAGGCGGCGGGCGGCCAGCGAGAGGCCGGTGGCCTTGGTCAGACCGAGCGGCAGCAGCTCCACGACGCCCGGACCGGCCATCGTCACGCCCACCAGATCACCGGCGACCTGGCGCGCGGCCTGTGCCAGCGCATCGTCGTCCAGCGTCGGATGCTGGAGGTAGACCTTGTTCAGCGGTGCGGCCCACAGCTCGCCGGGGTCGTCCACCAGGACATTCGGCAGCGGGCCTTCCTGGACGCGGTAACCGGGGCCGACCAGCACCTGACCGTCCAGACCGTCCCGGCTCGCGGCCAGGAACAGCGGGCCGACCTCGGCCTCGATCTTGGACAGCGCCAGCCCGGCCAGCTGCCGGTCGAGCGTCACCGATGTCAGCAGCCGACGCTCACCGGCGTGGTAGACCTGCCCGCCCTGGCCGCACACCGCGAGGCCGTGGTAGTCCAGCGCGTCGAGGATGTGCCGGGTCCAGGGCACCGAACGGCCGGTGACGACGATGTGCGCCGCGCCCGCCGCGGTGGCCGCGGCGAGCGCCTGACGGGTGCGCCCGGAGACGGTCTCGTCCGGGCGCAGCAGCGTGCCGTCGAGATCCGTCGCGATGAGCTTGTACGGCAGCGGTGCGGCGGCCGTCGGAGCCGATGCGCTCACTTGGCGAGGGGCTCCAGGATCTCCCGGCCGCCCAGGTAGGGGCGGAGCACCTCGGGAACGCGCACGGAGCCGTCCGCCTGCTGGTGGTTCTCGAAGATCGCCACGATCGTGCGGGGGACCGCGCAGAGCGTGCCGTTGAGGGTCGCGAGCGGCTGGACCTTCTGCTTGCCGTCGACGGTCTCGCGCATCCGGACCGAGAGCCGGCGGGCCTGGAACTCGTCGCAGTTGGAGGCCGAGGTCAGCTCGCGGTACTTGCCCTGGGTCGGGATCCACGCCTCGCAGTCGAACTTGCGGGAGGCCGAGGCGCCGAGGTCACCGGTGGCGACGTCGATGACCTGGAACGGCAGCTCCAGGGAGGTCAGCCACTGCTTCTCCCAGTCCAGCAGCCGCTGGTGCTCGGCCTGCGCGTCCTGCGGCGCGACGTAGGAGAACATCTCCACCTTGTCGAACTGGTGGACCCGGAAGATGCCGCGGGTGTCCTTGCCGTACGTGCCGGCCTCACGGCGGAAGCACGGGGAGAAACCGGCGTAGCGCAGCGGCAGCTTGGCCGCGTCGACGATCTCGTCCATGTGGTACGCGGCGAGCGGGACCTCGGAGGTGCCGACCAGGTAGTAGTCGTCCTTTTCGAGGTGGTAGACGTTCTCGGCGGCCTGGCCGAGGAAGCCCGTGCCCTCCATGGCGCGCGGGCGGACCAGGGCGGGGGTCAGCATCGGCGTGAAGCCGGCCGCGGTGGCCTGGGCGATGGCGGCGTTGACGAGGGCGAGCTCCAGCAGCGCGCCGACACCCGTCAGGTAGTAGAAGCGGGAGCCGGAGACCTTGGCGCCGCGCTCGACGTCGATCGCGCCGAGCAGCTCGCCGATCTCCAGGTGGTCCTTGGGGGCGAAGCCCTCGGCGTCGAAGTCGCGGATCGTGCCGTGCGTCTCCAGGACCGTGAAGTCCTCCTCGCCGCCGACGGGGACGTCGGGGTGGACGAGGTTGCCGAGCTTCAGCAGCAGCTGCTGGGTCTCGTCCTTGGCCTCGTCCTGGGCGGCGTCGGCGGCCTTGACGGCGGCGGCCAGCTCGCCGGCCTTCTTCAGCAGCTCGGCCTTCTCGTCGCCACTGGCCTTGGGGATGAGCTTGCCGAGCGCCTTCTGCTCGGCACGCAGCTCGTCGAAGCGGACGCTGGACGACCTGCGCCGCTCGTCGGCGGAGAGAAGCGCGTCGACGAGCTCGACGTCCTCTCCACGGGCGCGCTGGGACGCGCGCACACGGTCGGGGTCCTCACGGAGCAGGCGAAGGTCAATCACACCCCCAGGCTACCGGGGTCGCGCGCGGCTCCTCGACGCGATATTCCCCGGCATATCGTTTTGACCGTTTTGGGTCATTTATTCCCTTAGGGGGTCGGGGAGGGGAGGGGGGGTGCGCGAGGGGTCGACTGGTAAGCGGCGGATAAGCGCGAGGGGGTGGGCGGAGGAATTCCGGATGTCCGCGATGGGGGCTTTCATGGGGGTGGGCGCCGGGTGATCCATCGTGTGGACAACGGGAGTTGGGGCCCTGGTTTTCCCCGGAGATCCCTCGGTTGTCCACAGGGGGCGAGGGTTCTCCGATGCTTATCCACAGGCTGTGTGTGAGATCTGTGGAAGTCGGAGTCGATCATTCCGCTGCCGAAATGGTCGGCTATGGATTCTTGGTCCAAACCCCGTTCACGCACTCTTTCGTGTGGGATTGCCTCGCTCTAAAGGATTGATCGCATGAATTGTGCTGACGGAGGCCCCGGTGGGGCGCTGTGGAGCAATGTGGTGTCAGTAGACCGATTTGTCGACTCCGCCCGGCTTTCATGTCGACTTACCCACAGGTCGAGAACCGAGCCTGTGGATAACTTTGTGGACAACCCACAGGCCGCTGAAAGCCGCAGGTCGTGCCCGGACCGCGGGCGGCTCAGCCCCGCCCGTCGAGGCAGCGCGCCAGCCAGTCGGACGCCTCGGTGAACGCCGAGTCCGTCATCTGCCGCCGCACGCTCGGCGTCAGCTCGTCCGCCCGCGGATACGAGCCGAGGAACCGCACCTCGCGGCAGACCCGCTTGAGTCCCATCAGCACCTCGCTGACCCGGCGGTCGGTGATGTGCCCCTCGCAGTCCACCGAGAAGCAGTAGCGGCCGATGCCCTCCCCGGTCGGCCGGGACTCGATCCGCATCATGCTGACGCCGCGCACCGCGTACTCCTGCAGCAGCTCCAGCAGCGCACCGGGGTGGTCCTCGGCCAGCCACAGCACGACCGAGGTCTTGTCCGCGCCGGTGGGCGCCGCGGGCCGGGCCGGGCGGCCCACCAGGACGAAGCGGGTGGCCGCGTTCTGCGCGTCGTGGATGTCGGTGACCAGCGGCGTGAGCCCGTACGTCGCCGCCGCGAACTCGCCCGCGAACGCGCCGTCGTAGCGGCCCTCCTGCACCAGCCGCGCGCCGTCGGCGTTCGAGGCCGCCGACTCCCACACCGCTTCCGGGAGTTGGGCCGCCAGCCACTTGCGCACCTGCGGCTGGGCGACCGGGTGCCCGGTCACCGTCTTGACGTCGCCGAGCGCCGTCCCGGGCCGTACGAGCAGGGCGAAGGCGATCGGCAGCAGCACCTCGCGGTAGATCATCAGCGGCTCGCCGGCGGCCAGTTCGTCGAGGGTGGTGGTCACCCCGCCCTCGACGGAGTTCTCGATCGGCACCAGGGCGGCGGCGGCCTCACCGGCGCGCACCGCGTCCAGGGCGGCCGGCACCGACACCATCGGCACCAGCTCGCGGGTCGCCGCCTCGGGAAGGCTGCGCAGCGCGGCCTCGGTGAACGTGCCCGCGGGGCCGAGATAGGTATAGCGGCTGGCCGACATCCTTGAGCACTCCCTCGCGTGGCTGCGGGGGCACCCCGCCGATCTTTCTCCCTGCCCTGCCACGATACCGAGCCGTTCCGGCCGCCGGGCGGGCCTTCCAGCCGCTGGACGGCCTGGGGACGGCCTCCGGGGGCGGCCGCCGCGGACAGCCTCGGGGGACGGCCGCCGGAGGATCACCCCCGCCGCCGGTGATCAGCCCTCCAGCAGCGGCCGGCCCACGTAGTCGCCCGGTTCCGCGGCCGGCGGCACCGCGAACAATCCGCTGGCCTCGTGCCGCAGGAACGGCGACAGCGCGTCCCCGCGGTCCAGCTTCCGCTGGATCTGGGTGAAGGCGCGCAGCGGATCGGCCTGCCAGCAGACGAACAGCAGCCCGGCGTCCGGGGCGCCGTCCTCGCGGTAGCCGTCGTGGAAGGAGAACGGGCGGCGCAGCATCGCCGCTCCCTGGTTGGACTCCGGCGCCGCGATCCGGGCGTGCGCGTTGGCCGGGATGACCGGCAGCCCGTCCGGGCCGGTCGCGTCCAGCCGCATCGGAGTGGTCTCCGAGCCGCCGGTCAGCGGCGCCCCGTTGTCCTTGCGACGCCCGATGACCCGCTCCTGCTCGTGCCGGGAGCGCTTCTCCCAGTCGTCCAGCAGCATCCGGATCCGGCGGACGACGGCGTAGGAGCCGCCGCGCATCCACTGCTGGTCGGCGTCCCGCCCCACGAAGATCCGCTCGTCGAAGTCCTCGTCCGACGGCTTGGGGTTGTTGGTGCCGTCGACCTGGCCCATCAGGTTGCGGGCGGTCATCGGGTGCGCGGTGGCACCCGGAGTGCGGTTGAAGCCGTTCATCTGCCAGCGCAGCCGGGCGCTGCCCGCCGCGTCCTTCTGCAGCGCCCGCAGCGCGTGGAAGGCGACCAGTGCGTCGTCGGCGCCTATCTGGATCCACAGATCGCCGTTGCTGCGCCCGGGGTCCAGCGCGTCCGCGGAGAAGTCGGGCAGCGGGTCGAGCTGTACGGGGCGCCGCTCGGCAAGGCCCGTACGGCCGAAGAAGCTGTGGCCGAAGCCGAAGGTGACGGTCAGCGAGGACGGGCCGGCGTCCAGGGCGACCCCGGTGTCGGCGTCCGGGGCGCGCCCGGCCATCAGCTCCTCGGCCGTCCGCGACCAGCGGCGCAGCAGCGCCGCCGCGGCCTTGCGGTCCGCGCCCGGCGCCAGGTCGAAGGCGGCGAGATGCCCGTTGGCCTGCAGCGGAGTGGTGATCCCCGCCTGGTGCCTGGCCCGCGCCGCCCGGAACGGCACCTCGGTCGACCCGATGGTGGTGAGGGCCTTGGGCGCGTCCTCCTGGGAGGCGGAGGCGCCGATGGCGCCGCCGGCCCCGCCGACGACCAGCCCGGCCGCGCCGGCCGCGCCGACGGTGCCGAGCAGCCGGCGGCGGGAGAGCGCCATCGGGGCGGCCTCGGCCCCGCCGGGGGACTCACCGGAGTTCTTCGGGTCGGCGGAGGTCTTCGGGTCGGCGGCCCGGGGGTCGGCGGTCTGTTCGGTTCGCTTGCTCATCAGCCGATCTTCACGTTCTTGGTCTCGGTCACCTGGTCGATGTCGGAGGTCCGTACGAGCAGCGAGAGCTGCCACTGCCCGGGGACCGGCAGCTGGACGCCGCTCGCGCGCCAGTGGCCCTTGCCGATGTGCCGGGGGGAGAAGGGCAGCGGCCCGATCTTCTTGGACTTCTGGGTGAAGGAGACCTTCACCTCGGGAACGTCCATGGCCTTGCCCGACGGGTCGGAGAGCCGCAGCCGCAGCTCATTGGCGTTGCCGCTGCTCCCGGGGTCGAGGTCGAGGCGGGCGGTGCCCTTGCCGCCCGGACCGCCGGTGTCGAACGGGATGGTCAGCACCTGCGGCTGGTTGGTCGCCGTGGACTGCCCGCCGGAAGCGGCCTTGACCGCCTCCTCCGTACGGGCCGGCTCGGTGGCGGTCAGCACCGTCGTGACCACCAGCAGGACGACGGCGACCGCGGCCTCGGCCAGGACCGACCGGCGCAGCCCCAGCCGCTCGGGGTCCGCGTCGCGCAGCCGCTTGGTCCGGGCGGTGCGCAAGGCGGCCCGCTGACGGGCCAGTTGAGCGGCGCGGGCGGCGTCCGGAGCGGCTCCGGCGGCCGGGTCGTGGTCGGGCTCGGGCTCGGGGCCGTGGTCGGGGACGAGGGCGGGAACGAGCTCGGGCTCGGGCGCCTCGGTCACCTCGCCCAGGCGCCCCGTCCACCGCCGCGACACCGCGGCGATCCCGACCAGGACCACCACCAGGCCCACCTTGAGCAGCAGCAGCCGCCCGTAGGAGGTGTCGGTGAGGGCGTGCCAGCTGCCGACCTGCCGCCAGGACTGATAGACACCCGTGGCCACCAGCACCACCACGGAGCCGAACGCGATCCGCGAGAAGCGGCGTACGGCGGTCCGCTCGACCGGCGGGCCCCAGTACAGGGAGACCACCAGCGCCGCCAGCCCGCCGAGCCAGGCGGCGACCGCGAGCAGATGCAGCACGTCGACCGGCATCGCGACGGCGGGCTGCAGTCCGGTCGAGGCGTGTTCGGCCATCGCCCAGGTCGCGGCGAGCCCGGTCGCGACGATCACCCCGCCGATGCCCAGCCCGAAGGTCAGGTCCTTGCGCCGCTTGGCCTCCTCGGCGGGGTCCAGGGCCTTGTCGGCACCGTCGCCGGGTTCGTCGCCGGCGTCCGCGGTCCCGACCGCCTCGGTCCCGTCCCCCTCGGCCTCCTCCTGCGCCTCCTGTGGCTCCTGCAGCCGCGCGTACGCCCCGAAGAGCACCGCGACGAACAGCGCCGCGGCCGCGAGCAGCAGCAGCCGGGAGACCAGCGCCGCGCCCGGCTTGGTGATCAAAACCTGCTGGAGGCCACCGAGGTCGAAGACGTCGGCGAGATCACCGGACCCGGTGTACGGGGTGCGCAGCAGCAGCATCGCGAGCGTGGTGGCGGTCAGCACCACCCAGCCCTGGACGACCAGCCGCTGCACCGACCGTACGAGCGCCGCGGCCGGCCGGCAGGCCACCACGAAGGCGGCACCGCCGACCAGCAGCACGAACCCGGCGTAGGCCAGGTAGCGGGCGACGCCGTAGAGCGCACCGACCAGCCCGCCGCCGACCTCCTGCGCAGGGAGCGCAGCGGCGGACTTGGAGGGCGCGCCGACGGAGAAGGTGAAGGCGCCGGAGACGGGGTGGCTGTCGGCGGAGACCGCCTGCCAGGCGACGGTGTACGTACCGTCGCGGAGCCCCGGCGGCAGCCCCGTGCCGTACTTGACGACGCTGCCGCTGCACAGGTTGCGCAGCTTGCCGCGGTCCACCCGTTTGCCCCGCGGATCCAGGACCCGGATGGAGTCGTCGCTCATCGCCACGCCCTCGGAGAAGGTGAGCGTCACCTGCTCGGGTGCGCGGTCCACCACCGAACCCTGCGCCGGCGTGCTGCCGGTCAGCGCGGCGTGCGCGGACGCCGGGACGGCGGCGGCGAACAGCGCGCCGGCCAGCGCCACCGCGACGACCAGGAGCCGTAGCGCGGCGGACCGTCGCGGCCGCAGCCCGGTGGTGACCATAGTGATCGCTCCCCTCAACTGCCGTGTGAGTGCGTGTGCTGTGACGAACTGTGCCGCCCGTTACTTCTTCGGCTGGTAATTGACGGCCCGGACCTGGACGTTCACCTTGACGGGCTCGGCATGGGCGAACTGCAGCTCGATGCCGATCACGTCGTCCTTGGTCGGCTTGTACTTCAGGCCCATGAACATCAGGTGGGTGCCGCCGCGTTCGAGCCGGACCTCGCCGTTCTCCGGTATCGGCAGCTCCTTGACCTGCTCCATCTTGTTGCCGACCGTCTTGTGGATCGTGACGTCCTTGGCCTGGTCGGTGGTGACCGCGACGAGCTTGTCGGCGGGGCCGCTGTTCTTGATCGTGAAGAACGCGCCGGCCATGTCCTGGGTGATCGGCTGCGGCATGTACGCGCCGTCGACCTGGATCTGCGGGTCGGGTTCCCCGGTGTCGCAGCCCGCCAGGGCGAGACCGGCGGTGAGGGCGAGGGCGGCGGTGAGGGCGGTGCGGCGGTTCACGGGTTCTGTCCCTTGATGATCTTCGGAAGTGCGGCGGTGTAGTTGTCGGAGGTGGCTTCCTGCATGCCCATCCAGTGGATCTTGTCGTCCTTGGGGGAGCTCAGCAGGACCTGCGCGCCATGGGTGGAGACCACATCGCCGTTCTTCTTCTTGACCGGCTTCTCGATCCCGATGTTCACGCTGCGCGCGCCCGCCTGGATGGTGTCGAACGCGCCGGACAGCCCGACGAAGTCCTTGTTGATGCCGGCGAGCCACTTCTTGAGCGCCGCCGGGGTGTCGCGCTCCGGGTCGGAGGTGACGAACACGACCCGCAGGTCCTTCTGCTCGGCCTTGGGCAGCTGCTTCACGGCGACGGCGATGTTGGACATCGTCAGCGGGCAGACGTCCGGGCAGTTGGTGTAGCCGAAGTAGATCAGCGTGGGGTGGCCCTTGGTCCGCTCCAGCAGGTCGTACTTCTTGCCGTCGGTGCCGGTCAGGACCAGGTCGGGCTTCTCCAGCGGGTTGTCGAGGGTGACGATCGGCTTGGCGGTCGTTCCGCCGGAGACGGTCGCGGCGGGCTTGTTCTCGTCGCCGCCGCAGGCGGTCAGGCTGAGGGCCGCGGTCGCCGCGAGGGCGGACGCGAGCAGGGTCCTTCTATGCATTGCAGATAAATCCCATACGTTCTTCCGAGGGGGTGCCGGGCCGGCGCGGGTCGGGCGCCGGCCCCGCGGTGGTCAGGCGCTGCGGCGCCGGCCGGCGAACACACCGAAGCCGACTCCGGCGATGCCGACGACGATGCCGATGACGCCCAGGACACGCGCCGTGGTGTCGCTGGCGGACGTCTCCGCGGCGGCCGTGGTCATCTTGGCGTCGCTCTTGGCGCCGGCGTGCTTCGCGCCGGAGGTGCCGTGGCCGTCGTCCTCGGCCGCGGTGAGCTTGAGCACCGGCGCCGGGTTCTCCGGCTCCTCGGCGCCCTCCTTCGTCGGCTCGATCCAGCGCACGACGTCCTTGTCGTCGTACGTCTGGAGGGCCTTGAAGACGAGCTCGTCGGCGTCCTCGGGCAGCTGCCCGACGGAGACCGGGAACTGCTGGAACTGGCCGGGCTCGACGCCCTTGCCCTCGGCGGTCCAAGTGATCTTCGAGGGCGCCTCGTTGATCTTCTCGCCGTGCATCTCGATCGGTTTGGCCAGCTTGGACTTGGTGACCGAGACCTTCCAGCCGGGCACCGGCTGCGGCATGGCGGACGCCAGCGGGTGGTCGGTCGGCAGCGTCACTTCCAGCTTCACCGTCGAGGCGTCGTCGCGCTCATTGGGCACCTTGAAGTTGACGACCGCATAGCCGCCCTTCGGGGCCTCGTCGGGCTGCACGCTGACGTGCGCGAAGGCCGGCCCGGCGAGCAGCAGCACGCTGCCGGCCGTGACGCCGCCCACGAGCGACAGACGGGAAAACTTGGACATACGCGACGTATTTGACATCACAACACTCCACAGGAAGAGGAAAAGCACGGGTAACGGTGGTGGGGCGGCGCGCGCACGGCGACGGCGCGCCAGCCCGTAACCCCGTCCTGTGGGAGCGTGCTGTGCGCGACGTCAGGCCGCGAGGGCCAGGGCGGCCGGGGAGGGGGGTCCTCGCCTGACGACACTGTGGTGGAGTGCGGGGTCCTTCGGGCCGGGTTTGTCATCCCCGTACGAAACGGAGGCGCGCAGCGCATCGTCGTGCGCCGCGCCGAGGCCCGCGAGCAGGGCGCGGACCAGCGCGAGCACCCCGCGCAGCGCGCCCATCAGCGCCGCTACGGCGAGCTCATACGCCGCCGGAGCCGACAGCCGGACCAGCCGCCACAGCGCCGCCTCGCCCCGCCGCAGCAGCCAGCCGAGGGCGAGCGCGGCGAGCAGATGCCCCAACAGCATGGGCACGGACGGCACCATGCAGTGCGCCATGGTCAGGTCGCCGGCGGCCGCGCCACCGGCCGCGCCGTGTCCGGCCGGTGCGGCGACGGAGGCGGCGTCGACGCCGGACGAGCCGAGGATCCGCCGCGCCTGGTCGCCGTCCACCCGGCCCGCACCGAGCCCGCAGGTCAGATGCCTGACGAGCGCGATCGCCGCCGAATCGGACAGCGCACCGCCGAAGCCGCTACCGACCCGGCCGCTCGTCGTCAGCCCCGTCATGCCCGCCATATCGGTCATCGCCGCCATGCGGGACGCCGGAGGCACGGGTGCCTGCCCCCACGTGAACAGCGAGTGCAGTACGAGCTGGCCCACCGCGAGCCCCGCCGCGATCCCCGGCAGCGAGCGTTCCCGCCCGGCCAGCGGGGCCGCCACCGCGAACACCACGGCGGCCGCGACACCCAGCGTCCACAGCGGGACGGTCGCGCACGACGCGATCATGTGCCCGGCCGCGGACAGCGCGACGCAGACCGCGGTGAACACCGCGGCCCTCAGCAGCCGCAGGTCGGCGGCAGCGCGTGGGGCGGGGGCGGATGGGGCAGACATGGCCGCGCCATCATCCCACTGCCCTTACCCGCCGCCTACGGCAGGGCGGTGGCCAAGGGGCGCCTCCCGGGGCGTCAAGGGTGGCAGGCGGGGCGCGCGACGGCGCGTACACGGCGCTTCACCTACACCGATGCGCTCAGTCTTCGCATCCGCCGAATGAGCGGTATCACGTCCCGGACATGCTTACGGACCTTGTGGCACGGCAATAGGTAACGATATGTCGAGCCGCGGCCAGGAGGCTGGAGCGATGAGCATCTGGTGGTCACTCCACTTGCGGCGTGAGGCGGCAAGCGTGCCGCTCGCCCGTCGCCTGTTGCTGGGCACGATGGAGACTGCGGGCGTCGACCCGGACATCTGTTACGACCTGTCGGTGGCCCTCTCCGAAGCCTGCGCCAACGCCGTCGAACACGGCGGGGACACCGCCACCGAGGACTACAGGGTCACGGCCTTCATCGACGGCGACACCTGCCGCATCGAAGTCACCGACTCGGGACCCGGCTTCCACGGCAGCTCCGTACCTCCCGCCCCTCCCCATACCGCCGCGGACCGCGCCTCCACGCCGGCCCCCGTGCCCACCCCCGCGCAGGCTCCCGTGTTTGCCGAGGAAGGCCGGGGGCTCTTTCTGATCGAGGCCCTCACCGACCACGTCCGCTACCGCAACCGCATGGGCCGCCCCGGCGCGATCGTCAGCTTCGACAAGATCCTCAAGTGGCGGGACGGCGCGGCGCTACCGATGGCGTCATAGCCGGTCGGCTACGGCCACAGGGCTTTGACCTGCTGAAACCCGCTCACCGGAGATGACGGCCGGGCATTCTTGGGCGGCCTTCACAGCCCGGATTCAGGCGGCCAGGGCACAGGCAGGGCACACGGCGGAGGAAGCGGAGGAAGCCGCCGTGCCAGGTGTGCCCTCAGGGGATGGGGGCGCTGCGGTCGCGGCATCTGTGCCCGCCCGAGTGAACGCCGCATCCATCGCCCGCCGCGTACGGGACTCGCTGTTGGGCATCAGGTGCGTGTACGTGCGCAGTGTGAAGCCCGCGTCGGAGTGGCCGAGGTACTCGGACAGCGCCTTGATGCTCTCGCCGGCGTCGAGGAGGACGGACGCATAGGCGTGGCGGTAGGCGTGCATCCCGTCGTCGGGAGCGGCGGCGTAGCGCGGCGAGCCCTTCTCGCGGGGCGGGATGACTCCGGCGTCGGCGAGTGCCCCCTTCCAGACGTACTGGTTGAAGACGCTGCGGTGGTACGCGCGCCCCTGCTCGTCGGTGAAGAGCAGCCGGTACGTGCGTGGCTCGCCGTCGGGTTTGATCCACGGCAGGGTCACCCGCACCGGCGGGTACTCCTTCATATGGGCCTTGATCGCGGCCGCCAGTTGGTCAGACATAGGGACGGTGCGGAGCCGGTTGCCCTTGGGCGGGGCGAACACCATCGTCGACCGGACCAGCTTGATCTGCTGCCTGATGTGGACCACGCCGCGGTCGAAGTCGAGCTCGTCCTCGTAGAAACCGAAGACCTCGCCCTGGCGCAGGCCGCAGCCGAACGCCGGCTTGCCGCCGCACTGGAAGCGGTGGGGCAGTGCGGCGTTGACCGCGTGGACGCGGTCCAGGCTCCACAGGATGATCTTCCGCTTCGGCTTGCTGGGTAGCTTGACCGAGCTGGACTTGCACGGGTTCTTGGGCAAGAGCCCGTCCTCGACGGCGGCGTCCAACATTGCGGTGAGCACGGAATTGACCAGGCCGATCGTGGACGCCTCAAGGCCCGCACCCTGAAGTTTCTTCACCCAACTCTGGATGAGCGAAGGGCGGTTGAGGGCTCGCATCTCCAGGTGGCCCAGGTGCGGCTCGATGTGGTTGCGGACGATGCCCTTGTACGCGTCCACCGTGCCGATGCCGGCGGTCGCGTCGTCGAGCCACTCGCGGGCGTACGCCTTGAGCGTCTTCTTCGCCGCCGTCGGGTCGACGTACTTGCCCTGACGCAGGTCGTTGTCGATTGCTGCGCCGGCCGCCTCTGCGTCGGCCTTGCGGTCGTAGTTCTCCTTGCGCTGCTTGCCGAACGGATCGCGGTAGCGCAGCTGCCAGCGCCTGCCCTTGCCATGGTCGGCGGAGGGGGCCTTCCCTTTGTGCTCCGGGCATCCCGCCTCGCCTTCCTTCGGGAAGGTCTTGTGCCAGCGGTCGTACACCTCAGCCAAGGAGGGCCCGCCGGCAAGGCGATCTGGCGACCCTGGTGCGACTACGAGCAAGCCAAAACTCGGGAGACCCGCACGAGGCGTCCTCTCGCAGCTCCGCCGGCCCCGCGCAGGCCCCAGCAGCCGTACGCCACCGGCTCCGCCCTCGTCGTCGAACACGACGCTGCCCGGCTCCACTACGACGGCCACTCCTACCGGCTCACCATGCGGCGACTCCTGCGAAACACCGGAGACGAACCGGTGGCCCGCTACCTGATCCGCATCCCCGTCGACCGCTGCCCCGGCGACCCCGAGCGGTCCAACGCCCACTATCGAGCCCACCTGCTGACGTGGGAGGAACTCGACCTCACCGCCACCTGCCGGGGCGAGACGATGCGATGGCAGGCCAAGCACGACCGCGATGCCTTCAAGGAAGTCTGGCTGCTGTTCGACAACGAGCACGGTCGCTTCCCGCTCTACCCAGGTGAGTCCGTGTGGATCGAGTACGCCTACACCGTTGGGGACGACAAGTGGGGCAACTGGTTCCAGAGGGCCGTCCGCCTCTCCACCGAGCAACTGGAAGTCCAGCTCGTCTTCCCCACCGACCTCGACCCGACTGTCTGGGACACCGAGACCTCCATGACCGCCGAAGCCACTCCGCTGCGGACCCCACCCGTCCGGAGCGACGACGGCGAGCTACGGCAATTCACGTGGATCACGGTCACACCCGCCCTCCACGCTCGATACCGTCTGGAATGGCGGTTCCGGGCACGTCCAGAACCCGGCATAAACAAGGGGAGTTCAGGTGATTGACGTGCGGCCCAGCCAGCAGATGCGAGACCTCGGCGTTGTCCAGCGCGGCGCCGGCATCCTTGCCGACACCGCTCGCTCCTTCGACCTCCCTGCCGAGCGCGAAGCGGCCGAGCGCGTCGTGGACGAATTGTTCGCCGCCATGGAACGGATCGGCCAAGCCCACCCCTTCGCCAAAGGCATGGGCATCGCCGCCCCGCAGATCGGCATCGGACGGGCTGCCGCCGTCGTCCAGCCGCACGGCGGCGCGCCCGCCATCATCCTGCTCAACCCACAGATCACCACCGGCTCCGACGAGACGGACGACCAGTACGAGGGCTGCCTGAGCTTCTTCGACGTCCGCGGTCTCGTACCCCGCCCCCTGAAGATCACTGTCGAGACCACGACACTGACCGGCGAGACTGTCACCACCGTGTACGAACGCGGTCTTGCCCGCCTCATCCACCACGAGATCGACCACCTCCACGGGTTGCTCTACACCGCTCGCATGCGAACCGAGGTAGAGCCGATCCCGGTGGAGGAGTACCGACAGACCGGCCGTGCCTGGGTGTACGACGGGGCCTGACCCGGCGGGGCGGCATCCGTCATGACTTGGCTGGATCGAGTGAGGCAGTGCCGCCCGTTGGCGAAGAGCTCCCACTGCCCGGTCACCACTGCGATCAACCTCGGCACCACCCGCGATCCCAGGGGAATACGCCGGCGGCTTCTGGCCAGATCCACCCCCGCTGCAGCCAACCTTTCGGCGTTACCGTCATGATCAGAGGGGCCAAGGTTTCCAACAGGCCCGATCAACAGGGGGAATGTGAGTCCATGTCCAACGGCAGCATATCGGTCACACCCGAGGAACTGCGGTCGGCGGCAGACGCCGCCGACGCCATCAGCCGAGATCTCCAGGCACCCATCGCTACGGCCAAGCGCGATGTCGAAGCGGCAGGTATGGCACTGAAGTCCTGGCACATCGGCCCGGACATGGAGCGTGTTGCTCACGATTGGGGTATGGCGCTGAATGAGCTGTGCCAGCGGATCGGCGGCGGCGACCCCGACAGTGCGGCGACCCGTCTGCGGCGCACCGCCGACGGCCACGAGTTCAATGAGGACCTGACTGCTCAGTCATTCCGGTCGGCCCAGTCACTTCAGTCGTTCCAGGGGCTGTAACCGGTGTCAGAGAACTTCAAAGCACTGCTCAGGCAGGATTTCTCCGATCTGGAGGCCGCCGTGAAGTCCTGGCAGAAGCTGGCCAAGGAACTGGAGGAGGCTCAGGTCCGGCACCGGCACAAGGTGACCGGACCACTGCACGCCAGTGGGTGGCAGGGCGTGGACTCCCGCTACGCATTCATGAAGATGGAGGCGAGCGAGGCCCAGCTCGGCACCGCGCAGTCCGACGTCACCTCCATCGCCACCATCTTGGACACCGTTCACACCAGAATGAAGGAAGCCCAGGAGGACTTGCGCCGGTGTGTGCGCACGGCGGAACTCGATGGGTATGCCGTCGACGACCACGGCAACGTAACGGACAGCAGGTCGTCCTGCCCCACCGGCAATGCCGACGCCGACGCGCAGGAAGAGCATCAACTGCGCGTCGCCACGCTGGAGGGCTACAAGAACGACATCCAGTACTGCCTTGACGAGGCTGGTACCGCTGACTGGGACGGGATGCAGCTCCTTCAGCAGATCGACGCCTTCAACCTCGACAAGGACTACGGTGCGTCGAAGGCCGAAGAAGGCGCCCGCAAGGTCGCGGAGTTCGCCCACCTCGATGAGGATTCCATCCCTTCGAAGAAGGACCCGAAGGAGAACGCCAAGTGGTGGGCTGGCCTTACCGAGCAGGAGCGGCAGTCGTACCTCGACGCCTACCCCGAGAAAATCGGCTGGCTCGATGGCATACCCAGCGCCGACCGTGACGAGGCGAACCGCAAGGTGGTGGATCTCCAGCTCGCGGAGTACGACATGAAGAAGCAGAACGGCGAGTTGGGCATCCATGACCAGCGGCAGTACGAGGGGCTGCAGAAATTGCAGGTTGCGCTCGATACGGCCGACGGCCGTGGCGACGAGCACAAGCGGCTTTACGTGCTGGGGATCGATACGAAGCACCGCGACGGTCGAGCTGTGGTGTCCCAGGGAAATCCGGACACCGCACACGACGTTGCCGTGCAAGTGCCTGGCACGGACAACGACTTCACGAATATCGATGAGCAGATCACCCGTGCGGGCGTGCTGCAGAAGGCTGCCAACGACAATGACGCTGAGAACACGGCGGTCGTCTCATGGCTCGGGTACGACGCCCCCGAGATCGACGGCAGCATGCTCGACACTGAACGCGCCGAGCCGCGTGCCGAGGACCTCCGCGCCTTCACGCACGGGCTGCGCGAATCCCACCAAGGCGAGCGCGCACACATGACCGTACTCGGACACAGTTATGGGTCGACAATGGTGGGCCTCGCCGCGTCCGGGGGTAGCGGGCTGGACGCCGATGACATCGTCGCGGTCGGCAGCCCGGGCATGACCGTGGATCATGCCAAGGATCTGCACATCAACCCCGACCATGTGTGGGTCGGCGGGGCCAAGGACGACCCTGTATCCACGGACTTCTCAGGACTTACCTTGGGTGAGGATCCGATGGAGAAGGAGTTCGGCGGAAAGGTCATCGAAGTGGACACCGAAGGTCACGGCGGCTACTGGGACGACGGCAGCAGGAGTCTGCGAAATCAGGGCCGCATCATCGCCGGCCAGGATCCCTCGGAAGGTGACTACCACTCATGACCCTGCGGACCCCCAAGCGGGCCGGCCGCATCGGAATGCTCGGACTCGCTCTGCTGGCTCTGCTCGCATCAGGAGGATGTATGAACGACGGCGGAAAGAACGACCCGCTCCCGGTCAAGAGCAAGGGGCAAGCGGAGCACCTGGTCCGGAGCCTGATCGACTCGCTGGCTAACGAGTACGACCTGAAGGTTGACGACAAGAGCGTTAACAAGGAGTTCTTCCGCTGCATCGGCGAGAAAGGCGAGTCCGCCAACGACGGCCGCTTCAACCTGGACTACGCCGTGCGGGCTTCGCTTCCCGAAACGGAGCATGGCAAGGCGATCCGCGCCATGCGCAAGAAGCTGGAGGCCCAGGGCTACAAGATCAGCGGCTATCGAGAGGACAAGTCCAAGAACCCGTGGGCGTTGATGGACGCTGAGGGCGGTAGGGACAACGTCTCCGTCACGGTGCAAAGTTCCGATCCGCCCACTCGGCTCACCTTCATTGTCACCACCCGCTGCTACATGCCGCCAGGTATGAAGCAGGAGCAGGTATCGGCTCCGGCAGCTGAGTCCATCCCGGTTACGCCGAAGGACCCACGCCTCGCACTGATGGGGACCACCGGGCCTGCATACCCCGATAGCCCCTTCGGGTAGAGCACCTCTCGGGGAAACAGCCAAGTACCAGCGTGTACCGGAACACGCAGGGGGCAGCCTGGCCCGCCCTCGGATGTGCCCTCGGCGGGCACTTCCAGGGCACAACACACCAGAAAACCCTGCGGACCAGTGAGAACCACCGAGCGTGGTTTTCCCTGGTCCGCACGGTTTTCGCAGCAAAGCCGCAGGTCAGCCGCCATCCCCCGCCATTCGATCCTCAAGTGGCGGGACGGCGCGGCGCTTCCCATGGCGTCATGAGCCGTCGGGCGGCGCCGGGAACTGGGCGCTGACCTACGGAAACCGCCTGTGCCGGGGTGCTGCGCCGGCATGGCCCTGGCCGTTTCCTCCCGGATGCTCTGGGTAGGTCCCTGAGGAGAACTTGCGGGCCGTTGAGACGACTCGACGGCCCGACGACTCGGCGAGGCGGGGGGCCGGAGCATGAGTGACACGTCATTACCGCGTCCAAAAAGCGGCGCGGCTGATGAGGCCACGAACACCTCGGAGGCGCCGGGCGAGTTGGCGCCGGATCGCTCCAAGGTGAAGCGGATCGCTCTCAAGCCGCCCGCCCCCGGACCGCTACCGGAGCGCGAGCGCGGCGGCGATGAGCAGCCCGACCCGCTCGACGCACTGCTGGAGAGGGTCCGCCGAGGCGAGACGGTTGCCGCGCCCGGAGGGAAACAGGAGAGCGGCGATCGGGACCTCCACGAGGAGGAGTGGCGCGCCCACGACAACAGCGGCCCGTACGGCCAGCGACGTCGCCGCCGGAACTGATCAACCTTCGATCAGTCCCTGATCAACCCCCTGAACAGTCCCTGATCAACTGCCGCACAGCCTCTGATCAACTGCTGTTCCGGCGTCGGTTCCGGCGCTGTCGCGGCCGGTCGAGACCCCCAGGACCGGGCCTGCCGAGGGGCTTGTCAATCGACTCGTTGCGTGCTGCCCTGGTGAGTCAAGTGGCCTATACCAAGGGGGAGTTGTGGCTACGTTCAGGAACGCCTGCGGCGAGTGCCGCTACATCACACCCTGGCTCAAGGAATCCGAGGCGGAACGCCGGATCATCGAGCACTACGCCCGCCACCATCCGGATGTCGTACCGGGCGGCGCCCAGCAGATCAACGGAGGCGGCAGCGGCGGCGGAGGCGGCTGTGGCGGCTGCGGCGCCATCGCACTCGGCTTCATCATCCTGCTCGTCATCATCAGCCTGGCCGGCCAGAAGTAGAGCGGCCGCACCGGAACGGCGGACCTCCCCGGACGGACAGGGCCCAGGTCCGCAGACCTGGGCCTTGGGCTGAGCGGGAGGAATCGCCGGGCTACCGCTCGGCGGTGGTGATGGCCGCGGCGGGGCAGAAGCCGGCGGCCTGGCGGGCCGCGGGGGTGTGGGCGGCGGACGGCTCGGGGGTCAGGAGCAGGACCCGGCCGTCCTCGTCGTCCTGGTCGAAGACCTCGGGGGCGGTCAGTGCGCACATCCCGGCGCCGACGCAGCGGTCGCGGTCGATGCTGATGATCAGGGCCATCGGGCTACTCCTTGTCCCAGGTGACCGGGAGCTGGTGCACCCCGTAGATGTTCGAGAAGGTGCGCAGCGGGACCTCGTCGGCCGGGATGGCCAGCCGCAGTGTGGGGAAGCGGGTGACCAGCGCCGGGAGGGCGACGCGCATTTCGACGCGGGCCAGTTGCTGGCCGAGGCACTGGTGGATGCCGTGGCCGAAGCCCAGGTGGCCGGTGGCCTTGCGGTGCAGGTCGAGCCGGTCGGGGTCGGGGAAGCGCTGCGGGTCGCGGTTCGCGGCCTCCATGGACAGGGTGACCGTCTCGCCGGCCTTGATCAGCTGACCGTCCAGCTCGACGTCCTCCAGCGCCGACTTGACGGAGGTGTGGGCGATGGTCAGATAGCGCATCAGTTCCTCGACGGCCTTGTCGGCGAGGTCCGGATCGTCGCGCAGGGCCGCGAACTGGTCCGGGTTGCTCAGCAGGGCGAAGGTGCCGTGCGCGATCATGTTGGCGGTGGTGTCGAGGCCCGCGCCGAGCAGGAAGGCGCCGACGCCGGCGAGTTCCTCGTCGGTGAGGTCGCTGGTGGTCAGATCGCTGAGCAGGTCGTCGGTGGGCTCGGCACGCTTGGCCAGGACCAGGGCGTGCAGATACTCCCCCATCCCGTTCATGGCGGCCATCCGCTCCTCGTCGGTGGACCTGCGGTCGGTCATCGTGTGGGTCTGCCGCTGGAAGGTCTCCCGGTCGGACGAGGGGACGCCGAGCAGTTCACAGATCATCAGGGCCGGTATGGGCTGGGCGAAGGCCCTCACCAGGTCCACCGGGCCGCCCTCGCGCTCCATGGCGTCCAGATGCTCCGCGGTGATCGCCTCCACCCGGTCGGTCAGGGCGCGCATCCGCCGGACCGTGAACTTGCCGGCGAGCAGCTTGCGGAAGCGGGTGTGCTCGGGGGCGTCCATACCGGTCATATCGCCGACCGGTGCCGGGGGCAGGCCGCCTTCGGGGCCGCCGGGCAGCGGGTAGTGGATGAGTTCGTACCGTGAGCTGAAGCGGGGGTCGGCGAAGATCGCGCGGACCGTGGCGTAGCCGGTGGCCAGCCAGCCCACGTGGCCGTCGGGGTAGGTCATCCGGCGGAGCGGCTGCTCCTCGCGGATTTGCGCCAGTTCGGCGGGCGGGGCGAAGGGGCAGCCCGAGGGGCGGTCGATCGGCAGCTCGGAGAGCGGTGCCGGGTCCCCTGCGGTCGTCTCGGGCGCGTGCGTCGACGGTTCGTTGTGCATGGTGTCCTCCGGTACGGGGTCAGCCGCGGTGGGCTAAGACGTGGTGGGCCAAGGCGTGGTGGTCGGGGCCGTGCGCGAGGGTGCGAAGTGGCCTGTGCGGTGCGGCGATCACCGCTTGGCGTCCCGGTTGAAGGCCGAGCGCGCCCAGAAGTAGCCGACCAGGGCGAGGCCGACGCACCAGGCGAGTGCGGCGATCCCGCTGTTGCCGATCTCGGTGCCCATGAGCAGGCCGCGCAGCGTCTCGATGACGGGGGTGAAGGGCTGGTACTCGGCGAACCAGCGCAGCCCGGCGGGCATCGACTCCGGCGGGACGATGGCGCTGCCGAGGAAGGGCAGGAACGTCAGCGGCATGGGCATGTTGCTGGCGGTCTCGACGTTCTTGGCGATCAGGCCCATGGCGGCGGACAGCCAGGTCAGCGCCAGGATGAGCAGGACCATGACACCGAGGAACGCGAGCCACTCCACGGCCGTGGCGTGGGGACGGAAGCCCATCAGCAGCGCGACGCCGATCACCAGCGCGACGCTGAACAGCGTCTGGATGACACTGCCGACGACATGCCCGGTCAGGAACGAGGCGCGGGAGATCGACATCGTGCGGAAGCGGTTGACGATGCCCTCGGTCATGTCGGAGCAGACGCTGATGGCGGTGGACAGGGCCCCGGAGGTCGCGGCCATCAGGATGATGCCGGGCGCGACGTAGTCGATGTACTCACCGCCGCCGCTGGCCATACCGCCGATCCCGCTGCCCAGGGCGCCGCCGAAGACGTAGTTGAACAGCAGCAGCATCACCAGGGGCATCGCCACGACCGAGACCGTCATGGACGGGTACCGCAGCGCGTGCTTGAGGTTGCGCCGCAGCATCGTCATGGAGTCGCTGACGGCGTAGGACAGGGAGCTCATCGGACGCTCTCCTTCTGGGAGTCGGCCCCGGCGCCCGACTGGGCCTGGCCGGTGAGGGTGAGGAAGACATCGTCGAGATCGGGCGTGTGCACCGTGAGGGACTCGGCCTTGACCGACGCGTTGTCCAGGACGTCGAGGACGGCGCGCAGGGTGGGGATGTCGCCGTCGCTGGGGATGCGCAGGGTGAGTTCTTCGTTGTCGCGGGTGGCGGAGGCGAAGAGGGCCGCCGCCGTTTCGAGGCCGTCGGCGTCGCCGAAGCGCAGGCGGATGTGGCCGCCGGGGATCAGGCGCTTCAGCTCGTCCGCGGTGCCCTCGGCGACCAGCCTGCCGTGGTCGAGTACGGCGATGCGGTCGGCGAGTTGGTCGGCCTCCTCCAAGTACTGCGTGGTGAGGAAGATCGTGACGCCGTCGTCCGCGACCAGACCGCGGATGATCTCCCACATGGTGCGGCGGCTGCGCGGGTCCAGGCCGGTGGTCGGCTCGTCGAGGAAGATGATGCGCGGATCGCCGACCAGGGTCATCGCGAGGTCGAGCTTGCGCCGCATACCGCCCGAGAACGTCGCGACCGGCTTCTTGGCCGCCTCGGTCAGCTCGAAGCGGTGCAGCAGCTCCGCGGCGCGCCGCCGGCCCTCGCGGCGGGGCAGATGCTGCAGGTCCGCCATCAGCATCAGGTTCTCGTGGGCGGTCAGCAGGTTGTCCACCGCCGCGAACTGGCCGGTGACGCCGATCGCGGCGCGTACGGCATCGACGTCGCCGGTCAGGTCGTGCCCGGCGATCCGCGCCCGGCCGGCGTCGGCGGAGATGAGGGTGGAGAGGATCTGGACGGTGGTGGTCTTGCCGGCGCCGTTGGGGCCGAGCAGGGCGAAGATCGTGCCCTCGGGGATGTGCAGGTCGATGCCGTCGAGGACCACTTTGTCGCCGAAGGACTTGGCCAGTCCGGTGGCGGTGATCGCCGGTGCGGCGGTGGTCGGAGCCGGGCCGGGCGGGGGAGCGGCATAGGACGGGGTCTTCATGGGCATGACAGGTCACCTTCCGTGCTAGGTGGTGTGGTGGTCGGCGGGGAGCGGTGGATCGCGTGGCCGGGACCCCTCCCCCAGGGCCCTGAAGGGGCAGGGGAGGCGTCCCCGGCTCAGGTGGTCAGGCGCGGCGGATGACGATGTCGCCGACGCCGGTGCGCCCGCGCACCTCGACCTTGTGGGCGGAGTCGCCGGGGCCCTCGGACGTGCCGAGGGAGTTGCGCATGGCACCGACCTGGGTGTGTACGTCGAGCCAGGCGGCGGTGGACTCCCGGATGCCGACTTCGAGATCGCCGATGGCGGACTGCAGCGTGATCTGGCCGCGCGTCACATCGCCGACGCGGATACCGCCGTTGGCGGCCTTGGCGTTGACCGAGGCGTGCGCGATGTCCACGGAGATGGCGCCGTTGGAGGAGTTCACCCTCAGATCGCCGGTGATCTCGCCGAGCTCGGTGTCCCCGTTGCTGTTCTTGACGATCGCCGCGCCCGCGATCTCCCCGACCTCGATCCGCCCCGCGCCGACGATCTCGGCGTCTCCCGTCACACGTGCCACGTTGATCCGGCCGTGGTCGGTCCGCAGGTTGGCGGCCGCCGCCTCGTCCACCCGGAGGGTGCCGAGCGAGGTCTTGAGCCGGCACTCCCCGAGGCGGCCTTCGCAGTGGAAGTCCCCCATGGGCGCGTTGCCCAGGACGTCCGAGTCGGCCGGCAGCTCGACGAGCACGTCGACCGAGCCGGTCTTGCCGAACGGGGAGCGCTTCTTGGGCCCCTTGACCAGCAACGTGCCGCCCGAGCAGGTGACTTTGGTCTGCTCCGCGGTCCGTACGTCCAGCTCGCTGGTGGCGTTGGTCGGCAGCACCTCGACGACCGTGTCGGTGCGCTTGCTCGCGATGATCCGGACCGACCCGATGTCGAACTCGACGGTGGCGGAGATCGGTTCGGGAGTGTCGAAACGTGGCATGGCTGTGCCGTCCTCTTGGCTGTGGTCTGCGTTCCCGCTGGTCAGGCGGGTGGATAGGTACTCGACCTGTGCGAGGTGCTGGCGTGCTGTGCGGCGGTGGGCTAGCGGACCCAGCCCGTGAAGCCCTGCTGTCCCCGGGAGCGGCGGCCGGTCGGGCGGGGGCGCTCGGCGGGCTGCTCCAGCGAGGTGGCGACGGCCCGTACCAGCCAGGCGTTGACCGAGAGGCCCTCCTGGCCGGCGGCCTCCTCGACCCGGGTCTTGAGGTGGGCCGGGAGCCGGAAGTTGATGCGTGCGGTGCCGCCCTCGTCGGTGTCCACGGCGGGAACCGGCGGAGGTGCCGGGGCGCTCTCGGGCTCCGCGGCCTCCTCGAACACCTCGTGACCCGGCGGCGGTGTCACCACGAACTCGGGGTCGAGCCCGCGCAGCCGTACGTCGACCGATCCCGGCGCCAGGTCACGGGTGACCTCCCCCATGGCGGCGGACAGGGCGTTCAGCAGGGTCAGCCGGGCGGCCGACTCCAGGGGTGTGGTGAGCCGCTCGGCCAGAGCGCGGGCTTCGTCTCCGCCGGCGTCCGCGGCGACCGCGAGCTCGTGCCGGAGATTGTCGACGTAGGGCGTGAGGTCCATAACGCCACTATGGCATCACGGTGGCGCCATGGCAAGTCCTTGTGGCGCCACGGTGGCGTGCGTGGCGCCATGGCGGCGCCATCGAGGTGTCGTGAGGGTGCTCCAGCGCCGCTATGGCGCCAGGTGCGGCACTCATGGCACTCGTGGTGCACGGAGCGCACGTGGCCCCCATGACGTCTGTGGCGCGGGACGGTGTGCCGCTGCGTCAACTCCCCTTGAAGGGCGCCGTGAACAGGTGGCACTGCCGCCGCGGCGGCCCCTCGCCCTGGACGGCCGCCGGCTCGCGGCGACCGAGCACTACAAGGAGTTGCCGTCGGGGGCTACCGTGGGGGTGTCAAACCGGGGCGAACGTCGGCAGTCTGACGACTGGCCGGAAATCACCCCGGGGCAGCGCGGTCTCGCGGTGGGAGGACCTCCCCCGCGGCGTCCCCTGTCCCTACGAGACCAGCGCACACCAGGGCTAACGCGAAGCCAATCGCGTTAGTCTTTCCCGGACAATACTTGGCGTGAACCCGCACTGCAATACGGAGCCGTCGTGACGACAGCGCACCATGCCCCGGGCGCGACCCGCCCCGGCGGGCGTACGGCCCGCACCCGGCAGGCCGTACTGGCCGCCGTCTTACAGGAGTTGGACGACAGCGGCTTCGCCGAACTCACCATGGAGAAGGTCGCGCAGCGGTCGGGTATCCACGTGGCGACGCTCTACCGGCGCTGGCGCTGCACCGAGGGGCTGGTCTGCGAGCTGCTGACCGACCTGAGCGCCGATGTGCCGCTGCCCGACACCGGCACACTGCCGGAGGATCTGCGGGTCCTGGCCCGCTCGATAAGCGCCTTCTACGGGGAGGCGCGGATGAGCCGGCTGATCGAGGCGGTGGTCTCCGCCGCCGCCCGCGACCCGCAGGCGGCCATGGTGCTGCGGTCCTTCTTCGACGAACGGCTGGTGCTGGCCGGCCAGATGGTGCGGCGGGCCGTGGAACGCGGCGAGCTGCCCCCGGAGACCGACCCGGAGGAGGTGCTGTCGGCCCTCGGCGCGCCCTTCTACTACCGGATCCTGATCTCCCGTCGCCCCGTCGACGCGGCCCTCGCCGAGTCCGCCGCCACCGCCGTATGGGCGGCGGCCCGTGCGGGCGCCTACGCGCGGCGGGCCGACGCCCCGTCATACGGGCCGTCTCCCGGCGACGCCTGACGCCACCGGGAGACGGAACGGGATCGTGCCGCGGCCTACTTCGCGAGCAGGCCCGCCATCCATGCCTCGACCTCGTCCGACCGGCGCGGCAGCCCGGCCGAGAGGTTCCGGTTGCCGTCCTCGGTCACGAGGATGTCGTCCTCGATCCGGACGCCGATACCGCGGTACTCCTCGGGAACCGTCAGATCGTCCGCCTGGAAGTACAGGCCGGGCTCGACGGTCAGCACCATGCCGGGCTCCAGCGTGCCGTCGACGTACGCCTCGGTGCGGGCCGCGGCGCAGTCGTGGACGTCCAGGCCGAGCATGTGGCCGGTGCCGTGCAGGGTCCAGCGGCGCTGCAGCCCCAGCTCCAGCACCCGCTCGACCGGGCCCTCGACCAGGCCCCACTCGACCAGCTTCTCGGTGAGCACCCGCTGCGCGGCGTCGTGGAAGTCGCGGAACGCCGCGCCCGGCTTGACCGCCGCGATGCCCGCCTCCTGGGCCTCGTACACCGCGTCGTAGATCTTGCGCTGCAGGTCGGTGTAGCGGCCGTTGATCGGCAGGGTGCGGGTGACGTCGGCGGTGTAGAGGGTGGTGGTCTCCACACCGGCGTCCAGGAGCAGCAGGTCGCCGGAGCGGACCTGACCGTTGTTGCGGACCCAGTGCAGGGTGGTGGCGTGCGGGCCCGCGGCGCAGATCGAGCCGTAGCCGACGTCGTTGCCCTCGACGCGGGCGCGCAGGAAGAACGTGCCCTCGATGTAGCGCTCGCTGGTCGCCTCGGCCTTGTCCAGGACCTTCACGACGTCCTCGAAGCCGCGCACCGTGGAGTCGACGGCCTTCTGCAGCTCGCCGATCTCGAACGCGTCCTTGATCACCCGGGCCTCGGAGAGGTACACCCGCAGCTCTTCGTCGCGCTCGGCGGTGACCTTGTCGGTCAGTGCGGCCTCGATGCCGGCGTCGTGGCCGCGCACCACGCGGACCGGGCCGGTGGCCTCCTTGAGCGCTTCGGCCAGCTCGCGCACGTCCTTGCAGGGGACGCCGAGCAGCGCCTCGGCCTCGGTCAGGCTGTGGCGCCGGCCGACCCACAGCTCGCCCATGCCGTTGAGCCAGAACTCGCCGTTCTCGCGGTTGGAGCGGGGCAGCCGGTAGATCGTCGCGTCGTGGCCGTCGGCGCCCTTGCGGGGCTCCAGCACCAGGACGCTGTCGTCGGTCTGGTCGCCGGTGAGGTAGACGTACTCCGTCGAGGCGCGGAAGTCGTACTCGGTGTCGTTGGAGCGGGTCTTCAGATTGCCCGCCGGGATCACCAGGCGCTCGCCGGGGAAGCGCGCGGACAGCGCGGCGCGGCGGCGGGCGGCGTTCGGGGCCTGCTCGATCGGCTGCAGATCGCGCAGCTCGGTGTCGGCCCAGCCGCCCTTCATGTTCTCCGCGAGCTCATCCGAGAGGCTCGGGTAAAGGCCGTTCTTGCGCTGCTTGATCGGCTGCTCGTCCTCGTCCGGGGTCTCCGGCGTGAGCTCGTCGGTCACTATGCCTCCTTTTAAGACTGAACCGCATTCCATCGTATGTGCGGATGGAAAGCCGTCCAGGGGGAAGAAGGTGTGACTTCTCGGGCATTTAGGCCGTAGATGCACGGTTTCGGAGGTGTTTCGCCGCGCTACTCCTCGTAGCGCCTCGCGCTACTCCTCGAAGTACGCGACCAGCAGCACCACGTCCTCCTCCGACGACTCGTCCTCCAGGCCCCGCGGCAGCATCGCGCGCACGATGTGGTCGGCCACCGCCTCCGGATCATGGCGGCTCGTCCGGGGGACGCCCGCGGCGGCGGCGTGCAACCGGGCGAAGGCGCGGTCCATGGGCTGACCTGTGCGGTGCAGCAGCCCGTCGCTGTAGAGCAGCAGGGTCTCCCCGCCGGCCGGTTCGATCTCCACGCTCGGCGCTTCCCAGCAGCCCAGCATCCCCAGCGGCGCGGACAGCGAGGTCTCCACGTACTCGGTCCGCAGATCGCCCAGGATCAGCGGCGGGCAGTGGCCGGCCCCGGCGAGCACCACCTTGCGGGCGAAGGGGTCGGTGATCCCGCCGGGCATCGGCGGTGCGGGCGGCCCGCCCGGCGCACCGGGCGGCGGCTCGGTGAAGGCGAACAGCGCGGTGGCGCTGCGGGCCGGCTCGGTCAGCCGCATCAGCAGTTCGAGGTCGGACAGGACCGCGACCGGGTCCTCGCCCTCCATGACCGCGTACGCGCGCAGCGAGGCCCGCAGCCGCCCCATGGCGGCCACCGCGCTCGGCCCGGAGCCGGTCACCGAACCGATGGCCAGGCCCAGCGCTCCCTCCGGCAGCGGTAGCGCGTCGTACCAGTCGCCGCCGCCGCGCGGTCCGGTGCTGTGCCGCGCCGCGAGGCGTACGCCGGGGATCCGCGGCAGCCGGCGCGGCAGCAGCTCCTCGCGCAGGGTGCGGTTGGCCTGCCGGGCGCGGTGGAGTTCGAGGAGGCGGGCGAGGTGCTCGGCGGCGTGTGTGCGGTAGAGGCCGACGAGGTGGCGCTGGCGTTCGGTGGGCTCGGCCGGTTCGTCGTAGAGCCAGACCGCCGCGCCGGTCCGGCCGATGGGGTCGGCGGTGAGCGGGACGGCGTAGCTGGCGGCGTATCCGAGGCGGGCGGCGACCTCGCGCAGACGGGGGTCGAGGTCCTTCTCGCCGGGGATGTCGGGCTCGGCGATCTCGGAGGCGTCCTCGCCGTCGGCGCCCGGCTCGGGGAGGCCGTCCAGTATCCGCGCGTACGACAGGGCGCGGCGCGGGACGGTCTCGATATGGCCGATGTCGGCGTGGCCCAGGCCGAGTCCGACGGTGGTCTCCGGGCCGAGTCCGTCGGCCGGGGCGAGCACGACCATGCCGCGGCGCGCACCGACCAGTGAGGCGCCGGCCCGCAGCAGCTCATGGAGCGCGTCCTTGAGCGTGCGGGTGCGCGCGAGCTGTTCGAGCAGGTCGTGCAGGGTGCTCAGGTCGGAGATCCAGCCGGCCAGCCGGTCCTGGATCGCGGCGAGTTGATCGATGGCGGAGGCTTCGAGGGAGCCGCCGGACGGGAGGGCGGCGGCGCCTTGGGGGGTGTCCGAAAGAGTGCCGGACGCGCCGTCGGATGAGGAGCCGGAGGGGGTGCGGGCGGCGGGGTCCGCGGGGGTGTGGGCCACGCGCGGGTCCGTAGTGTGCGTGGGGGCGGGGAGAGCTGGCTCGATTCCAGCCACTTTCGGTACGTGTGGCGCGGTCATGGCTGACGGCCATCGACGCGACAGGAATTACCCCAGGTCAGGCGGGAGTTTGGTAGGACGTGTGGCATTTCGTTGAGTGATGCTGTGCGGTGCGTTTGGCCGCGCAAATTTGTCAATAGCATCGCAAACCCCCATGTCATGTTGCTCCGCTATCAATGCCTCCACATGTACACGCACCAGCGATGTGATGTCCAGCATTGTCCCGATGGGGTTTGTGGTGTCAGCGAGGTCTGTAGATTGGCCTGAAAACGGCCCCCTGAACGTCAATTTGAGGTCGACTGACGGCGATCAGCAGCGCGTCATCACCACAGTGGCGGGTACGTAATCGGAAAGGTGCGGGGCCAGTTGGGGCCGCATCGGAACTCTCCGGCGGGCACCGGCGTCTCATAGGGCGACCACCGCGACGCACCCCTAAGTGGCGGGGACTGCACTACGGAGCGCAAGCGCCATGCGCGCGCCACCCCCCGCCACGTTTCCCGCTCGGCGTACGGCGTGATGCGCTGCCCTGTACACGCGGTGACCGATATCCACGTGGCGTGATCGATGCGCGATCGACCCCGGGGCGCTTGGCCGGGCCGCAACAGACGCCACACAACGGCATGAAGCGGCGCGGCGCGAAGCGCAGGTGAACCGGTGAGCAGTGCCCAGTAGTGCCCTGTAGTGCGATGGACGAAGCCCTCGGCGTTTACGGAAAGGAACGAGCGCTCATGCGCGAGATCCTCGGAAGGCGACGCAAGCTCCTGTTCCGGCGCGGCGGAAGGTCGGCGTTGCTCGGTGCGGCGCTGCGCTGCGCCACCGAGTGGCAGTGGCCCGTACTCCCCGGTGTGGGACTCCGGTCCGGCGGCCGCCAGCCGGCCGGCGCCCGGCTCGGCCTCGGCGAGCGGGCCGCCCGTCAGTGCCACTGCCCCGACCCCGACTGCGTGGTCCCCGGCGCACACCCCTTCGACCCCGGACTGCTGGCGGCCACCACCGATGCCCGGATGGTGCGGTGGTGGTGGACCAACCGCCCCGACGCCCCGATCGTGCTGGCCACCGGCGGCCGCGCGCCCTGCGCGGTGAGCCTGCCCGCCGTCGCCGGCGCCCGCGCCCTGGCGGCCCTGGACCACTTCGGCGTACGTCTCGGCCCCGTGGTGGCCACGCCCAGCCGCTGGTCGCTGCTCGTATCGCCCTACGGACTGCCGGAGTTGGGTGAGCTGCTGTACTCCCAGGACTGGGTGCCCAGCTCGCTGCGCTTCCATGGGGAGGGCGGCTATGTGGTGCTCCCGCCGTCCCAGATCGGCGCCGGCGGGGTCCGCTGGGAGCGGCCGCCGGCTTTCCCCAAGCGCTCGACTTCCTTCGAGCAGGGGGGACCCCCGCCCTCCGCGGCGCCCTGGCTGCCGAAGGTGGACACGATCGTCGACGCACTCGTCATGGCGAGCACCGGGACTCCGGACGGCGGCAGCCGGCTCGCGTACTGAGCCGCCGGGCGACCCGCGCCCGGTTCACCCGTACGGGTGTGACCGCCCCGGATCACTACGGGAAACGGGTGTCCGGGCGGCCGGGTGGCCCCTTCCCGGCCGATAGGTTCGGCCCACCGTCAAGCCGCCGTCGGCGGCAACTCAATCGCAGGTGGGGCCCATGCAGCGTGCGCAGAAACTCCGCATGACCGGCCTCGGCGGGGCGGCGGTGCTCGCCATCGCCGTTCCGCTGGGTGCCGCGATCGCCGGTCCGGCGGACTCGGTGATGCCGGACCGGCCGGCGTCGGGTGCCGAGTCCGGGGCGAGAGCCAAGGCCGAAAACAGCCGTATGGAGGAATCGGGCGTCAAGGGTGAAGTGGGGGCCAAGCCGGACAAGAAGCCCGCCGCCTTACATCACCCGACCGGCCCCCTCGACGCCCTCGGCCTCCCGCTGCTCTCCGGGCGGACCACCCGCTGCGGCCCCGAACTCGCCTCCGCCCAGGGCATCGAGGTCCAGACCTGTGTGCTCGCCGAGCGCGGCCGGACCTGGGCGCGTACGTACTACCGCAACATCACCGGCAACCCGCTGCGTGCCGTGCTGACCCTGATGCGGCCGGACGGCGGGACCGTACAGGTGAACTGCGACCTGCCGGCGGCCGACGTGCCGGGCCTGTGCGAGACGCCGTCCGGGCTGACCGTGCGCCGGGGCCGGGAGGCGTACGGCGCGGTGGCGGAGATCGCCGACGCGGCGGGCGAGCGGCTGCTGCTGCGCTCCGGCAGCAACTCGGCTGCGGGCGGCGGGGGTTCGGAACGGCGAGGGCGCGCGGGCCGCTGACAGCAGGCCGGGCCGATCGGAACGCCTGGTTCCGGACATGGAAGCGCCCGGTCGCTGGCGACGGGGGATGCACCAGCGACCGGGCTTTTAGAACCGTAACAAGAGATCGGCGGTTAGCAAATTCGATCGTGGATTTCCGGACGCCTATTTACCGGCAGGTACGGGGAGTTGTGACCGGTGTCACGCAGGTGCCCCGAGTGGCGTACGGTCCTCACGGCCGGGTCCGCCGCTGTCAGCTCAGGGTGATCTGACGGTTGGTGAGACCGCCGCGCGCCCGGCGCTCGTCGGCCGTCAGCGGGGCGTCGGTCGCGAGGGCCTTGGCCAGCCGCTCGGCGAACTCCTCGGCCGGCTTGGCGACCTCCTCGGCGCCCATCGACCGGGGCAGGTCCCAGACCGGCACGACCAGACCGTGCGCCCGGAACGAGCCCACCAGCCGGGTGCCCTCGCCGAGCGAGGAGCTGCCCGCGGCGTGCAGCCGGGCGAGCGCGTCCAGCAGCTGCTCCTCCGGGTGGGAGGTGACCCAGCGCAGATGGTTCTTCTCCGGGGCCTCGCACCAGTACGCGCCCTCCAGGCCGGGGATCCGGGCGGTCGGGATGGCGGCCGCGTTGGCCCGCTCCAGGGAGGCGGCGACCTCTCCCGTGGCGTTCTCGGCGTTCTCCACCCAGAACTCGAACCCGGTGTGGACGACCGGCTCGAAATCCGCCTCCAGGTCGAGGAGGTCCTGTAGGCGCGGTCCGTCGGGGGAGGGCCGGCCGGCGGTGACCGGATTGCCCGGTTCCGTCTCCAGTGCGCGCTGCAGGGTGTCCGCGAGGGCGCGGCTGAGGTCACCGGATGCGGTGTCGTTCTGCAGGCCGAGCATCACCGCGCCGTTGTCCCGGCGCAGCGCGGGCCAGGCCATCGGCAGTACGGTCGCGAGCGTCACGGAGGGCACGCCCTCGGGCAGCCCGCCCTTGAGCGTCAACTCCGCGGTGGCGGCGGGCACCAGCTCCCGCAGCGCCACCCAGTCGCACTCGCCGGGCAGGCCCTCGAAGGGGCGCTGCACCAGCTCGGTGGCGGCGTGCGCGGCGCGTCGCCCGTGACATGCCTTGTACCGGCGGCCGGAGCCGCAGGGGCAGGGCTCACGAGCGCCGACGACCGGGTAGTTCTCCTCTCCGCCGGGTGCCCCGTCCTTGGTGCGGGCGTGTGCTGCGGCCTGGGGCTGAGGGCGGCGCTTCTTGGCCATGGCGACGGCTTCTCCTGGTCGATCCTGGACGTACGGACGCGTTTCGGCGCGAGCCTAGAGGATCGCGTACGAGGTCGCGCTCGCCTGTGGACAACGCCGTGTCCCGCCCTGGTGTCCCTGGCGTGTCCCGCCCCGTGTCATGAGCCCGGGCCGCATCCGGTGCTCCAGCCCCGCGCCCGGCGCGCGGCCGCTACGTCAGGTCGTCGAGGTCCGCGAAGGCCGGTCCCAGCGGCATCACCGGCCGCCCGCCGGTGGCGATCGACGGGGGTACGTCCGGGGTCAGCTCCACGCGCGTAGCGAAGGCACCTTGAAGGGAGAGCACCGCCCAGACCGTCACTTCGCCGGCTGTGGTGTCGCGTACGCCCCAGTCCTTGGCGAGCGACCGGATGATCGCCAGCCCGCGGCCGCCGTGTGCGGTGACCGACGGTGTGGCCGGAAGTGGTCGGGTCGGGCCGCCGCCGTCCGTGACCGCGACGGTCAGCCGGCCCTGTGCGTCGATACGCCACGACGCGCGTACGGATGCCAACGGCGCGTCCGACGCACCGTCCTTGGGCGCCGACCGAGACGGGTCACCCGCTACGGCTCTTGCGGAGCACGGTGATCCGTTTTCGTATATCGGACGCGCATGGCGACACGAATTGCTCAGCAGCTCCGAAAGGATGAGCACCGCGTCATCGACGACATTGTCCTGAACTCCACTTGCCAACAGCTCTTCTCGCATGCGTCGCCTGGCCATGCCCACACCCACTGGGCCATGAGGTACGGCCATGATCGACGACGTCGGCACCTCTTGTGCCACCACCAACGCCACCCCCGAAACCTCCTTTGCCCCACGCCACGGGATGAATGCCCCAATGGACTGGACCGGAAACCGGCCAAGCGGCACGCAGTGACGCACTAGACACGATCGAATACGAGTCGAATGCGCCGGTGCACACCCTGTGATGGGCTTTAGCCAAGGCCGAGTTGCCTTCGCACCTGTTTGGGGCGGTTTGTAATTACCGCATCCACGCCCAGCTCCTGGCACAGCTCGACATCGGCGGCGTCGTTGACCGTCCACACATGGACCCGGTGGCCCGCGCGGTGCGCCTTGGCGACGTACTCCGGGTGCGCGCGGACGATCCGCATCCCCGGGCCCGCGATGCCGACGCCGACCGGCAGCCGGCCGTCGCGGTAGCGGGGGGTGAGGAACTGCATCAGGTAGACGCCGGGAATGCCGGGCGCCGCGGCCCGCAGCCGGTGCAGCGAGCGCGCCGAGAAGCTCATGACGCGGACCGGGGAGGTCCAATCGGTGCTCCTGGCCGGTTTTGCATACCCGAACCGGTCGAGCAGCTCGACCAGCCGCTCCTCCACCTGTCCGGCCCAGCGCGTCGGGTGCTTGGTCTCGATCGCCAGCTCCACCCGCCGGTCCGCGTCGGCGACCAGCTCCAGCAGCCGCTCCAGCGTCAGCACGGACGTCCGCTCGGGGTCCTCGTGCTGCCGGTCCGGCGCCTCCCCGTACGCGTCCTCGTTGCCCTCTTTCCACGATCCGAAGTCGAGGGTGGCGAGATCGGCGAGCTCCAGGGCGGAGACCGCGCCGCGCCCGTTGGAGGTGCGGTTCACCCGCCGGTCGTGGACGCACACCAGATGGCCGTCCGCGGTGAGCCGGACATCGCACTCCAGCGCGTCCGCACCGTCCTCGATCGCCCTGCGATAGGCGGCCAGGGTGTGCTCCGGGGCATCCTCGGAGGCACCCCGATGGGCTACGACGGAGATCGTCGGACGATCCGGACGGGCGTCCTGAGAGGGGCGTGCAGAGGTCACCGAGTTATCGTGCCATTCCATCGCCGACCGGCCGCCGGTGCCTACCCCCGGGGCACGGAACGGGCAACGTGTCTGCTTTGTCCGACATAAAGAATGAGGGGACAGTCACAGCCTCGGCTTACGGCGCTCTGACGCGCGGTGGGAAAGGCTGGGACACAGACTTGCCCGTACCGGCCGGTCGGGCCTCCCGGGCCTGGACCGGCCCACCGGGACTCGCCCGGATCGCCCGGATCCTGAATCCTGGGTGACGGGGTACGGGTCCCCGGTGGACCCGCGGCGAGGAGCTGTACGACCCGCAAGACCCCGTTCGGGCGCCACCGGCCCCGTACGGGACCGTGAGGCCCGCGTGAAGCTGAGGAGAGAGCTGTGAGCACCGAGAACGAGGGAGCCGCCGTCCCGCCGGAGGCCACGCCGCCGGCCGGGCCGCCGCCGGACCGCGCCCCCGCGTCCGCCTCCGGCGCCCAGGCTCCCCACGCACCGTCCGCGCCCGCCGCGCCGCCCCCGCCGCCGGCCTTCGCCCCGACCGTCGCCGGTTCCGCAGGCGGCCCCGGTGATCAGGACCGTGCCCAGGGCTCCCCGGGGCACGCACCGCACCCCGGCGGCGAGCCCCCGGCCGGGGCCGACCAGACCGCCCAGATCCCCGCGTACCCGACCGCCGGCCAGGGCTCGTCCGGTGGCGGCTGGGGCCAGCCCCCGTACGGCGGCCACCCCTGGGGTGCGCCGCCCGACAGCCCCTCCCCCAAGCGGCGCAACGGCGGCCTGATCGCGGCCGTACTGGCGGCCGCACTGGTCGCCGGCGGGATCGGCGGCGGCATCGGCTTCTGGGCCGCGGGCCAGAACGACAGCGCCTCGACGACGGTCTCCGCGACCGGCGACACCGGCGCGCTGAACCGCAAGCCCACCTCGGTCGCGGGCATAGCGCAGAAGGCGCTGCCGAGCGTCGTGACGATCGAGGCCCAGGGCGCCACCGGCGAGGGCGGCACGGGCACCGGCTTCATCTACGACAAGCAGGGCCACATCCTCACCAACAACCACGTCGTCGCCAGCGCGGCCGACGGCGGCAAGCTCACCGCCACGTTCTCCAACGGCAAGAAGTACGACGCCGAGGTCGTCGGCAACGCCCGGGGCTACGACGTCGCCGTGCTCAAGCTCAAGAACGCCTCCGACGCCACCCTCAACCCGCTGCCCCTCGGCAAGTCGTCGAACGTCCAGGTCGGCGACGCCACCATCGCGATCGGCGCGCCCTTCGGCCTCTCCGGCACGGTCACCACCGGCATCATCAGCGCCAAGGACCGCCCGGTGGCCTCCAGCGACGGCGGCGGCAGCAGCGCCTCGTACATGAGCGCCCTGCAGACGGACGCGTCGATAAACCCGGGTAACTCCGGCGGCCCTCTGATGGACGCCGCCGGCAACGTCATCGGCATCAACTCCGCCATCCAGTCGGCGGGCAACGGCGGCCTGGGCGGCGAGTCCGGCCAGTCCGGCAGCATCGGCCTGGGGTTCGCCATCCCCATCGACCAGGCGAAGCGTGTGGCCCAGGACCTGATCAAGACCGGTAAGCCGGTCTACCCGCAGATCGGCGTCCAGGTCGGCATGCGGGACACCGGCGACGGCGCGACCATCGCCCAGACCGGCAACAACGGCTCCGAAGCGGTCACCCCGAACGGCCCGGCCGACAAGGCGGGCCTCCAGCCCGGCGACACCATCACCAAGCTGGACGACACGGTCATCGACAGCGGCCCCACCCTGATCAGCGAGATCTGGCAGCACAAGCCCGGCGACACGGTCACCCTCACCTACAAGCGCGCCGGCAAGGAGCACACCGCCAAAGTGACCCTGGGCCAGCGCACCGGCGACAAGTGACGCGCTAGTCTGATCCCCGCGACACCCGCGCGCCCGCGCGCCGGTGCAGCGGGGAGGCTTGCCCGAGCGGCCTAAGGGAACAGTCTTGAAAACTGTCGTGAGGTAACCCCTCACCGTGGGTTCAAATCCCACAGCCTCCGCTGAGGTAGGTAAACATGCAGGTGGGCGGCGGTTCCGGAGCGATCCGGGGCCGCCGCCCATCCGTGTTCCTGTCTCACTCCGTGCCGGGCTGTTGCACCGCTGAGCAGCCTGTGTGGACGAGCCGTGGACGGGGATCAGGCCCCGGTGGCCCTCTGTTCCACGGCACGCATGGCCCGCTCGATCAGCGCATTGGCCTGCTCGCGCTTGCCGTCCAGCACCCTGGCGTAGAACTTGTAAAGCACGGCCACGCTGTGGCCGGCGCGGCGAGCGACCTCGACGGGGTCGACGCCGGATGCGATCCACATCGAGATGCCGGCCTTCCGCCCGCAGTAGGGCACCTCCGCGAACGGGCTGTCGACCTGGTGAGGGGGGAGCGCGACCTCGCGGGCCTGCTTCCAGATGTCGGTGTACTCCTTGCTGAGCAGGATCCCGCCCTGCGCTGCCTGGAAGAGTCGGCCGTCCGGCGCCACCCCGTACCTGTCGAGGTGGGCACGCAGCATCCTCACCAGCTCGGGCGGGATCGGTACGTCGCGCACGGAGGCCCGGGCCCGATGCTTCAGGCCTCGTTCCTCATAGGACTTGCCGTCGTCCGTCCAGGCTGAACCAACCCGGGAGGAACTCCCCGAGAGCAGCATCACGCCCCACCCGGTCTCAGGAAGCGTGCAGTCGGACTCCCTGAGGTTCATGGCCTCGGCCGGCCGCGTGGCCGCGTAGTAGATGCACGCGAAGAACGCCTGCAGATGCTCGCCGCGGGGGCCCAGCGTTCCGACGGCATCGATCAGGGCTTTGGCCTGCTGCGGGTTGGGAACGTAACGCCAGTCGATTTCGTCGTCCGTCGCTGGAGGAGTCCAGTCGACGGATGGCAGCGGGTTCGCCGTGAGGCGCTTCCGCTCCACGGCGTACCGAAGCGTTGTTGAAGACCGTGCGGCGATTCGTGATGGTGGTCGCCACCGCACGCTTTCCGTTGAGCCGCGTGCTCAACGCCTTGAGCGCGACACGGATCAGCTCGGAGTCCTCCTCCAGGGCAGGCATCGGGAGGGCTTTGGACGCGAGCCATGCGAGAGCAGCAGCGAGATGTTCAGGCGGAGGCGTCCGGTGCTCGGAGAAGTTGAACGCGTAGCCGGTCAGCGCCCGTCGTAGCAGCGCCGGCGCCGGCGCCCCCTTCGTGTCCTTGACCAGAGCGGCAGTGACAGCAGCGAGAGCATCCGCACTCCTTGGCATGCTCGAACCAGGTCAACGGCGGCTGCTGAGCGACAAGTTCGGACTTGGGTAGGCCGGTCTCCACATCGAACTGTTCGCCCTTCTGGGCGGCGGACATGATCCCGGCGACGTCTGTGAACTCGATGGTGATGTGACGCCGCTGTTCGGAGCGCCCCTCTGGGGTCTGCGTGGGCGGCAGCAGGAAGGCGTGCTCGCCGCGCGGATTCCTGCCGGTTCAATTCCGGCGACTCGTAGAGGGGCGCGCTTAGCGCGCAATAGGAAGGCCCCGCCCGCTACGGAGGGGGGCCTCCAAGCGGGCGGGGCGGTCCGTGCGGGCGCGGGGAGAGATGAGGAAGGCATCGCCCTCGCCTCGTCCGAGTGCCCGCGGAGTATCCGTCAGTTACATGCCGTTGTTCTGGTTGCCCCAACCGTGGCCTTGGCCGGAAGTCCCAATTCCGTTGTTCTGGTTGCCCCAACCGTGGTCTTGGCCGGAGGTGCCCATTCCGTTGTTCTGGTTGCCCCAGCCACCAGCCGGGGCTTTTGCGACGTGGTTGGAGGCGGGGGTTGCTGCTGTGGCGGTTGTGGCCGTTGCCGCCCCTGCCGCAAGGGCGATGCTCAGGACGGCCGCGACCGGGAGTATCCGGGAGAGGGGTGACGCGCTACGGAGTGAGCGCCTTTTCGTGCTGTTCATCTGGGTGTTGTTCATGACATCACCATGCGCGCCGTCGTGACCGACGTCGCTCAGAGCAGGGCCGATCGAGTGAATCACATGGAATCGAACGAGTCTTTAGGAGGACTGACGAATGAGTGACGAGGCGCCGAGCGGGACGCCCCCCGAGATTGACATGCCGGTGCCCGCATCTGCCGGGCCTGCTGAACCTTCGGTGTGAGCGGATGACGCGAACGTCGAACTTGAGCGGCTCCGGGCGCAGGTGGCTGAGTACGCGCCGATTGTTCAGGCGCACCAGGAGGCCGAAGAGGCACGCAGGGCCGAGGAGCAGCGTCTGCGGGATCAGGTGGAGGCCGTGCAGCGGGAGTTCGGCGAGGCACGGCGCGGGGTACCTCATGGCTCCGGACTCGGCGTGGTCCGTTGGGTGGTAGAGCGCACGAATGCCTGGATCCACGGCGGCTGACGATGGCGCTGCCGGGTGACGCGATCATTGGCCCCAGCTGCTCTCCAAAAGCGGTGTTCGCGGACGGTGCCGAGGCGCGATTTTGAGGTACGCGGCCAGCCTGCGGCCAGAGTTGGGCTACTCCATGCGGGGCGTGTGACTCTGCTGCAGGTCAATGCACGTGACGCACCGGTAGCCCAGCGGTCTTCAAATCTGTCGCTTGCGCAGGACTCCGCTTCCACGGGCGGCGCCCCGCGGGGCCCTGTGGACGACCTGTGGACGAGGGGCGAGATCATCGCAGGAAGTGCGGCCTTTTGGGCGGCTCAGCACGGCGAAGCGGCCCCTGACCAGGAAGATTGGTCAGGGGCCATTTGCTTGCGCGCGTACCGCGATCGCCTGGCCGTCTCCGTGATTCCCGGTGGGTCGGGTACGGGAGGGGCGCGGGTGCCTGCTGATCCGTAGCTCTATGGGGTCCGGTCGTGGACGGTCGGTCGCACCAGCCGAGGCGCGGCTGTACAGGGCAGGGGCATCACCGGACGGAGGCGGTTGCCGTGGTTGCTGCACTCCGTGCTGCTGTACTGCATCGGCCTTCTTGAGGCGACTGGCATTCAGATGCTCGTGACCCTTGACCTCAAGCGCAGTGGAGATTTCAGCATGGTCTGCATGGATACCAAGAACGCGGATATTGCGGCCATCGAAGAGATCGTGGCCACCGTCGAGTTCACTCAGCGAGCGAAAGATGCCGAAGGCTTTCTCGCGCTCTTCCACCCCGACGCCATCTGGACGACCGGTCACGGCAAGGCCCTCATTGGCTTCGACGTCATCGCTGAGTTCACTCGCGCTGTGCTACCCCACGGCGACTGGGACGGCGATGTCACGTACGAGGTGGTCCACATCCAGTTCCTGCGGCCCGATGTGGCGGCCGTCAAGGTTCGGCAGGTCTACCACTCGGCGGAGGGCGACTCGGAAGGCACCCCGCTCTACGTCGTGACCAAGCAGTCCGATGGCAGATGGCTGCTGCACGTCTGCCAAAACACCGAAGTACGGACCGGTTGAGGGTCCCCGTACTGTCGGCTACTGCTCATCATCACTGAGGGGACACGACGTTCATGCGAGTCACGCACGGGTTATCTCTTGCCCGGAAGACGACACTGGGCATAGGTGGCCCGGCTGCGGTGTTCGCCGATCTTGAGGACTTGGCCGACTTCCCGGAGTTCGTCGCGCTCGCCGATGCTTTTCCCGGCGTGCCGACCTGTCTGGGGGCCGGTAGCAATGCGCTCGTCGCTGACGCGGGCTGTTCGTCGCCCGTGCTGCGGATGAACACGAGGGGCGTGCGGTTCGTGGGGGAGGCGGCCGACGGCCGGGCCTTGGTGGAGGTACAGGCCGGCCATCCTCTGTCCGATCTGGTGGATACGGCCGTCGGCCACGGGCTGATCGGTGTGGAGATGCTCGCGGGCATTCCTGGGACCGTCGGCGCCACACCGGTCCAGAACGTCGGCGCGTATGGCCAGGAGATCTCCGACACGTTGGTTGCGGTGACGGCCTGGGACTGGGTGTTGCGGCGCCGCGTCACCCTCGACGCGGCGGCCTGCGGACTGGGACATCGCACCAGCGTCTTCAAGGGTTCCAGCCGCTGGACCTTGCTGACGGTGGTCTTCGCCCTGCGGAAGTGCGCGCTGAGTGCCCCGCTCTCGTATCGGGCGGTTGCCGAGCGACTCGATGTGCCCGTCGGCAGCCGGGTGCCGACAGCCGAGGCGGTCGAGGCAGTGCTGGCCGTTCGGAGGGGCAAGGGCATGGTGCTGGGGTGTCCTGGCGCCGACCGTCGGACGGTGGGCAGTGTCTTCCTGAGCCCTGAGGTGACGCCGGCCCAGGCGACGGGGCTGCGGGACGAGGGCGCGTCGCTGAACCGCTTTCCCGACGGCTCGACCAGGGTGAGTGCGAGCTGGCTGATGCGGCGGACGGGCTTTGCCCTCGGCAGCCGGGTTGCGGAGGGCGTCCGTGTCTCGTACCTGCACCACACTCTGGTTGCCGATGAGGGGGCGAGCGCGGCGGGGTTCACCGAAGCCATCGGTGCCGTGGTCGATCAGGTCCTGGCGTGCACCGGGATACGTCTCACGCCAGAGATCGACTTTGTCGGTGACTGGCCTACGGCTCCGGGCTGCTCGCCGGCCTGACGTCCACGACTGAGACACCTGACGTCCACGGCTGAACGCCTGGCTTTCACGACTGAACAACTGGCCGGCGGCGCGGAATTCAGGAGTGGTGTCACCGACTTGTTAACCTGACGCGCGCCTGTCAACAACACTTCGAGCGTGCGTCCGGTCACACAGAGGCCACCACCCGCGTGCGCTCACGCCTTGGCCCGATGGGGCCGGCCATCTCGGGGGAGCAACGTGAACTGTCGTCTTGTGCGTAGCGCAGTCGTTTGCGGACTGCTGGTCGTCGGCTTGACCGGCGCCGGGGGCTGCGCATTCCCCTCCAAGCCACGGCTCGTTGTCCCCAGCAGCACGCCGACGTCCGGGACGCTCACCGAACCCGAGTCGGACGTCACCGTCACCGAATGCAGTGTGGACTTCTCGGACGGCACGCTGGCGGCCAAACTGAGCGTGCACAACGGCAACTCCCGGAGCCGCGCGAGCTATGACGGCACCGTGGTGTTCAAGGACGAGACCGGTGATTACATCGGTGGGGCGGTGTTCTCTCTGGCCGGTGTTGCCGCCGGTGAGACCCGGTCCCTCCCGGTCTCGGACACGTTCCTCAAGGGCAGCCACCGGCCGAAGAGCGCCAAGTGCACACTCCGTCCGCTCCTCAAGGCCAACGACGAGATTCTCGGCTGAGGCCGCACGGGGCGAGAGCCTTCGTTACGGCGCTGCTGGGTACGGCGGGGGCTCAGGAGCGATCCGGAGCCCCCGCCCGTCCGGCATGCCCTCGGGAGATCCGGCTCGGACGGACGGCTCAGCTGCTCGCGGCCGGTGAGCGGGTGGGTGGTGAGTGGGTGGGTGGTGAGTGGGTGGGTGGTCGCGGCGAGGCTGCGTGCGCAGTTCAGATTGCGTGCAGGTGACGTGCTCGGCCGATGGCCCTACTGGGACGTTTGTGTCCAGGTGACCGGCAGTTCGTGGACGCCGTAGATGTTCATGTCGGTTCGGAGTCTCACCTCGTCGGCGGGGACGGCGAGCTGGAGGGTCGGGAAGCGGCGCAGGAGTCCGGCGAAGCCGGCACGCATTTCGATACGGGCGAGTTGCTGGCCGAGGCACTGGTGGATGCCGTGGCCGAAGGATGTGTGCCCGCGAGCCTTGCGGTGGACGTCCAGGGTGTCGGGGTTGTCGAAGCGCCGGGGGTCGCGGTTGGCGGCCAGGAGCGAGATGACGACGGTCGATCCCTTGCCGATGGTTTCGCCGCCGAGTTCGAGGTCCTCCGTGGCGTAGCGGTAGAAGATGTCGGCGACGGACAGGTAGCGCATGAGTTCTTCGACGGCGTCGGGCATCAGATCCGGGTCGGCGCGCAGTTCGGCGAGCTGCTCGGGGTGCTCCAGAAGCGCGAAGGTGCCCAGGGACAGCATGTTGGCGGTGGTCTCGTGGCCCGCGAGCAGCAGCAGGAAGGCGATCCCGGTCAGCTCCTCGATGGTGAGGTCGTCATCGCGGGCCAGGTCGGACAGGATGTCCTCGCCGGGCTCGGCGCGTTTGCGGGTGACCAGTTCGGCGAGGTAGGCGGACATTGCGCCGTACGCGGCCATCTTCTCTTCGAAATCCGGGTCCTTGGCCATGAACTTGGCGGAGTTGCCCTGGAAGGTCTCCCGGTCCTCGTAGGGGACGCCGAGCAGCTCACAGATCACCAGCGAGGGCACCGGCAGGGCGAACGCCTCGACCAGGTCGATCGTCGGGGTGAGGCGCGCCATCTCGTCCAGCTGCCGCTCGACGATGTCGCCGATGTGCTCTTCGAGCATCTTCATGCGCTTGACGGTGAAGGCGCCTGTGAGCTTGCGCCGCAGCCGGGTGTGGTCCGGCGGGTCCATGGCGACGAACAAGCCCGGTACCTGCGGGGACGGTTCGGTGATGACGGGCATGTTGGGAACCTCGTACGGCAAGTGGAGAATGCCGAGGTCCTGGCGGGAGCTGAACCGGGTGTCGGCCAGGAGCTGGCGGACCGCTTCGTAGCCGGTGACGAGCCAGCCCTCGTGACCGTCGGGGAAGAGCAGGGGACTGACCGGGCGAGCCTCGCGGAGCCGGGTGATCTGGCTGGGCGGGTCGAAGGGGCCCGCATCGCGCTCCATCGGTAGGCCGTGAGAGAGGGCTGCCTCTTGGTTCGTCTGGTTCGTTTGATGCGTCTGATTCATCGGGAATCCTCTGTGGTGGCTGTGGAGTTGGCAGGGGCGTGCTCGGGGCGTGCTCGGGGCGTGCTCGGGGCGTGCTCAGGCGTGGCTCAGGGCCGGGCGCGGCGGACGTCGATGTTTCCGTAGCGGGTGCGGGCGCGGACCTTGACGGAGTCCTCGGACTGCTCCGGGGCCTCGGAGGCGGCGAGCGTGTTGTGCACCTGACCGCGGTCGGAGCTGACGTCGAGCCAGGCGGCGGTGCCCTCGCGGATGCCAAGGTCGATGGCGCCGTTGGAGGTCTCCAAGTCGACGGTCCCACGGGCTACTTCGGCCACGCGCAGGGCGCCGTGGGCGGTGGTGGCGGTGACCGAGTTCTCGGCGCGTGTGATGTCGATGTCGCCGTTGGCGCCGCTCACCCGCAGGTCGCCGGTCGCAGTGCCGACGGTCGTGGAGCCGTGCGAGTTCTTCAGGACGGCGGGGCCGTCGATGGTGCCGACGCGCAGGCTGCCGGAGCTGGTGGTGATCTCGGCCATGCCCTCGACGCGGTCCACGGTGATCGAGCCGTGCGACACGGTCAGCTGCAGCGGCCCGGCCGTGTCGAGACGGACGTCTCCCGCCGAGATCTTCACGCGGACCTCGCCGAACCGGCCTTCGCCCAGCACCTGGGCCCAGGCGCCGGTGGTGTCGATGCGCGAGCCCGTGGGCAGCTCGACCGCTATGTCGACGGTGCCGGTGCGTCCGACGAGATAGCGCTGCTTGGGCGTTCTGACGGTCAGGGCGCCGTTCGCGTAGCTGACCTCGGTCTGCTCGGCGGCCCGTACGTCCTGGTCCCGCTTCGGGTCGCGGGGCTGGACCTCGACGACCGTGTCGAGGCGCTCGCCCGCGGTGAACCGGATGGTGCCGGCGGTCACGTGCGCGGTGGCCGAGATCGGGTCGGGAGTGTCGTAAGAAGGCATGGCTGTGCCGTCCTCTTGGGTCTTGGTGGATGGCGTCCCTGCTGGTGGGACGCGGTGTGGGTGAAGCGGGGCGGGTGTGGGGCGGTTAGTGCACCCAGGCCGTGAGGTTCTGTCCGGTGGTGCGGGTCTGCTCCGTCGTACGCGGCTGCCGCAACACGAAGTCGGGGTCCAGGCCGCGCAGCCGTATGCCGGCCGAGCCGGGGGCGAGCTCGCGGGTGTCTTCTCCGCCGGCTTCGGCGATCACTGCGAGCTCGCGACGCGGGGTGTCGACATGCGGCGTGAGGTTCATGACGTCATACTGGCACCACTGTGGCGCCACGTGCAAGCCTGAATGGCACCTGATGTGGCTCGGGCTGGAGCGTGACTGCCCTGAGCTGGTGAAATGTGGAAAGGGTGGCCTGGGGCAAGGCGGCCCGGAGCAGGCTCGGTTGCCCCTGGTCGTGTGGAGTGGCGCCGAGTGGCGCCGGGCGGCACCAGGTGGCGTCGGGTGGCGTCAAGGGTGCCGCATCAGGCGCCGTGTGGCGCCTATGTCGCCCGTATCGCTGTGCCGCCTGTGCTGGCTGGGCTGTGCCGCCCGTACTGCCTGTGCCGCCCGTGGCGGTGGGGCCTGTGATGCGGCAAGAGGGTGGCCGGCAGGTGCGGGTACGGGCGGCCGCTGCAGGTGGATGCCGCGTTATGCGTCGAGTACCAGTTGCAGCAGTTCCCGCAGGGTCTCGCGCTGTTGTGCGCTGAGCTGGACCAGGGGGTCGGCGGCGAAGGGCATGCGGTCGCGGAGGTCGGCGGCGGTGGTGCGGCCGGCCGTGGTGGCGGCGACGCGTTTGATGCGGCGGTCGTCCGGGTCGAGGCTGCGCTCGGCCAGGCCGCGGGACTCCAGGCGGTCGACGATCGCGGTCACGTTGGAGGGTTCCGCGTGCAGTCGGTCGGCGATACGGCGCATCGGGACGGGCTCTTCGGCGGCGAGCAGCGCCTTGGCCTGGAGCGGGGTCAGGCCGTGGCTGGTCGCGGCGGCCTCGGACTCCTGGGTGTAGCGGCGGCTGATGGCCGCGAAGAGGCCGACGATCTCTTTGGTGAGCTCATCCGGTGGGTTGGGCATGGCGTCCAGTGTAACGAGATGGTTGACAGCATGAAATATCTCCGTGCATAGTTATGGCCGATCTTAGTTATGGGTCATAAGTAAGTGCGAAAAGTAAGGCAGGTAGTGGGGATGAGCAGCAAGAACGTTCTGATCACTGGCACCTCGTCCGGCATCGGGTTGGCGACGGCCGTCGCGGCCGCGCGTAGTGGCTGGCATGTGGTCGCCACCATGCGCGACACCGCCAAGGCGGGCGCGTTGCTGGCGGCGGCGGAGGAGGCCGGCGTCACCGTTGATGTCCGGGCGCTGGATGTGACCGACCCGGCTTCGGTCGAGGCATGCCTGGCCGGTCTCGACCGGCTGGACGCGGTGGTCAACAACGCGGGCGCGGGCCACGTCGGCACGCTGGAGCAGGAGAGCGTCGACGATGTGCGTGCCGTCATGGAGGTCAACTTCTTCGGCGTGCTGCACGTGACGAAGGCGGCCCTGCCGCTGCTGCGGGCGAGCGAGGGGCGTGTGGTGACCGTGACCAGTGTGGGCGGAGTGATCGGCCAGCCCTTCAACGAGGCTTACTGCGCCGCCAAGTTCGCGGTCGAGGGCTTCATGGAGTCCCTCGCGCCGGTCGCGGCCACGACCGGCGTGTCCGTCAGCGTGGTCGAGCCGGGCGCGGTGGCCAGCGAGTTCGTCAGCAACGTGGGCCTCGCCGACAACGTAGTGGAGCAGGCCGGACCGTATGCGCCGGCCTTGTCGGCCTACCTGGACCGTACCCGCGGCGCCTTCGCGAACGCGCAGACGCCGCAGGACGTGGCAGCGCAGGTGGTCGAGCTGCTGGCAGCCGAGCGGCCCGCCTTCCGGGTGCTCACCTCGGACGCCGCCCGCGCCTTCGTCGGGCCGAAGCTCAAGGACCTTGACGGCTCGGCCGTACAGGGTGCGACCGGCGCATGGCTCGCCTAGGGCCTGTCTACGTGGATCAGGGTCTGCCGGCCGTTGGCGATGAGCTTCCGCTCTCCGTCGGCCTGGACGCCGTACACCTCCAACTGGCAGACGGTCAGGGTGCGGCCGGACTTCAGGACACTTCCGATCGCTTCGAGGTGTGTGCCGACGGCGGGTGCGAGGAGGTTGATCTTGTATTCGACCGTGAGGACGTCGGTGTCCTCGGGGAACAGCGTGTAGGCGGCGTAGCCGCCGGCGCTGCCCGCGATGGCGCTGGTGGCGCCGGCGTGGAAGTAGCCGTGCTGCTGGTCACTTCGGGGCGGGCCGGGCGAGGACGCCGACGGTGAGGTAGACGAGGGCGCAGGCCGTCATGTGGAGCGTGCCGAGCAGCCCGGTCTGGGCGGCGGTGGGCCAGCCTCCGGCGGGGTCGATGAACTGCGGGAACAGCGAGAAGTGCAGCAGCAGTGCCTTGCTTCGGGAGGGAAGGTTAGGTGTGATTCGGCCGAATATGTTTGCGTTCTTGCCTCATGATCTCGATAAATGGGGGAGAATTTTCTCTATGGATGCGCTGGATCGGAAGATTCTTACCGAGCTGCAGATGGACGGCCGGCTGACGGTCACCGAGCTCGCCGCTCGCATGCAGCTGAGCGTCTCGCCCTGCCATCGCCGCGTGCGGGACCTCGAACGCGCGGGTGCGATCCGTGGCTATCGCGCAGTCGTCGACCCGGCCGCCGTCGGCCTGGACTTCGAGGCCCTGGTCTTCGCCACACTGCGCTGGGAGGACCCCGACACCGTCACGGCCTTCGAGGAGGCCGTGACCGCCGTCCCGCATGTCATCCAGGCCCAGCGCCTCTTCGGCGAGCCGGACTACCTGCTGCGCGTCGCCACCGCCGATCTGTCCGCCTACCAGCAGCTCTACGACCAGCAGCTCGCGCGGCTGCCCGGTGTCCAGCGCCTGACGTCCACCCTCGTCATGAAGAACGTCATCGACGACCGGCCGCTGCCTGCGAAGTAGTGGTGGTGGGGGGGTGGTCGTCGGTCAGTCCTTCTCCGGTGCGTAGCCGTCCAGTTCGCTGCGTAGCGTCCTGCCCGGGTACGGCCGTTCGTGCGGCTCCAGCAACACTGCCCGTAGGCTGCTGAGCGGGTCGACGATGGGGCGTGCGTCGTACTCGATGCCGTCCTCGTCCTCGTAGTCGTCCAGTCGGTCCCACGGGGGGATGACGAAGGGGTACCACTTCCATCGGAAACGGCCCTTCCCGTCGGGGTGTACCTGCCACTGCGCCCCCCGGTGGTGGTTGTGGACCTCGCCGAGGTACCAGGCGGCCACCTGCAAGAACGCCTCGTCCTCCTGCTCCCGGAACTCCTCCAGCGAGGTGAAGCTCTCCCGTATCGCCGCTTCCAGGCGATCCAGTGATTCGGGGGAGAAGTCCCACAGGCCGCCGACGTCGTGCACCCAGGCCGAGAAGCGGGACTGCTGCTCCCGCAGCCACAGGGGCAGCACGTCGTTCTCCGACCGCAGCACGTCCAACTCACGTGCTTCGCGTATGTCCTTGGCGCTCCAGCTCCACCTACTCATGAGCCCGACCGTAACGGCTCGCACTGACAATGCCGGCGGTGGCGGCCCTGCTGGCGGGTGGTCGTCGGCGGTGGCGGTGGCGGTGTCGGTGGCGGTGTCGGGCCCAGCGACCCGCGGCGGTCAAGGCGTTGGCCTCCGTGTGTCTGTGCTTCGGGCTCGTCTGTGCTCTTACCCCGGTGGGGATCGTGTTCTGGTTTTGTGTTTCTCCAGCCCGATGCGCGGGCGGTCAGCCGGTTGATCTGCCGTGCGCCCATTTGCAGAGCATTCCGTGGCTGGCTGGCGGCCAGTCATTAAAGGGTCAATCGCTCGGCGGGTCGGCTGGTTGGTTGATTCGTTGATTGATCGGTGAATTGGTGAGGGGGTAAGTGAATTCGGGCTGCGGGGGTGGTGGTTGGGGGTTAAAATGCTGATCCGCACATTCTTGGGGTGGGTGTCGGTTGAGGTGTTCGTCAGAACGTGCGGGGATGCGGGAACGCTTCTAGCGTGAGATGCATGGGCACTCAACAGAGAACACGAGACACGATCTACACCGTCGTTGATGGCGATACGCTCAGCGAGATCGCTACTCAATTCCACACCACCGTGAAGCAGCTCCAGATCTGGAACAACATTCCGAACCCCAACATAATCAAGGTGGGTCAGCGGCTCATCGTCGCGAAGGCGTCTTCTGGTGGAGGAGCGCCCGCGCCGACCGCTCCGGACCTGGTGCCGTTCCCGGGCAAGGACTTCTTCACGAGCCTGCCGCCGACGGAGAGCCCCATCATCCTGAACATGGGGCTGCGCCTCGTCGACGAAGACTGCGGCGCCCCCTACGGGTTCAGTGGGCCCGGGCCCAGGTGGAACGAGAAGCACCGGAAGGCGTACTCCCTCTGGCAGCAGACATTGGGCTTCATAGGAGCCGATGCGGACGGTATTCCCGGGCGGACGTCCTGGGATCGGCTCCGCGTTCCGAGCCCGTCGCCTGAGGAGTGGGGATCCGACTGAAGGGCCCGAGCGAAGGGTCCGGCTGAAGGGGACAGGGAATCGTCGAGTTCCACGCCTTTCCGTCCCCCCTTTCCCCCGTTCCTCCCGTCTCCCCGTCGCGCCATGCCTGTGCGCGGCGGGGAGACGACTGTGCGGTGGGCCGGCGGTGGGGCGGTGATGGTGCGGTGGCGCGGTGATGGGTGGTTTGCCTGGTCGCTATCGTGGGGGTGATGAGATGGTGCGGGTAATGGGGGATTCGGTCGGTAATTCTCGCCCCGCGGCCGTCTTCGAGGGTCGGCGGAGAGCAGGCAGTGGTCGCCGTGGGTTTTCGGAAGGTGGGGGCGATGGCAGAGGAACGTCGTGTGGTGATCCGGCGGGCCGAGCGGCGCGACGCCCGGCGGCTTACCCGGATCGTGCGGAGTTCGCGGGCCTATGCGGGGCGGTATTCCGCGATGGTCGACGGATATCGGGTGGGGCCGGACTACATCGAGGCGCATCGGGTGTTCGTCGCTGTGTGGGAGGGCGTCCCCGGAAGCGGAAGCGGAAGCGGAAGCGGAAGCGGGGGAGGCGGTGCGGATGAGTCGGAGAAGGCGCCGGTCGGCGAGCGGGTTCTCGGGTTCTATTCGCTGGTTCTTGAGCCGCCGGAGCTTGATTTGATGTTTGTGGATGATCAGGCGCAGGGATACGGCATAGGGCGTCGGTTGATCGAGCACATGCGGGGCGAGGCGCGGCGCGTCGGGATCGACCGCGTACGGGTCGTCTCGCATCCGCCCGCCGAGGGTTTCTACCGCAGCGTGGGCGCCCGGCCCAGCGGAACGGTGCGGGCGAATCCGCCGGCGGTGATGTGGGACCGGCCGGTGCTGACGTTCGTGATGGAGGAGGGCAGGTGACGGGGCCGCGATCGTTCGAGGAGCTGGTGGCCGAGGCCGAGGCGGTATCGGTCGAGGGGCGGGACTTCTCGTGGCTGGAGGGGCGCGCCACGGAGGAGAGGCCCTCGTGGGGGTACCAACGGGCGATGGGCGAGCGGTTGGCGCGGGCGTCGGCGGCGCTGGACATCCAGACCGGCGGCGGGGAGGTGCTCGCCGGGGCGGCCGAGCTGCCGCCGCTGATGGTCGCCATGGAGTCCTGGCCGCCCAACATCGCCAAGGCCACGGCGCTGCTGCATCCGCGCGGAGCGGTTGTGGTGGCCGATGCGGACGAGCCGCCGCTGCCGTTCGGCGATGCGGCCTTCGATCTTGTGACGAGCCGGCACCCGGTGACCGTGTGGTGGTCGGAGATCGCCCGGGTACTGCGGCCGGGTGGCACGTACCTCTCCCAACAGGTCGGCCCGGCAAGCGTGTTCGCCCGCCGCGCACGAGCCTGCTCGCGCGCGACAGCCTGCTCTCCCCCGACGGCCCGATCGCTCACGACAGCCCGATCAACTCCCCGTGTTCCGCGCTCCACAGGTCCTCGGTGCCGTCCGGCAGGAGCAGTACGCGGTCCGGGCGGAGGGCCTCGACCGCGCCGGGGTCGTGGGTGACCATCACGATGGCGCCCGGATAGCCGTCGACCGCCGCCAGCACCTCGTCCCGGGAGGCGGGATCGAGGTTGTTGGTGGGCTCGTCCAGGAGCAGCACATTCGCGCCCGAGTGGACCAGGCCGGCCAGTGCCAGCCGGGTCTTCTCGCCGCCGGAGAGCACCCGGGCGGGCTTGTCGGCGTCGTCGCCCGTGAAGAGGAACGAGCCCAGGACGTGGCGTGCCTCGCCGTCGGTGAGGTGGGGCGCGGCGGCGGCCAGGTTCTCCCGGATGCTGGACGCCGGGTCGAGGGTGTCGTGCTCCTGGGCGAAGTAGCCCAGCCGCAGACCGTGGCCGGGGACGACCCGGCCGCTGTCGGGGGTCTCCTGCCCGGCGAGGATGCGCAGCAGGGTGGTCTTGCCCGCGCCGTTGAGGCCGAGCACGACCAGCCGGCTGCCCCGGTCGACGGCCAGGTCCACCCCGCCCAGCACCTGGTGCCCGCCGTACGCCTTGGTCAGGCTGACGGCGCCCAGCGGCGTACGGCCGCACGGCGCGGGCTCCGGCAGCCGGATCCGGGCGGTCTTCTCCGTACGCCGGGCCGGTTCCAGGTCCGCCAGCAGCCGGTCCGCGCGACGCACCATGTTCTTCGCGGCGACGGCCGTGGAGACGTGGGAGCGCATCTTGTCGGCCTGGGTGCGCAGCGCCGCGGCCTTGCGCTCCGCGTTGGCCCGCTCGCGGGTACGCCGTCGTTCGTCGGCCGCGCGCTGGGTGAGGTAGGCGCGCCAGGTGGTGTTGTGGACGTCGATCGCGGCGCGTGCCGGGTCGAGGTGGAAGACCCGGTTGACGATCCCGGCCAGCAGGTCGGTGTCATGGCTGATGACCATCAGGCCGCCCCGATACGACGTCAGGAAGGTGCGCAGCCAGGCGATCGAGTCGGCGTCGAGATGGTTGGTGGGCTCGTCGAGGAGCAGGGTGTCGTGGTCGGCGGCCAGGATCCGGGCCAGCTCGACGCGGCGTCGCTGACCGCCGGAGAGGGTGCCGACCGGCTGGTCCATGACCCGCGCCGGCAGCCCCACACCTGCGGCGATCCGGGCCGCCTCGGCCTGTGCCGCATAGCCGCCGCCCGCCTGGAAGTCGGCCTCGGCGCGAGCGTACGCGGCCATCGCCGCCCGCTCCTGGGGCGCGTCGCCGGCCAGGGCCATCGCGTGCTCGGCGGCCCGCAGCGCCCGTACGGCACGGTCCAGGCCGCGGGCGGAGAGGATGCGGTCGGTGACGGTGGTGTCGGGGTCGGCGGTACGGGAGTCCTGCGCGAGGTGCCCGAGGGAGCCGGTGCGGGTGACGTCCCCGGCGGCCGGGTGGTGCCGGCCGGTCAGCGTGTGCAGCAGGGTGGTTTTGCCCGCGCCGTTGCGGCCTACGAGGCCGATGCGGTCGCCGGGGGCGATGTGGAAGGAGAGGTCGGACAGCAGAAGTCGGGCGCCGACGCGTACGTCGACACCGCGCACGGTGATCACGGAAAACGCTCCGGAAGGAGAGGAGAAGGGAGGTCTTGGGACTCGGGAGGGGGCGGCTGCCGGTGTGCGGTCAGCTGCCCCGGCCGGCGCGCGCCCGGTGCGGCTGCGCGCCTGCGGCTACGCGTGACACGCCTGTGTGCGGACGCACGGGTGGCGTGGAAGCGGGTTTCCGAGCTAAGAGATCCGGGGCGTAGACATGGTGGCGAGGGTAGCGGGGGCGGGTCGCGGGCGCAGCCGATTTTCTGCGTGCGGGAGGACGGACCCGGCTTCTGCGGGCCTGGTCAGGCGCCGGGTCAGACCCGCCGGTCCCCCTCCCGCCGGTCCCCCTCCCGCCGGGCCGCCGAGGCGATCGTCGCGCGTGCCTCCCCCTCGGGCAGGCCGGTGTGGCAGGCGGCCGCTACGAGCCGTGCGGCGAGTTCCCGGCCCAGGCCGGACTCGTAGGCGCGGCAGGCGGCCCAGAAGAGGCGGGCGTTGCGCTGGCCGTCCGGTGAGGTGCGGACGAAGCGGACGAGGGCGGCGGCGGGCTGGGCCGGGGCGCCGGGCGCGGGCGGGCGGTGGGCGGACGGGGGCGGGGCCGTGAGGAGGGCGAGCAGGGCGCGCGGCGCGGGGGCGGGGCGGAGCGGGGTGTCCGGCGCGAGGACGTACCGCCCCCGGTTCGTGAGCGAGCCCGGGCCGACGAGATAGCCGCCCGCACCACGGACGTCGATGCCCGGGGCGAGCCGGCCGACCGAGTTGGGGACCGGCGGGGACGGCGGGCCGGTGAACCAGAGGTGGCGCCCGCCGCTGGGGGTGCGGACAACGACGGTGGGCGGGATCGGCACGCCGTGCGCTTCGGCGAGGAACCGGAGGGCGGTGAGGCCGTCGGCGCCGTTCTTGGTGTCGAGGTCGATGCCGATGAGGTGGTGCGGGGGCCGTCCGCAGGCGATGCCGTAGCCCGTAGCCCAGGGGGCGGCGGCGAACAGGCGGCGGACGGCCAGGGGGTCGGTGCTCGCGTCGTGTACGCCGTGCCCGAGGCGGCCGCAGCCGCCGCGGCAGGGCGGGACCTCGGGGTGGCCGCGGTGCGGGGAGCGGATGGCGGGGAGTTTGCCGCGGGTCAGCGGTATGACGGGGTAGCCGTGCTCGGCGGCGAGCAGGGCATGGGCGAGTGCGGCGGCGTGGGCGTCGGCGGGGGCGAGCGCCGGGACGGGAGCGTCGGCGAGTGCGGCGTCCTGGGCGTCGGCGGGGGGCTGCGGCAATAGGCCGGAAGGGGGCTCCAGCCTCCGGTCCGGGGACTCGACCTCCCCCAGGTCCGGGGACTCGACCTCCCCCAGGTCCGGGGGCTCGGGCCGGAGGGCGGTGGGCGGTTCGGCATGGCGTCGGTGCATGGCCATGGCTTCATTTTCGTACGAATGTTCGAAGAAGGGAAGGGGGGCGTGCGGGGGGTCGCTCATGCGCCGGGTCGGTGGGCCGGTCGGGTGGGGTCCGTACCCCTTGCGGGGGAAGGGCTCCGGCCGGCCGTTACCTCGCCGAGTGCGGCGGACGGGGACGGGTGGTGCGGCAGGGGTTTACCCGGGGTTCCTCATGCTTGCGAGGGAATCGCCCCTTCGCGGCGGGTTCGCCGGGGATTCGTGGGCAATCCTGAGATCGCGACGTCGAGGAAGCATCGTGGTGGTCGGCCAACTGCCCCGGTGAAAAGCGGAGTTCGTGGAATCCGTGATCCGGATCGGGCGGGATCGAGCAGGCGGGTCCAGCAGGTCGGGTCCGGCAGGACAGACCCAGCAGATCAGATCCAGCAGGTCAGATCCAGAAGTTGTGTTCCGTAGGAGGAATAGACATGGCAAGCACCCGTACTGCCCGCATCATCGCCGTGGCCGCCGCACTGCCCTTCGCGGTGGCGCTGCTGTCCGGCGTGGCGCAGGCCGACAACGGCGGCTTTGCGAACAACGGGTCGAGTTCGGCGGCGACGAGCCAGGCGGGGACTGGCGTCGGCCACGACAACAACGGCAACTCGACCACCGGCCAGCAGGTCGCCAACGGTGCCGGTGCCTCCAACCAGAACAACACCGCGAGCGTGAACGGCTCCGGTTTCACGGACATCGACCAGGACAACACCACCGTCAACTTCACCGAGCTGTGGTGAGCCGGTGAGCCGGTGAGCCGCCCTGGGGAGTGGCGGCTGACCGAGGGGTGATGGTCGGGGCCGGTGCGGGAGCGAATGGGGCTGCTCCGGGGTTCAATCGCACCGGCCTTGACAGCGAGCGGGTTTCTGACGGACAGTCAGAAACCCGCTCGCTCGTTCGTACGTCCGGGTACCCCTGCGCGCCGGACGTACGGCCACCAGAAGGGGAGGCCGCCGACGTGCACCTCGCCCCCACCGCGCGCCAGGAGCACCTGCGCACCGAACTCCGCTCGTACTTCCGCAAGCTGCTGCCGGACGGGCCGAAGGCGACGGCCGAGGACCCCGAGGCGCAACGCGCGCTGCTGCGCCGGATCGGCGCCGACGGCATGCTGGGCCTGGGCTGGCCGACCGCGTACGGCGGGGCGGGCCGCGGTCCCGACGAGCAGTTCGTCTTCTTCGACGAGGCCCATCGCGCCGGCGCCCCGGTCTCGATGGTCACCCTCAACACCGTCGGCCCGACCCTCATGAAGTACGGCACCCCGCAGCAGAAGGACTACTTCCTGCCGCGGATCCTCAGCGGCGAGATCGTCTTCGCGATCGGCTATACGGAACCGGAGGCCGGTACCGACCTCGCCGCGCTCCGTACCCGCGCGGTGAAGCGGACGGCCGCCGAGGACGAGCCTGGGGACGAGCGCGGATTCGGAGCAGACGACGGGGTCCCCTCAGGCGAGCGCGCCTACTGGCTGATCAACGGGGCCAAGTCCTTCACCAGCAACGCCCACCAGGCCGACTGGATCTGGCTCGCCTGCCGCACCGATCCCGACGCGCCCAGGCACAAGGGCATCTCGATCATCCTCGTGCCGACCGACGCGCCGGGCTTCTCCTGGACGCCGATCGAGACGGTCGGTGGGCTGACGACCACCGCCACGTACTACGACGACGTCCGTGTCCCGGTCGGGAACCTCGTCGGCGAGGAGAACGCCGGCTGGCAGCTGATCACCAACCAACTCAACCATGAACGGGTCGCGTTGGCCGCCCTCGGGATGCAGGCCGAGGACGCCTTCGACGCGGCGCTGGCGTACGCGCGTACGCCGGATTCGGAGACCGGTGAGCGCCCGGCGGACCGGCCCTGGGTGCGGTCCCGGCTCGCCGAGGCGCACGCCAGGCTGGCCGCCACCCGCCTGCTGAACTGGCGCCTGGTCGGCGATGTGGGCGCCGGGACGCTGGGCCCCGGTGATGCCAGCGGCGTGAAGTTCGCGGGGACGGAGTCCACCGTCGAGGTCTACCGGATGTGCCAGGAGGTGGTCGGCGACACCGCCCTGGTGCGGGCCGGTTCGCCGGGCGTCTTCCGGGACGGCGAGCTGGAGCGGATGAACCGCGCGGCGCAGATCAACACCTTCGGCGGCGGTGTGAGCGAGGTCCAGAGGGAGATCGTCGCGACGATGCGGTTGGGGATGCGGAGGGGGCGTCGGTGAGCGGTCCACACGGCCGGGAAGAGCGGTACGAGCAAGGCGAGCGGTACGAGCGCGACGAGCTGTACGAGCGGTTGAAGAGCTTCGAAGGGCGGGCGTCCTCCACCGCGGGCGTCGGAAAGGACCTGGTCAACGTGCCGATGATCAGGCACTGGTGCGAGGCGATGGGCGATGCGAACCCGGCGTACGACGGGCCGGACGCGATCGCCCCTCCGACCATGCTCCAGGCATGGACGATGGGCGGGCTGTCGGGCCACAGCGCCCGCTCGGGGGCGTACGACGAGCTGTCGGGGCTGCTGGACGGCGCCGGATGCACCTCGATCGTCGCGACGGACTGCGAGCAGGAGTATCTGCGGCCGCTGCGTCCGGGCGACCGGATCACCTTCCGCGGGGTGATCGAGTCGGTGTCCGCGCGCAAGACGACCAAGCTGGGGACCGGGTACTTCATCACCACGCGGATGGACATCTGGGCGGACGGCGAACCGGCGGGGACGCACCGCTTCCGCGTCCTCAAGTACGCGCCCGCCGCATCGAGAACTCCTACGGGGACTTCCACGCGTACTCCGTCGAGGGCGGCATCGAGTACTGCATCGAGGACCGCATCCAGTACTCCGTCGAGGACCCCCAAGGCCAGGCGGCCCCGTCCGGTGGTCAACCGGGACAACGCCGGGTTCTGGGAGGGCGTCGCCGGGCACCGGCTGCTGATCCAGCGCTGCGGCGGCTGCGGCGAACTGCGCTTCCCGTGGCTGCCGGGCTGCGGTGCGTGCGGTTCGCCCGAGTGGGACACGATCGAGGCGAGCGGCGCCGGCACCGTCTATTCGTACGTCGTGATGCACCATCCGCCCTTCCCGGCCTTCGACCCTCCCTACGCCGTCGGGCTCATCGAGCTGGCGGAGGGCGTGCGGATGGTCAGCAATGTGATCGGAGTGCCGCACGACAAGGTGCGGATCGGGATGCCCGTGCAGCTGGAATTCCTGCGGGTGGACGAGGAGTGGGAGCTGCCGGTGTTCCGCCCCGAGGGCTCGGTGGCTCGTAGTGGGAGTCAGGCGCGCCCCGAGGACGAGGTGGCGGGCTGAGATGGACTTCACGCCCACGGAGGAGCAGCGGGCCGCGCGCGAGCTGGCGGCCGAGATCTTCGGCGATCTGTCCACGCCCGAGCGGCTGGCCGGACTGGGTACCGTCACCGACGCCGAGCTGTGGAAGGCGCTGTGTGCGGCCGGTCTGCCGGGCGCGGTCGAGGAGACCGGGCTGCTGGGGCTCGCGCTGCTGCTGGAGGAGCAGGGCCGTACGACGGCGCAGGTGCCGTTCGCCGCGAGCTGTGTGTACGGCCTGCTGGCGATCGGCGCGTACGGGAGCGCGGAGCAGCGGGCGCGGCTGCTGCCGGGGCTGCGGGCCGGTGAGTCGGTCGTGACGGGGGCCTTCCCGGCCCGGCGCGCCGGCGTACGGACGGAGACGGAGACGGAGACGGGGGCCGAGGCGGGGGACGGGACAGGGGTCGGGGCGGGGGCTGCGGCGATGGCCGCGGTGGGGGCCGGCGGGACGGCGCGGCTGACCGGTGCGGTCCCGGTGGTGCCCTGGCTGCGCGAGGCCACGCATGTCCTCGTGCCGGACGCCTCGCGCAGGCTGTGGCTCGTACGCACCGACGACGCCGGCGTGCGGCGGGAGCCGGTCGAGACCACCGCACCGTGGTCGGCGGCCCGGCTCACCCTGGACGGTGCGTCCGGCGAGCGGCTGGGCGGGGCCGATGCCTACGCCGGCACGCTGGCCGCCGCCCGCACCGCCTTCGCCGCCCTCCAGGCCGGTGTCTGCGCCGGCTCCCTCGCCCGCGCCGTGTCCCACACCACCACCCGCGAGCAGTTCGGACGGCCCCTCTCCACCAACCAGGGCGTCCTGTTGCGGGCCGCCGACGCGTACATGGACACCGAGGCGATACGGGTCACCGCGTACGAGGCGGCCTGGCGTCACGACGCGCGACTGCCCTGCGCCGAGCATGCGCTGACCGCCGCCTGGTGGGCGTCCGAGGCGGGCAAGCGCGTGGTGCACACCGGCCAGCATCTGCACGGGGGCATCGGCGCCGACGTCGACCACCCCGTCCACCGGCACTTCCTCTGGGGCCGGCAGCTCGATGCCCACCTCGGCTCGGGTTCACAACTCCTCGAAGAACTGGGGGACTTGATGGCGAGCGACAGAAGCGAGGTTCAGGCGTGACGACCGGCGGCGAAAAGGGCATCAAGACCGACGGCGGGACGGGCATCAAGCCCGGCGACGAGCTGCCACCCCTGGAGATCCCCCTCACCCGCACCCTGATCGTCGCCGGAGCGCTCGCCTCCCGCGACTACCAGGACGTCCACCACGACATCGAGGCGGCCAAGGACAAGGGCTCCCCGGACATCTTCATGAACATCCTCACCACCAACGGGCTGGTCGGCCGCTACCTCACCGACCACTTCGGGCCCGGTGCGGTGCTCCGTACCGTCGCCATACGGCTCGGCGCCCCCAACTACCCCGGCGACACCATGACGTTGACCGGCACGGTCACCGCCGTCGACGGCGACACCGCCCAGGTGCGGATCACCGGCGCCAACGCCCTGGGCAACCACGTCACCGGCACGGTCACCGTGAGCCTCCCGGAGGGCACCGCATGAGCCTGCACCGCCCCGACTCGCTGTCCGGACGGGCCGCCATAGCCGGTATCGGCGCCACCGAGTTCTCCAAGGACTCCGGACGCAGCGAACTCAAGCTCGCCGTCGAGGCCGTCCACGCCGCCCTCGACGACGCCGGGCTGACCCCGGCCGACGTCGACGGCCTGGTCACCTTCACCATGGACACCAGCCCCGAGATCACCGTCGCCCAGGCGGCCGGCATCGGCGAGCTGTCCTTCTTCTCCCGAATCCACTACGGCGGCGGCGCGGCCTGCGCCACTGTTCAGCAGGCGGCCCTGGCCGTCGCCACCGGTATCGCCGAAGTCGTCGTCTGCTACCGCGCGTTCAACGAGCGCTCCGGGCGCCGCTTCGGCTCCGGGGTCCAGGAGCGGCAGCCGTCCGCCGAGGGCGCGGCGCTCGGCTGGAATCTCCCCTTCGGCCTGCTCACCCCCGCCTCCTGGGTCGCGATGGCGGCCCAGCGCTACCTCCACACCTACGGTCTGACCCCGGAGGCGTTCGGGCAGGTCGCCGTCGTCGACCGCCGGCACGCCGCCCGCAACCCGGCCGCGTACTTCTACGGCAGGCCACTCACCCTCGCCGACCACGCCGCCTCCCGCTGGATCGTCGAACCGCTGCGGCTGCTGGACTGCTGCCAGGAGACGGACGGCGGCCAGGCGATCGTGGTGACCAGCCCCGAGCGGGCCCGCGATCTGCGCCACCCCGCCGCCGTGATCACCGCCGCGGCGCAGGGTGCCGGCCGCGCCCAGGAGCAGATGACCAGCTTCTACCGCGACGACCTGACCGGCCTGCCGGAGATGAACGTGGTCGCCCGCCAGCTCTGGCGCACCTCCGGCCTGGCCCCCGCCGACATCTCCGTCGCCATCCTCTACGACCACTTCACCCCCTTCGTGCTCATGCAGCTGGAGGAGTTCGGCTTCTGCGCGCCCGGTGAGGCCGCCGACCTCGTCGCCGCGGACACGCTCCCGCTGAACACCCACGGCGGCCAGCTCGGCGAGGCGTATCTGCACGGGATGAACGGCATCGCCGAGGCCGTCCGCCAGCTGCGCGGCACGTCCCCGAACCAGGCTCCCGACGCCGCCCATGTGCTGGTCACGGCGGGTACGGGGGTGCCCACGTCGGGGTTGATCCTGGGCCGGGACGGCTGAGGGGCGCGGGAGGGACGGCTCAGGGGCCCGGGTGGGGAGGGCTGAGGGCTGGTCCCCCCAAAGGAGGTGGGATGGGCCCTACCCGTACAACTTGAGGCGGAGAGCGCTTCGGCACCTGGGGGCGATCCCCTGAACCCCCCCTCGCTTCTAGCGTTGAGCCCATGACCACGCCAGTGTGCACAAGAGCTTCGACCGCTGCTGTGTTCCCGTCGTTCTCGTCCTATGTACGGGCCCGGGGGCCGGTCCTGCTGCGCGCCGCGCGGTCGCTGTCCGCCAACCCCAACGACGCCGAGGACCTCCTCCAGACCGCGCTGACCAAGACCTATGTGGCCTGGGAGCGCATCGAGGACCACCGCGCCCTGGACGGCTATGTCCGCCGCGCGCTGATCAACACCCGCACCTCCCAGTGGCGCAAGCGAAAGGTCGAGGAGTTCGCCGTCGACGAGCTCCCCGAGCCGGACCCGCTGCCGGCCCCGGACCCCGCCGAGCTGGAAGGGCTGCGCGACGCGATGTGGCGGGCGGTGATGCGACTGCCGGCCCGCCAGCGCGCCATGGTCGTCCTCAGGTACTACGAGGACCTGAGCGAGGCGCAGACCGCCGAGGTCATGGAGGTCTCGATCGGCACGGTCAAGAGCGCCGTCTCCCGCGCCCTGGCCAAACTCCGGGAGGACCCGGAGCTGGCCGTGATCCGCTAACCCGGGGGACACTCGTGCGCCCGCCCTATGCCAGCGTCAAGAGCGGCCTACGGGGCGAATAGGCCCGTCATTTTGGCCACCGCACCCCGCGCGCCCGTCGGCGCCGCCCACCCGCCGGTACACACAAGTCATGACCGTCGACCTCGACCATGACGTCCACCCCGACCTCAACGACCTCGACCACGGCCTGAACCTGGGACGCATCGGCGTCTGGAGTCTGGCCTTCACCCACGGGGAGCGCGGCGAGGCCCGCGACGCCGCGGCGGAACTGGAGGAGCTGGGCTACGGCACGCTCTGGCTCGGCGGCAACCCCGGGGGCAATCCCCGCGGCGACCTCGTCACGACGACCGAGCTGCTGGCGGCGACGGAGCGCACGGTCGTCGCGCCCGCCTGCGTCTCCATCTGGCATCAGCCCGCGCCCGAGCTCGCCGCGGCGTACCACGCCGTACCCGGCCGCCGACGCGGGCGGCTGCTCCTCGGCCTGGGGGTGAGCCACTCGCAGGTCGAGCAGCGCTACCACCGGCCGTACACGGCGCTCAGCGGCTATCTCGACGCGCTGGACGGCTCGACACCGCCGCTCCCCAGGGCGAGGCGTTTCCTCGGCGCCCACGGCCCGAGGATGACCCGGCTCGCCGCCACCCGGGCCGCCGGCGTCCAGCCGCATCTCACCGTCGCCGACCACACCGCCCACACCCGGAAACTCCTCGGCGACGGCCCGCTGCTGGCTCCCGCGGTGTCGGTGATCCCGGAGACCAGCCCGTCGGCCGCCCGCGCCACGGCCCGCGCCGCCCTCGCCCCGTACCTCGCCCAGCCGAACTACGCCAACAGCTGGCTGCGCTCCGGCTTCACCACGGACGACCTCGCGGCACACGGCAGCGACCGCCTCGTCGACGCCGTCTTCGCCTGGGGCACCCCCGAGCGGATCGCCGCCCGCATCGCCGAACGCTTCGCCGCGGGCGCCGACCACGTAGCGGTCCAGGTCGTCACGGACGGCCGCCGCCCGTACACCTTCCCGCGCGCGGCATGGCGCACCCTGGCCGAGTTACTCCTCAACACGTCTTGAGGTACGGCCGGTTGGGCGGAGCACATCCGTGTTGCCGCACGGGGCAGCGCGGATGTCACCCACAGGGGTGCAAGTGGGCGGCAGCGGCGTAGCGGACCGCTCCCGAAGCCAGCCTCTTTGTGGAGCTCCTGTCCGGGAGATCTGCAAAGACCTGGGGGGAAGGAACCTCACATGCGTACACGTCAGCGCGCCGTATTTGCTGCGGCGGCTGCCTTGAGCGGGCTGTTTCTGACACTGGCTCCGGCCGCCTCCGCCACGCCGGTCACGGCGCGGGGCACCACTTCGGTGGCCGACGCGTCCCGATTCTGCGGCTACTACAGCGGATCTGCCACCACCCGGCGTGGTGACCATGGCGACCGTGTCAGGGAGATCCAGTGCGTGATCAACGCCTGGAACGGTGGCTCACCACTGGCCGTCGACGGGAACTTCGGCCCGCGCACGGAGAGCTGGGTGGTGTATTTCCAGGACGTGCGGGGTCTCCGGGTAGACGGCGTCGTCGGGCCGCAGACCTGGGCCTCCCTGCGCGCGGTGTGACCGGCGCTGCCGCATTGAACCTGTCCGATCAGGCGCTCTTTCACGACCCGTCGGACAGGCCCTGACAACCGGGCCGGGGGTGGTGATCGCCCCTGGCCCTCACTCGGTTTCGGCGGTGGTGGCGTCCGTCGCCGTTGTCGTCATCGTCGTCGTGCCGGTGGCCGTGGCTGTGGCCGTGGCCGATGCGGGTGCCGGGGCACTGCCCTCGGCCGCGGCCAGGCTCTCGCGGCGCTTCTGTGCCAGCTCCGCGGCGAACTTCTCGGACTGCAGCCGCATTTCCGCTTCCGCCTTCAGGTCGAACTGCCGCACCGTGGCTCCCCCTTCTGCCGTTTGCCGACAGCGTTCCCGCCACGGCCGCGCCGACCCCGTCGGCGGCACGAAGGAAGCCCTCGGCAGTTGCACGCCCGGCCGCTATGCGCCGTTGCGCACTCCCCGGCGCCCGGTCAGCGCGCGGAGTCGGCGGCGTACGCGACGAAGTCGACCCAGGAGGCCGGCGGGAGGTGCAGCCGCGGCCCATCGGGGTTCTTGGAGTCGCGGATGTGGATGGTGGAGGGGGTGGCGGCGACTTCGATGCAGTCGGTGCCGTCGCTGCTGTCGCTGTAGCTGCTCTTGGTCCAGGCGATCTCGATGCAGTCGTTGTTGTCGCTGCCGCTGTAGCTGCTCTTGATCCACACGCCCGTAGGCCGGAGCGTCATGTCTCTCCCCGCAGTTTCTCGATGAAGGCCAGTGACTCCCGTGGCGTGAGAGCCTGGGATCGGATGATCCCATACCGTAGTTCGAGGACTTGCACCTCTTTGGGCTGTACGACCACGCGGCTGGTGAGCTGTGCCTCCGAGTACCCCACGGTCGACCCATCCCTGAGCTTCAACAGCTGGACCTGTCCACTCATCCCGGCATGGTCCTCGCGCTCCGTCGGCATCACCTGGATCTCCACATGTCTCAACTGGCCGAGTTCCAGGATGCGTTCAAGCTGGCGGCGCAGCACCATTTTGCCCCCGATGGGCCGTCGTAGCGTGACCTCTTCTTGGACGAATGTCAGCGTCGTGAGCGGCCGTCGGTCGAAAATCCCCTGGCGCGCCATCCGGGCTGATACGTGCCGCTCAAGGTCGTCCTCGGTGAGGGCGGGGCGGCGCACGTCGTACAGCGCCCGTGCGTATTCCTCGGTCTGCAGCAAACCATGCAGGTTGTGGTTGCCGTACGCGCCGAACTCGACTGCCTCGGCCTCCAGCTTGGCCAGGTCCCGCACCTTCTTCGGGTACCTGGCCTGTTCCACGTCCCTCTTCATCGCGGCGATCTTCCCGGCCGCACCCAAAACCTCGTCGGCCTTGTCGAGGAACTCCGGCCGTGGGATGCGCACGCCGCGCTCGATCTTGTAGATCAAATTCTCCCCATACCCCATCGCCGCCCCGAACTCGGCCGGCCGCATACCCGCGGCCTCCCGCCACAGCTTGAGCTGGCGTCCGACCGCCTCGACAACGGCCTGCGTCTCGTCCTGCGGGGTGACGTCCCAACCCGCCTCGTCTTCCCCGTCAACGTTCATCCGCATCCACCTCCTGGACAGCGGGGACACGCCTGGCCAACCTCAGGACAGTGACCCTGCGTACTTGCGCTATCACTTTGCAGGGTAAACGCGCCCGACCACGCTGAGTGACATGAATCAGCAAATCGCCGAGACCGAGCTTCGGTTCAGGGTCCAGCTGTCGGCCACCCGTCGAGGGGCCCGCCTTGCGCGGCTGCTCGCCGTCGAGCAACTCCGGGTCTGGGGAGTGCCGTTCGAGCGGCCCGCTCAGGTCGTTGCCGAGCTGGCCGCGAACGCCGCCTCCCATGGGCGCGTGCGGGGGCGTGACTTCAGGATCGTGCTGGCCTTTGACGCGGACACGCTCCGTGTCGAGCTGGTGGACGCGCGCGCCGACCGGAGCCCGGTCCAACAGGCTCCGGGGCTAAGGGAGTCCGGTCACGGCCTGATCCTCGTCGATGCGCTCGCCGATCGCTGGGGGACCTCGCAGGGCCCCGTCCCCTGCAAGACGGTCTGGGCTGAGTTCGATCTGCCGATGTGGGGATGACCGGCGGCCGGAGACTCGGCCTGCGGCGGTTCGGCCCCGTAAAAGACCAAATAACCCCAGGGATAAAGAACCAACCCACCAAACCCAACCGGCCGGCTCACTCGCTTGGGTGATGAGGGCCCGGAGGGCTGGCATCCGCATATGCCAACGTTGCAGGCTCGGACACAGCACGACCGACAGACCGCCCGTAGACATGCGACGGCCCTCGGTCGGGACTGGCATCCCGGATCGAGGGCCTGACCACCAAGGAAGAAAGCCCTTCCTGATGGATACACAGCAGCTTAACGCGACTTCGCGTCCCCAGTACGTCATTCGACGATCCCCGTCCGGGGTTCACAAGGTCACCGAGTTCCAGGAGCCGGGGCACACGATCGTCGGCAATCACCTGGTCCAGCACAGAGAGCTGTCGGGCCTTGCGATCGGGCTCGGGGCGCACATCCAGTCGCTTCCCGAGGGCGCGCCCGTCGACATCCGTACGCTCGCCAAGAGGTTCCCCGAGGGGCGGGACCGGATCGGCGCTGCCCTAAGGGAGTTAGAGGCTCATGGCTACCTGGAGCGGGTTCGGTGGCGGACCGATGACGGGCGGATCGTCACCGTCACCATCTCGTACAACAACCCGAAGGCCACCCGGGCCCGCCGAGCCCGCGAGGCGGCCGAGCAGGAGAAGCGCCGTGCCGCGGTTCCGGTGAAACCCGAGCCCGCACCTGAACCCGCTCCCGAACCCGCACCCGCACCGAAACCAGCGCCCGCACCTGAGCCGGCTCCCGCACCTGAGCCGGCCCCCGCACCTGAACCCGCACCCGTGCCCGTACGGAAGACACCCCCGCCCGCCCTCCCGCAACCCCGCGACCAGCGAGAACGTCACCCCGTCGCGGCCGCCCTCCTCGCGAACCTGCGCCGTGACGACCCCCGCCTGCTGCTCTCCGTGCAGGACGTCCACCGCCTCGCTCCGTCCGTCGCTGCCTGGCTGGAACGCGGCGTGGACCCGGAGTCCGTACGCCAGGCCCTGACCACAGGGCTTCCGCAGCCCCTCCGCAGCCCAGCGGCCCTGATCGCCCACCGGCTCGCCAAGGGGCTGCCGCCGCCCCTCCCGGCAGCGGCTCCCGCCGGCCCGCCGCGCGCCCAGCTCCTTCCGTTCCAGACCTGCGAGGGCTGCGAACGGGCCTTCCGCGCCCCAGCGCCCGGCCGCTGCCGCGACTGCCGCAGTGAGCCGCAGCCGGAGGGCGGGCGGCCCCCACATGATCGGGGGTCCGGTGACGCCAACTCGCCTGGCCAGGTTGGCGGTTGTCCGGATCTGGCGCTTCCCGAATGTCTAGACTCGGGGCATAGAGCGAGGCAATGGGGGCGTAGTTGAACAACCCGATCCCTATACCCATGGATCTGGCGCTGCCGCCGACGCGCCCCATGGGGCGGTTGCGGCGGCTGTGGCGCTCCAGGAAGGCGCTGGCCGGTCTGACGCAGTGGATCATCGACTGGGGGCTGCCCTTCGCGGCGGGCATCAGCGTCCTGTACGTCTTCGCCGCACGGGCGGCGAGCCCCAGCAAGGTGTACAGGACGTTCACCCTGATCGATGCGCCGGAGCACGCCCTGCTGTGGCTGGCGTCCGTCATCGGCTGGCTGGCCGTTCCGGCCGTCCTCGGTGGGGTGGCCGGTCATGTGATCGCCACCCGTATCCAGAGCGTGAAGTCCATCGCGACGAGCACGCTGTTCCAGCGGCGCGGCTGGGGGGACAGGCTCCGTCCGCCGTCGCGGATCGACTACCTGGGGGGCTACTTCCACGGGACGCTGGCGGAGCAGGTCTTCGTGGACGCCTTTGTGCGGATCGCGCATCGCAACGACTGGGTCAAGGCGCAGGACCACTGGGAAGTCATCATCAGGGACACGATGAGCACGCAGCAGTTCTCCAAGCTCGACCGGCACGAGTGCCTGCGGCAGGCGCAGGACGCGACGCTCATCCATATGCGGCCGCCGGCGCTGGTCGGGCTGTGTGCGGTGTGCGTGGCGCGGAAGCCGTGAGGGGGCCGTGGCGGTGAGCCGTACCGGGCGTGGACGTGACGATGGGCGTGGTGGAGAGGGTGGCGGTGGCTGATGCAGGCGGAGAGCGCGGTGGAGATCGTCCGGGCCTCGCTGGCCCTGGCGTTTCCCACCGCTACGGATGAGGGCCTGACCAGGGCCGCGGAACTGGTGCTGCGCTGGGGCTCCGAAGGGGTGGGGGTCCAGCTGGAGCCGGATCTGGCGGAGCGGATGCTGCTCGACCTGATGGCGGTCGCGGGTCAGGAGCCGCGCGAGTTCGAGGCAGCGCGGGCGCCGCGTACGGATCTCACCTATGTCGAGCCCGCGGCGAGCCGCGCGTGGAGCCGTACGGCCGAGACGCGGGACGACGGGCTGCCGTTCATTCCGCGGCCTCCCGAGCGTCCGGGGCGGGGCCGGTTCCGCGGCGGGTGGGGCCGGAGCGGGCGCGGCTGACCCGTAGGGGAGCCGACCCGTAGGGGCGCTGTCAGTGGCGTCCGCTTCAATGCCTGCCATGAGCGAGCAGAACGGCGTGGGCGAGCCGCGCGATCAGCGCGATCAGCAAGAGCTTGATGAAATCCTTGCGGTCGTCCATCGCCTGTCCTGGACGGGTACGGGCGATCTGCGGTGTGAGGAGGCAGGGCACCCGGAGGGACATGCGTGTCTGTGGGTGCCTTCGGGCCGGGACGGCTTCGCCGACCTCCACGAGGCCCTCAGCGGACGTTACGGGCAGCCGCGCAACCTTGTGGTGGACGGGTACGCCGATCCGACCGTGACCCGGCGAACGGGGCTGGGGCTCCTGGCTCCCTTCGGCGAACGGCTCGTCGCGATGCGTGCGTGGGCGCACGGGAGCCGGTGGATCGGCTGCGGTACCGCCCGTTTCGACGACGGCATACGGCCCGTGGTGCTCGTCGCGGAAGGGCAGGACCCGGCGGCGGAACTGTCGGATGGATCTTCCTGGTTGTCCGGGGTCGTCGCCGTTACGGGGTGGGACGTCACCGGCGTGCGTACGGTCGACTGGGCGGAGACCGAGGACCGGCTCGGAACGGCTCTTCCCAGCGACTACAAACGCCTCGTCGAACTGTTCGGGGACGGCGCCTTCGACGAGTACCTCCAGATGCACATACCCGGGTCCTGCTTCCAGAGCACCGACATCGTCCGGCACACCGAGTGGTTGAGTGAGTGGAAGCGCTCCAGCCAGAGCGGTCTATGGGACCCGTACGAGCTGTACCCGACCCCCGGCGGGCTGCTGCAGTGGGCGAGCACGGAGCAGGCCGACGCGTTCTTCTGGCTGACCGAGGGCGCCGATCCTGACAGATGGCCCATCCTGATCACGGAGGACATCCCTGATTCCTGGGTGCGTTTCGACGGTACGACCACCGAGTTCATCTATCGCATGCTCACCGACCGGCAGCACCCGTTCGCCACGGCCCGCTACTTCGACAGCCACTGGTTCGAGAGCTACGGGAGTGGCGAAGGCGAAGGGAGTGACGGGAGTGATGGGGGTGGCGGCTAGGCGTGCCCCATTCCCCGGGGCATCGGCGGCTACCCCGTCTTGTCGGTCAGCAGCCGTCCCACCGCCTCTTCCAACTGCGCGATGCGGTCGGCCAGGTCGGCCGCGGCGCCGTCGTCCGTCATGGCCTCGCCCGTCTCGGCGGTGCCGGTCTCCGGGCCCGACTCGCGGCCGGCCTTGTCCCGTAGGAGGAATTCGAGCTGGGCGAGCTGGGCGGCGACCTCCGCCAGGCGGGTGGCCTCGGCGGACGCGGTGGCGACGGCGGGGCGCTCGCTGTGTTCCTCGGGTGCGCCGTCCTGAGGCGTCGTGGCTGGCCCCGCGGTCTCTGCCGCCGGGCCGCCGGGGCGGCCGCCGTCCGAGGTCAGCAGGCGCCTCAACTGCTCTGCCTGGGCGGCCAGTTGGCGGTTCTTGCGGTGCAGTTCGAGGAAGACGTTCACCTTCGTCCGCAGCAGCCACGGGTCGAAGGGCTTGATGAGGAAGTCGGCGGCGCCGACCGTGTAGCCGCGGTAGGCGTAGTTGGGGTCGACCGAGGCGCCGGTCAGCAGGATGATCGGCACGTCCTTCGTCTGGTCCAGCCCCTTGATGTTGGCCGCCGTCTCGAAGCCGTTCATCCCCGGCATCAGGACGTCGATGAGGACCACGGCGAACTCCTCGCGGAGCATCGCCTTGAGGGCCTCCTCGCCGGACCGGGCGCGGACGACCTTCTGGGTGAGGGAGCCGAGGACCGCCTCCAGCGCCACGAGGTTCTCCTCCATGTCGTCGACGATGAGGATGCTCGGTGCGGTGTCCGGTGTCGTCGTCATGACCGCTGCCCCGCCGTTCCCCGGTCGTCCGGGTCCGCGCCCGCGCCGACGTCGGCCTCGTCACAGGAGGGGTCGGAACTCGGCGGGGCGCAGCTCTCGGGGTCCAGGAGCGTGCAGATCACGGACAGCAGGCGGTCCACGTCCACCGGTTTGGGGATGTAGTCGTTGGCGCCGCTGTCGATCGCCTTCTCCCGGTCGCCCGGCATGGCCTTCGCGGTGAGGGCGATGATCGGCAGGTCCGCGAAACGGGGGGCTTGTCGGATCGCCTTGATCATCTCGTAACCATCCATTTCGGGCATCATGATGTCCATCAGCACCAGCGAGACGTCCGGTGTCCGGTCGAGGACCTCCAGGCCCTCGCGGCCGTTCTCGGCGTACTTCACGCGGATGCCGACCCGGCCCAGTACATGTGTGAGCGCGAAGACATTGCGGATGTCGTCGTCGACGATGAGGATCCGGCGGTCGGCCAGCACCTGGCCGGGGCGTCCGCTGAGCCAGTCCTTCAGGCGGGTGGTCTCGGGCCAGGTGACATCGCCGCCGTCGCCGTCGCGGGGTCCCGTATGGGGCGCCGGCTCGTGCGCGCGTGCTTCCTCGGTGGCGAAGACGTCGCCCTGGGGCGAGCCCTGGTCCGGCCGGGGGCGGGTGGTGGGCATGGGCCTGGTCGCGAGCTGTTCGGCGAGGACGGGGCGGGGCGCGGGGGCGGGGCCGCCGTCGCTGAGGGCGGGGAGCGGGGCGGTGTAGCGGGCGGGCACGTACAGGGTGAAGGTCGAGCCGACGTCGGGCACGCTCTCGGCGGTGATCCGGCCGCCGAGCAGCGCCGCCATGTCGCGGCTGATGGACAGGCCGAGGCCGGTGCCGCCGTACTTGCGGTTGGTGGTGCCCTCGGACTGCTGGAACGCCTCGAAGATGTCGTCGAGTTTCTCGGGCGGGATACCGATTCCGGTGTCCTTGACGGAGAAGGCGAGGACGTCTGCGGCGGTGTGCAGGGGCTCCTCCTCGAACTCCGATCCCGGCACGCGCCGGACGAGGAGTTCCACGCCGCCGGAGGCGGTGAACTTCACGGCGTTGGACAGCAGGTTGCGCAGGATCTGCTGGAGGCGCTGCTCGTCGGAGAACAGCTCCTTGGGGACGTCGTCGCCGACCTGGACGTCGAAGGTGAGGCCGCGGTCGACGGTGAGCGGCTTGAAGGTCGCCCGGACGTAGTCGAGGAGCTTGATGAGGGGGAGCGGCTTGGGGTGGACGTCCATCCTGCCGGCCTCGATCTTCGACAGGTCGAGGATGTCGTTGATCAGCTGGAGGAGGTCGGAGCCGGCGCGGTGGATGGTGACGGCGAACTCCACCTCCTGCGCGGAGAGCCGGCCCTCGGGGTTGTCGGCGAGGAGCCGGGAGAGCACCAGCAGGGAGTTCAGCGGGGTGCGCAGCTCGTGCGACATGTTCGCCAGGAACTCGGACTTGTACTGGGACGACGTCGCGAGCAGCGCGGCCTTCTCCTCCAGCTCGGCGTTGGTCAGCTGCAGCTCGTCGGAGCGCTGGCGCAGCTCGGCGGTCAGCCGCTGGGACTCCGAAAGCAGCGACTCGGTACGGGCGTTGGCGATGATGGTGTTGATCGAGACGCCGATGGTGTTCACGAACTGGTCGATGAAGGCCAGGTGCACCTCGCTGAAGCGGCTGAAGGACGCCAGCTCGATGACGCCCAGCACCTGGTCCTCGAAGAGGACCGGGAGGACGACGATGCTGGCGGGGGCGGCGGCGCCGAGGCCGGAGCTGATGGTGATGTAGTCGGGCGGTACGGCGTCGACGACGATGCGCTTCTTCTCCATGGCGGCCTGGGTGATCAGCCCCCATCCGGGGGTGCCCAGGCGCAGCCGCGGAAGTGAGCGGCGGCCTTCGGGCTGGCCGGTGCCGTAACCGGCGATGAGTTCGAGGCCCTCACCCGGCTTGGCGCCTGCCTCGGCCAGGAAGAACGCGCCGAACTGGGCGTTCACCAGCGGGGTCAGCTCGCGCAGGATCAGATCGGCGACCTCGACCAGGTCGCGGTGGCCCTGCATCAGGCTGGCGATACGGGCCAGGTTGGACTCCAGCCAGTCCTTGGCGCGGGTGGTCTCACGGAGGTTGGAGACCATCAGGTTGATGTTGTTCTTCAGCGCGGCGACCTCGCCCTGGGCCTCCACGGAGATCGAGCCGGACATATCGCCCTGGGTGACCGCGCTGGCCACCTCGGCGATCGCGCGGACCTGCGTGGTCAGGTTGAGCGCCAGGTCGTTGACGCTGGTGGTCAGGCGCTTCCAGGTGCCGTAGACGCCCTCGACCCGGGCCTGGCCGCCCAGTTGGCCCTCGCTGCCGACCTCGCGGGCGACGCGGGTGACCTCGGAGGAGAAGGAGGAGAGGGTGTCGACCATCGTGTTGATGGTCGTCTTCAGTTCCAGGATCTCGCCGCGGGCGTCGACGTCGATCTTCTTCGACAGGTCGCCCTTGGCGACGGCGGTGGCGACCTGGGCGATGTTGCGGACCTGGGACGTCAGGTTGTCGGCCATGGAGTTGACGTTGTCGGTGAGGTTCTTCCAGACGCCGGACACGCCGTGGACCTGGGCGCGGCCGCCCAGCCGGCCTTCGGTGCCGACCTCGCGGGCCACCCGGGTCACCTCGTCGGCGAACGCCCGCAGCTGCTGGACCATGGTGTTGACGGTCTCCTTCAGCTCCAGGATCTCGCCGCGGGCGTCGACGTCGATCTTCTTCGACAGGTCGCCGTTGGCCACCGACGTGGTGACCTGGGCGATGTTGCGGACCTGGGAGGTCAGGTTCAGCGCCATGGAGTTGACGTTGTCGGTGAGTTCCTTCCAGACCCCGGAGACGCCCCTGACCTGTGCCTGACCGCCCAAGTTGCCTTCGGTGCCGACCTCGCGGGCGACGCGGGTGACCTCGTCGGCGAAGGCGGAGAGCTGGTCGACCATCGTGTTGATCGTGGTCTTGAGCTCCAGGATCTCGCCCTTCGCCTCGACGGTGATCGTCTTGCCGAGGTCGCCCTCGGCGACGGCGGTGGCGACCTGGGCGATGTTGCGGACCTGGGTCGTCAGGTTGTCGGCCATGAAGTTGACGCTCTCGGTGAGGTCCTTCCAGACCCCGGAGACGCCTCTGACCTGGGCGCGGCCGCCGAGCTGGCCTTCGGTGCCGACCTCGCGGGCGACGCGGGTGACCTCGTCGGCGAAGGCGGAGAGCTGGTCGACCATCGTGTTGATCGTCGACTTCAGTTCGAGGATCTCGCCCCGGGCGTCCACGGTGATCTTCTGGCTCAGGTCGCCGTTGGCCACCGCCGTGGTGACCTGGGCGATGTTGCGGACCTGCCAGGTCAGGTTGGACGCCATGAAGTTGACGTTGTCGGTGAGGTCCTTCCAGACCCCGGAGACGCCTCTGACCTGGGCGCGGCCGCCGAGCTGGCCTTCGGTGCCGACCTCGCGGGCGACGCGGGTGACCTCGTCGGCGAAGGCCCGCAGCTGGTCGACCATCTTGTTGACGGTCATCTTCAGCTCCAGCAGCTCGCCGGTGGCCTCGACCGTCACCTGCTGGGTCAGATCGCCGCGCGCCACCGCCGTGGTGACCACCGCGATGTCGCGCACCTGCGCCGTCAGCCGCGACGCCATGGTGTTGACCGCCTCGGTCACATGCAGCCAGTCGCCGGAGAGCCCCTGGACCTTGGCGCGGCCGCCCAGCCGGCCCTCGGTGCCGACCTCGCGGGCGACGCGGGTGACCTCGCCGGTGAACAGCGAGAGCTGGTCGACCATGCGGTTCACGCCGCTGCCCAGGCGGCGCAGATCGCCGTGCAGCTGGCGGTTGCCGTCGTGCAGGTCGACGTGCTGGGTCAGATCCCCGTCGGCCACCGCGTCCAGCACCCGGGTGGCCTTGGCCAGCGGCACGACCAGCGCTTCGAGCACGGTGTTGGCCGCTTCGATGTTCGTCGTCCAGGTCCCCTGCCCGGGGCTGGCGGAGATCCGCTCGTCCAGGCGGCCCTGGCGCAGGATCTCGCCGCGTACGCGCTGCAGCTCGGAGGCCAGATGGACGTTGCGGGCGACGATCTGGTGGAAGACGCCGACCATGTCGGCCAGCACACCGTCCGCCGTGCCGCCGTTCGGAAAGCTCTCCACGTGGGTGGTGAAGTCGCCGTCACGCAGGGCGTTCATCGCCGCGAGCAGCGGCCGCAGCTCACTGGTGCGCACCCACTGCCCGCCCCCGTCGGGCCCGGCGCCGGCGGGCGGTGACGGCGCGGCGGCGGGCGACGGCGCGGTGGGCCGCGACGACACGGAGCGCCCGGCGGGCGCGGAGGCGGATTCGGGTGGGGGCGGGTCGAGAGCCATGGCGCACCATCCCCCGGTGGTCGTTGTGGAGAGGTCCCATTCCTGCAGAATGATCAATTTGGCCGGATATGACATAGTATAAAGCGCTCGTAATTAGTTTTTCCCGGCACACTCAGGGGGCGCAGTGGCGGCGCTGTCCTCCCCGTACGCGACGGAATCCGTGTCCCGGAAAGGGCTGCCCGCCAATCAGCTGGCGGCTTCCGGAGCACGGAAATTCGTGCGTGCACTGCTCACCGAACGGGCGGGCGCGCCGCCCGCCACGGCGGGCCCCGGCGCCGCGGCGATCAGCTCGGAGCTCATCCACACCGCGGTGCTGCTCACCAGCGAGCTGGTCACCAACGCCGTGATGTACGCCGGCACGGACATCGACGTCACCTGCCGCCTGGAGCACGGCCCGCCGGCCGACCCCGAGACGGGCGCCGGCCGGGCGAAGGTGGGCGTGGTGGTGGAGGTCTCCGACCGCCACCCGGCCCGGGGCGTACGCGGTGGCGTGGACGCCCGGACCGGTGAGCCGGGCTACGGTCTGCAGCTGGTCGGCGCGCTGGCGGAGGCATGGGGGGTGACCTACCGCAGGTCGGTCAAGACGGTCTGGTTCCGGCTGGAGGCGACCGAGGGGGAGCCCGCACGCGTCGGCGCCGGGGCCGAGCCGCGCGGCGCCGAGCCCCCGGTGCGCCTGGCGCACCCCGCAAGCCGGCGCGGCCAGGTGCACGGGCACCCCGCCGAGTGGGCCGACCGCGGTGGCCCGTCGTTCCTGGCCGAGACCAGTGAGCTGTTGGCCGGGCAGCTCGACCAGGACATGGTCACCGCGCTCGCCGCCCAGCTGCTGGTGCCCCGGCTCGCCGACTGGTGCGCCATCTGGCTGAGCGTCGAGGGCGGCGGAATGCAGCTCTCCCGCGTCTGGCACGTCGACGAGCGGCGGATCAATCCGCTCCGCGCCGACCTGGAGAGCGAACCGCCCGTCGACATGGTCCGCACCGCCGGCACCCCCTGGCCCTGGCCGGATTGCGCCGGCGCGGCCCCTTCGGGCGGCTCCGCACTCGCCTTCCCCCTGGTCGCCCGGGACACCGACCTGGGCGTGCTGCTGCTCGGCCGGTCCGGGCATCTGCAGATGACCGACACCGTGGTGCGGATGGTCGAGGACGTCGCGCGCCGGGTGGCGCAGGCCGTGTTCACCGCCCGCCAGTACACCCGGCAGACCACGATCAGCCTGGCGCTCCAGCGCCGGCAGCTGCCCGCGTCGCTGGCCAGCATCGTCGGCGTGGACACCGCGATCGTCTACGAGCCGCACGGCGAGGGCCAGACCGTCGGCGGCGACTTCTACGACGTCTTCCCGATGGGCGACCGCCGCTGGTGCTTCCTGCTCGGCGACGTACAGGGCAAGGACCCGGAGGCGATGTCCGTCACCGGGCTGGCCCGGCACCTCGTACGGCTGCTGGCGCGCGAGGGCCATGGTGTCGAGTCCGTGCTCGGACGGCTGAATCTGGCCATGGCGGAGGAGAGCGCCGAGGCGGTGGAGCTGGGCGGCGAGCAGGCCACCTCCCGCTTCCTGAGCCTGCTCTACGGCGAGCTGGCGGTCGACCCCGGCGTGCCTGGCGCGCACTGCACGGTCGCCAGCGCCGGCCATCCGCCGCCGCTGCACATGTTCCTCGACGGCGCCGTCGAGGCGGCCTCCGATCCCCAGATGCTGCTGGGCATCGACGAGGGCACCGAGTACCACGCCAGCTCCTTCGACCTCGCGCCCGGCGAGACGCTGCTCTGCGTCACCGACGGCGTCACCGAACGCCGCTGCGGCAACTGGCAGTTGGACGACAACGACGGTCTGATCGAGGTCCTCAAGGAAGGCGCGGGCCTGGGCGCCAAGGCGCTGGCCGAGCACGTCCGGCGCGCCGCGCACGACTTCGGCACCGGTCCGGTCGAGGACGATCTGTCGGTGCTGGTCCTCCAGGCTGCGCCGCCGACGGTCGAGCCGCGACCCTGAGCGGCGAGCCGCCTGCCCGGTCCCGGTTTATCCCATCCTTGCTGATCAGCGGCCGCCCGCGGGCTCGGACACGGTATCGAGAGCTGGCAAGAAACACACCCCCGGGGGCGTGACATACCGATCGGTATGCGTCGACAATCGCAGCACCACTACCCGCCCGTAACAAAGCGGAGGCACCCGGTGCTGAGCACGATGCAGGACGTACCGCTCACCGTTTCGCGCATCCTGGACCACGGCTCGACGGTCCACGGTGCGTCGCAGGTCATCACCTGGACCGACGGTGAGCCGCACCGGCGCACCTTCGCCGAGATCGGCCGCCGGGCCGCGCAGCTGGCCCACGCGCTGCGCGAGGAGCTGTCGGTGGCCGACGACGAACGGGTCGGCACCCTCATGTGGAACAACGCCGAGCACATGGAGGCATACCTCGCCATCCCCTCCATGGGCGCGGTGCTGCACACCCTCAACCTGCGGCTGCCCGCCGAGCAGCTGGTGTGGATCATCAACCACGCCGAGGACCGGGTCGTGCTCGTCAACGGCAGCCTGCTGCCCCTGCTGGCACCCCTTCTGGCCCACCTGCCCGAGGTCGAGCACATCGTCGTCGTCGGCGCGGGCGACACCTCCGTCCTCGACGGCGCGCGGGCGCGGGTGCACGACTACGAGGAGCTGCTCGCCGGGCGGGAGGAGACCTACGACTGGCCGGTGACCGACGAGCGGGCGGCCGCCGCCCTCTGCTACACCTCCGGGACCACCGGCGACCCCAAGGGCGTGCTCTACAGCCACCGTTCGCTGTATCTGCACTCGATGCAGGTCAACTCCGCCGAGGCGTTCGCACTGACCTCGCGCGACATCACCCTGCCGGTCGTGCCGATGTTCCACGTCAACGCCTGGGGGCTGCCGCACGCCGCGTTCATGGCCGGTGCCTCGCTGCTGATGCCGGACCGCTTCCTGCAGCCCGCGCCGCTCGCCGAGATGATCGAGACCGTGCGGCCCACGGTCGGCGCCGCCGTCCCCACCATCTGGCAGGGCCTGCTCGCCGAACTGGACGCCCGCCGGCGCGACGTCGCGTGTCTGCGCACGGTCGTCATCGGCGGCTCGGCCTGCCCGCCGACCCTGATGCGAGGCTTCGAGGAGCGGCACGGCATCCGTGTCGTGCACGCCTGGGGCATGACCGAGACCTCTCCGCTGGGCTCCGTCTCGCACCCGCCGGCCGGGGTGAGCGGCGCGGAGGAGTGGGACTACCGCGCCACCCAGGGCCGCCTCCCGGCGTCCGTGGAAGCCCGGCTGGTCGGGCCCGGCGGCGAGCTGCTGCCGCACGACGGCACGTCGGCCGGCGAGCTGGAGGTCCGCGGACCGTGGATCGCGGGCGCCTACTACGGCGGCGCACAGGGCGAACCGCTGCGCCCCGACGACAAGTTCAGCCCCGACGGCTGGCTGCGCACCGGCGACGTCGGCACCATCACCCCGAACGGCTATCTGACCCTGACCGACCGCGCCAAGGACGTCATCAAGTCCGGCGGTGAGTGGATCTCCTCCGTCGAGCTGGAGAACCATCTGATGGCGCACCCGCATGTCGCCGAGGCCGCGGTGGTCGCCGTACCCGACGACAAGTGGGGCGAGCGGCCGCTGGCGACCGTGGTGCTCACCCCGGACGCGACCACCGGGTACGAGGAGCTGAAGGCGTTCCTCGGCGAACGGATCGCGCGCTGGCAGCTGCCCGAGCGCTGGGCGGTGATCCCGGCGGTGCCCAAGACGAGCGTGGGCAAGTTCGACAAGAAGGTGCTGCGCAGGCAGTACGCGGACGGGGAACTGGACGTCACCCTGCTGGCCTGAGCCTGAGCCTGAGCCTGAGCCTGAGCCTGAGCCTGAGCCGGGGCCGGGGCTGGAGGCCGGAGGCCGGGTGGCCGCGGCGCGAAGGGCCGGGTGTCCGCAACGGGGCGCCCGGCCCGGATGCGGTGCCGGGGCGCGGCCGGCCCCTGGTGCGGTGCCGACGCACGGGCGCGACTGGTCCGTGGTGCGCGCGCCCGGCACGGCCCCGATAAGGCTGGCACCGAGCCCATGGTCGACCGTCCGTGGTGCGCGCGCCCGGCTCTGATCCTGTGGTGCCCTACCGGGTCGGCGGCCGACGGGAATACCGCCTCTTCCCACCACGTGCGGGAATACCGCCTCGCCCCACCAGGTTGTGGCCCCGCAGGGGGCCCTCGCATCCCCTACGGGTTCTGTTCCCCCGCCCCCTAGGGCCCCTAGGCCCCCAGGCTCAGTTCGTGCCGATCTTCGCCAGCAGGTCGACGATCCGGGCCTGCACCTCGGCGCTCGTCGAGCGCTCCGCGAGGAAGAGCACCGTCTCCCCGGCCGCCAGCCGCGGCAGCTGCGCCGGGTCCATGTCGGCGGAGGTGTAGACGACCAGCGGCGTGTGGTCGAGCAGGCCGTTGGCCCGCAGCCAGTCGATGATGCCGGCCCGTCGCCGGCGCACCTGCATCAGGTCCATGACGACGAGATTCGGCCGCATCTGCGTCGCCAGGGTGACCGCGTCGCTGTCCGCACCGGCCCGTGCGACCTGCATCCCGCGCCGCTCCAGCGAAGCGGTCAGCGCGCCCGCGATGTCGTCGTTCTGCTCGATCAGCAGCACCCGCGGCGGATGCTGCTCGCTGTCCCGCGGCGCCAGCGCCTTGAGGAGCACGGCCGGGTCGGCGCCGTACGCCGCCTCCCGGGTGGCCTGCCCCAGACCGGCCGTCACCAGGACCGGGACCTTGGCCGCGCCCGCCGCCTGGCGCAGCGACTGCAGCGCGGTGCGGGTGATCGGCCCGGTCAGCGGGTCGACGAAGAGCGCCGCCGGGTACGCCGCGATCTGCGCGTCCACCTCCTCCCGGGAGTTGACGATCACCGGGCGGTAGCCGCGGTCGCTGAGCGCCTGCTGGGTGGCGACGTCCGGCGCCGGCCAGACCAGCAGCCGGCGCGGATTGTCGAGCGGCTCGGGCGGCAACTCGTCGTCCATCGGCATCGGCTGACGGTCCATCACCTCTATGGCGCCGTTCGGGCCGTCCAGCGGCTCGGGGCCCTCGCTGCCCTCGTCGGGCGCGGAGATCGCAAAGGCGCGGCCCTCGCTCGCGTCCATCAGATGCGGCGGCTGCGGCTGGGCCGGCTGCTTGGGCTGCGCGGGGACCGGGCTCCGGTCCGGCTGCGGCGCCGGCTGCGGCTGCGGTGCGCCCGGGTGCGGGCGCGCCCCGTCCGGCGCGGAGTCGGCCGCGAGGGCGCGCTCACCGTCCCGCGGGGGCGCGGCGAGCTTACGGCGGCGGCCCGAGCCGGCGGAGGTCCCACCGGGCGGGGTGCTGCCGGGCGGCGCCGGCGGACGCTGCTGGTCGGCGATCTGCTGGGCGAACGGCACGCCCTGCCCCAGCGTGCGCACGCTGAACGCCCGCCCGGGGTGCCCGTCGTCCTCGGCCGTGGGCGGCAGCGGTTGGCGGTGCGCCGGCGCGGGGGCCTCCTCGGCGGGGCTGGGACGGCCGCGGCGACGACCGGTGGGCGCGGGGGCAGACGGGTCCTGAGGCGTCTGGGGCACGCCGCCGTTCGGGGACGGGGCGACACCGGGCGCCTCGTTGCCCGCTACCGGGCCCATCCCGGGGGCCATACCGGTTCCCGTCCCGGTCGCCGCCGCCGGATCCGGCGCACCGGCCGGCTCGGCGGCCTCGGTGCGCCCGGCCGGATCGGCGTGCTCGGTCGGCTGCGCCACCAGCCCCTCCGGACCCGCCACGAACGTGCCGGACGACTCGGCGTCGGCCATCGCGGCCGCCGCGCGCTCCTCGGCCGCGGCCCGCCGGGCCCGCCGCCGACCGGTCGGCTCGGCCTCCGCCGCGCCCTGCGGCGCATCGGAGTCGGCGGCCGCCTCCAGCTCGTATGCGGACTGCTCCGCGGGCGCCGTCGGCTCCGGGCCACCGGCCACCGGGCGGCGGGCACGACGGCGCCCCGTACCGGCGCCCTCCTGCGCGGGCACCTGGCCGGCGGCCGCGGGCAGCGCGGGCAGCGCGGACTGCGCCGGCTGCGGGGTCCGGTCCGCCGCGGCGGGCGGCAGCGCGAAGGCCGTACGCGCACCGGCGGACTGCTGGGCGCCGGCCGCCGCCTGCACCCGCTCGCCCTGCGCGGCGCGCTCGGGCGCCTCGGCCAGCGCCCGGCGCGCCCGCCGGCCACCCGGCTGGACGGGACCCAGGCCCTGCGGCTGCGCCTGGGCAGGCACCTCCGCCTGGCCGGGTACCTGCGCCGGAACCGGAGCGGCGGGCTGACCGGGAGCCGGGGCCTGCCCCGGAACGGCGGCCCGGCCCGGCATCTGCGGACGGGCGGGAACGGGAGTCGGCGCCGAGGGAGCGGCGCCGGCGGTCGGTCCGCCCGCCGCGGGCTCCTGAGGGCCGGCGGTCGGTCCGCCCTGCTGCTGGGGCGCCCGGCCCGGGCCGGCCGGCAGCGCGGGCAGCCCGCCGCCCTCCGTGGCGTCCTGCCGGGCCCGCCGCCGGCCGGTCGGCGGTACCGCCTCGGCCGCCGCCATACCCGGCGGCAGCCCCGCACCGTCCGTGCCCGTCTGCGGGCCGCCCGCCACCGCGGCGCCGTCCTGCGGACGCGCCTCCGGGCCGGCCTCGCCCGCACCACCGGGAACACCGGCACCCTGCGTACCGCCGGCCGCCGGGCCGTTGCCCGCCGCCGTGGCCGGTGCGCCCGAGGCCGCGTTCTGCTCCGTGCCCGCGCGCCGGGCCCGCCGACGACCGGTCGGCTGTGCGAGGGGGGCGAGGGGCTCACCGGCCCCGCCCGTGGCACCGTCACCCTGCGCCCGGCCCTCGGTGCCCTCGGCCTTGTCCGCGGGCCCCTGGGCGCCGTTCGCCGCGTCGCCCTGCGTGCCCCGCGCACGGGCCGCCGGTACCGGCATCACCGTCGTCTCGTTGCCGGTCGGCGCGTCCGCCCGGTCCGCGCCGGCCGTCGCCGCGCCGTCCACCGCCACCGGCAGCTCCAGCACATACGCGCTGCCGCCCGCACCGGGCCCGCCGCCGGGCACCTCGTGCGTCTGCATCAGCCCGCCGTGCTGCCGCACGATCCCGCGCACGATCGGTTCATGGACCGGGTCACCGCCGTCGAACGGCCCGCGCACCTCGATCCGTACGACATCGCCGCGCTTGGCCGCCGCCACCACGATCGTCGAGTCGCCCGGGATCGCCCCCGTGCGCCCGCCCGCGCCGGGCGCGGCCTCGCCGACCGGCATCCGGCCCGTGGAGTCCACCCCCGCGACATCCGCGATCAGATGCGACAGCGCCTGCGCGATCCGCTCCGGGTCCACCACCGCCTCTATCGGCGGGGCATGCACCGCGAACTGCGCCCGGCCCGGCCCGATCAGCTCGACCGCGCCCTCCACACCCGCCGCGACCACCGCGTCCAGCGACACCTGGGTGCGGCTGAGCTTGTCCTTGCCCGAGTCCAGCCGCTGGTAGCTCAGGACGTTGTCCACCAGCGTCGTCATCCGGGCGTGACCGGCCGCGAGATGGTGCAGGATCTGGTTCGCCTCGGGCCACAGCTGGCCGGCCGGATCGGACGCGAGCGTGCCCAGCTCGCCCTTGAGCTCCTCCAGCGGCCCGCGCAGCGCCTGGTCGAGGACGGCGAGCAGCTGGGCGTGCCGGGCCGCCAGCGCGTCGAAGGCGCGCCGATCGGTGAAGGTCATCACCGCGCCGACCAGCTGGTCGCCGTCCCGCACCGGCGCCGTCGTCAGATCGACGGCCACCGCGCGCCCGTCCTTCGCCCACAGCGCCTGACCGCGCACCCGGTGCTTGCGCCCGGACTTGAGCGTGTCGGCCAGCGGCGTGTCCTCCCACGGCAGCGCCGACCCGTCCGACCGCGAGTGGTGGATGAGCGGATGCAGCTCCTTCCCGCCCAGCTCACTGGCCCGATAGCCGAGGATCTGCGCGGCCGACGGGTTGACGAGAACGACCTTCCCCTCGGCGTCGACCCCGACCACGCCCTCGGCCGCGGCCCGCAGGATCATCTCGGTCTGCCGCTGCTGGCGGGCCAGCTCGGTCTCGGTGTCCAGCGTGCCGGTGAGATCCCGTACGACCAGCATCAGCAGCTCGTCGCCCGTGTAGCCGTTGCGGTGATCGGCGTACGCGGCCTCGAAGGCGCTCTCGTACGGGGTCCGCCCGTCCTCCAGGTTGGCGCTGGTCACCTCGACCAGCAGCTCGGTGCCGTCGGTCCGCCGCGCGACCATCCGCGTCGGCTTCGTCCGCTGCCCCTCGATCTCCTCGTCCCGGCGCCGCATGGAACCCGGGATGCGCTTGGAGTCGAAGGACGGCAGCAGATCCAGCAGCCCGCGCCCCACCAGTGCCGTACCGGGCGCCTCGAAGGTCTCCAGCGCGATGGTGTTGGCGTTGACGACCGTGCCGTTGCAGTTGACGAGCAAGAGCGCGTCGGGGAGGGCGTCGAGTATGGCTGCGAGGCGAGCAGCGCCTCGGGATGGCCTGCTGCTCACGAGACGCTTCCCTCCTGTTACCGCACCGTGCCGACCCACCGTGGCGGATCGCTGGGATGGAGTCTACGGGCACTTGCCCGCGACGCGGAGGCGGATGACGAGGAGGTAATGCCACGGCCGGGGGCGACTCGCCGCACGCCCGACATGTGCCCCTCGTCCTGACCTGGCGCGCTACTGCGGCACGAATCCGGTCACAAAGTGGTCCGGGGGAGCAGAGGTTCGAAGCGGCTCCAGCGGCTGATCTCACAGCCGTTGGTGCGCTTGAAGTCGGCGTCGACCGGACGCCCCGCCCAGGTCCCGGTCACATGCGCGGTGGCCGGACCGCCGTACATCATCGTGCACTGCGCGCTCTGCGGAACGGGGGCGAACGGGTCCTTGCCCCACTTCGCCATCCCGTCCAGCTTGTCGCAGGCCCGCTTGGCGTCGAGGTGGGTGCCGTGCCCGGGGTGGCAGTACAGCTCGAAGGTCCCGTCGTTACGGGCCGAGCCGGAGTCGTGCACGGTGACGGTGAGGTGGTCGCCGGGCGCGCTCCGGCGGTCCGTGCCGCGGTCGTGGCCACTCCGCCCGGCGGGTCCCCGGCCTTCCTGCTGCCCCTGGCCTTCCTGCTTCCCCCGGTGTCCCTGCTGTCCGTGGTGCCCCTTGTGCCCGTGCTGACGGATCTGCCGGCCGATCTCCCGGCCGATCTGCCGATCGACGACACGGAGGTCGCCGACGCCGTCCGCGATGCGGGTGATGTCGGAGACGTTGGTGATGTTGTTGATGTTGCCGATGCCGGTGCCGCTGGTGATGTCGGCGGGCGTCGGGTGGCCGGCACGTCCGTGGCTCGCACCGCTCATGCCGCCACCGGACCGGTGGTGCGGCAGCGGGATCGGGGCGGCCGACGCGGCGGACGACGCCAGGGCCAGTGCGGCGGTGGCGGCGGTGGCGGCCGTGACGACGAGGAAGGGGGTCCGGCGGTGGGGCATCACAGGCTCCAGAGAGGCGAGTGCGGGGCGGTACGCGGTACGTACGCGCCGGGGGCGCACGACACGCGTGTCGCCACGGCCCCAACACTCCTAACGCGCCGCCGCCCCCGACGTTGCGCCGCAGGAACGTCTTTGCCGGGTGGCCCGCGCGCCTAGTACCGTAGGGGGCGATTGGTGACAGCCCTTGGAGCTGTGCCATCATCTGGACACACCACAGCGTGCACGCGCGCATGTGGAGTGTGTGGAGGCGTCGCCTAGTCCGGTCTATGGCGCCGCACTGCTAATGCGGTTTGGGGCTTACCCCCCATCGAGGGTTCAAATCCCTCCGCCTCCGCTCTTCTTCGCTCAGGCCCCGGTCGCTCCGACCGGGGCCTGAGCGCTTTTGCGCGGCGGGCGGGGCGATGCCTGGGCGCACGCGAGCCGGGGGCGCGGCGCTGAGCCTGCCGCCTCTGCCGCTGCCAGCGCCGCGACGGGCCGACGCCACGTGATCACCAACGCCACGTGATCACCGACTCTCCGACGTCCGTCCCGGCGGGAGCATCGGCCCCGGCCGGGCGCTGCGAGCCCGCGAGCCGCGAGCCGCGAGCCCTGCCGACTCGGGCCGCTTCCGACCCGGCCGCTCCGAAGAGGACTGCACCCGCCCGAACTTCGACCAGATCATCGAGGACGCCCCCCGGCCCCGGCAGTCCCCAGCAGCCGCCGCAAGCGCATTTCCGCAGGTCAGACGGGCTGCGCCTAATGGATTTCGCCTCACGGCGCAGGTCATGTAATGTTGTTCCCGCAACGCCGACCGGCAAGAAAAACCGCCGGAAAGCCAAGCGCTCGTAGCTTAACGGATAGAGCATCTGACTACGGATCAGAAGGTTGCAGGTTCGAATCCTGCCGAGCGCACACAGGTCAAAGGCCCCCTGGACATCGTCCAGGGGGCCTTTGACATCAGCGGGTGACATCAACGCGGGTGCTGGCGTCCGTCACGCGGCCGGCGCGCACGCCGGACCGCCCTCCTCGTCCTCGGTCGGCTCGTCAACCCCCAGGGCGTCGTCCATCCGGTCGGCCGCCGCCTTGAGAGTGGTCTGCATCACGTGCGCGTAGGTGTCCAGCGTCATCGTGATGGTGCTGTGGCCCAGCGTCTCCATGATCGTCCGGGGATCGACCCCCTGGGCCAGCAGTAGCGAGGCGCAGGTGTGCCGGAGATCGTGCACCCGCACCCGCCGCACCTTGGCATCCCGGCACAGGATCGTGAGCATCCGGTTGAGGCTGCGGGGGTCGGTAGCTCGTCCGGTGGCCGTGGTGAAGACCAGGCCGCTCGGCTGTCCCGGGACCGGCTGCCATTTGGTGCCGGCCACCTTCCGCTCCTGCTCCTGCTGCGCCTGGTGAGCGATGAGGGCCGCCACGCACTTCCGGGGCAGCGACACCGTCCGGAGCGACCGCGCCGTTTTCGGCGTGCCGAAGAGCAGCTCGCGCTTGATGCGCTGGAGATTGCGTCGGACCCGGAGCTGGCCGGCCTCGAGGTCGATGTCCGACCAGGTGAGCCCGAGAGCCTCTCCGCGACGCAGGCCGGTGGAGATGAGCAGCAGCCACAGGGCGTAGAGCCGGTGGTTGCGGGCCGTCCTGAGTAGGATCCTGGCCTCCGCGGCGTCCAACGGGTGTACCTCCTGGCGTTCGACGGTGGGTGTCTCGACGATGCGGGCGACGTTGCGAGCGATGAGTTCTTCGCGGACGGCCTGCTGGAGCGCGGAACGGAGGACGGCATGGACGTACTGGACCGTGCGGGCCGACGGCCGGCGCTTGCAGCACTTGTTCACGGCGCAGCACGTCCGGTCTTCCTTGGCGCGTGCTGCGTCGACTCCGCGCAGGCAGCAGAGGCAGCCGCCCTTGAACTCCGCGAGGAACAGCCGGATGTCGGTGGGGGAGAGGCGGTTGAGTTTCTTCTTGCCGAGGGCGGGCTTGATGTAGAGCCGCGACAGGCCCTCATAGCTGTTGAGCGTCGCGGGCTTGAGGCGGGTGGGTGCGATGGCGGCCAGCCAGTAGGTGAGGAAGTCGCCGAAGGCCATGGCGGAGGTGGCGGCCGGGATGCCCTGCCGGGTCTTCTCCTGCAGTTCGATGAGCTTGTTGCCCACCTCCTCACGCGTCTTGCCATAGACGAACTTGCGGACGCGGGTGCCGTCGGGCCGGTAGACGTACGCGGCTGCGTGATAGCGGCCGTCGGTGCGCTTCGTGATGGTGCCTTCCCCGTTGGCGCGCCTCTTGGCCATCAGGCAGCCTCCTCAAGCTTGTTGTGGATGTAGGTACGGAGTGCGTCGAGGGGGATGCGGCGGGCGCGGCCCTCGGTGAAGCTCGGCAGGGTGCCGGAGCGGATCAGGTCGTAGACCTTGCTGCGGCTGAGCCGCAGGGCCGCCATCACCTCCGGGACGGTGACGGCGGTGGGCATCTCGGGCAGGACGATGCTCACGGGTGCCTCCTTGGGAGAGGAGGGGCCGACACGGCGGCCCCTCCTGGTCGCGGTTCAGCGGCAGTCGCGGCAGTGCGGGTTTCCGTACGGGCCGTAGCGGACGGTGGGGTTCTGACAGCGGACGCAGGGGCCGACGTTGGGGCCGGAGATGCCGACGGGCTGGCTGCCGTCGGGTTGGGCCCGCAATGTGTTGGGTCGCGTCTCATCGCGACTCAGAGCCGTCTCGGTGGTGCTGAGTCGCGTTGAGTCGCGGCCCCGTTGACTGTGGGGCGAGTTGATCAACGTGATGCCGGTGTAGGTCGGGACCTGCTTGCCGGTGTCGTCGCGGGGGCGGGTGCGCCGCAGCTGCGGGACGACGGACTGGAGGTTGCGGCCGAACATCTGCTTCGTGCCGACGCTGCGTACACCGTTGTCCTCGGCCCAGTCCTTCCAGACAGCCCACAGGGCGTCGACGGTCACGTCCACGGCCGGGCCGGTCTGGCAGCACTCGCGGACAAACGCAGAGGTGGGCGAGGCGGTGTCCTGCATGGTGGTGACCGCCTCCCGGGAGGAGGGCGGTTCGGTGATGCGGCCCTTCTCCTCCAGGCGCGCCAGTCCGTCGAGGGCCCAGTTGAGGATGCCGGGCATCTCGGCGGCGAGCTTGTCCGTGAGATCGGTGTCTTCCTTGCCGAGCCAGGAGACGGTCATGTTCAGCGCGATGAAGCGGCGGGCGATCACGCCGGAGGAGTCGCCGAAGTTGGGCAGCTCGTTGGAGAGGATCATCAGGCGGGTGGGCAGCTTGCCCGTCCACGGATCGCGGAACTTGCGGTCGATGTCGATGGTGTCTTCGCCGGAGATGGTCAGCAGGCGTTCGACGACCTGCCCGCCGTCGCGGCCGGAAAGCCGGGCGTCGGAGATGACGGCCAGCGGTTTGCCCAGCAGCGTGGAGAGGCCGAAGTTGCTGCCGAGACCGGCCAGGGTGGGGCCGGCCAGGTTGCCGCGGCCCACCAGCTCGGCCAGGACGCGGGCGATGGTGCCTTTGCCGGAGCGGGTCGGCCCGACGATGAGCAGGATCTTCTGCTGGTCGGTGCGGCCGGAGAGGACGTAGCCGAACCACTCCTGTAGGGCGTCGATGGACTGCTGGTCGTCCGGCCAGACCTGGTGCAGGAACCGTTCCCAGCTCGGCGCGGTGGCCTGAGCGTCGTAGGCAAAGGGAACGGAGACCAGGTTGAAGAAGTCCGGTGTGAGCGGCAGTAGTTCGCGGTCGCTGACCCGCAGGAGTCCGTTCTCGCACGCCACGATCGGGCCGTGGTCGTCCGCGGTCCTGCCGTCGGCGATCCAGGAAGGGGCGTCGACATCGGAGGGCAGGAGAGTGATGGAGGTGATCGCGTCCAGCAGGTTGCCGATCTTCTGCTTTGTCGGCGCCCACGGCCTGATTTCCGGCTCACCGTCCTTGTCGGTGCCGGCCTCGTAGGTGACGTGCTCCAGCCGCTGGTAGAGCGATGCCCGCACCTGCTGTTCGTCCAGCTCCCGCCAGGAGCTGCCCGCCCAGCGCATCCAGGAGCCCCGCCAGCGGCGACGGAGCAACTGCCCGTCGGCGCCCTGCCAGTCCGGGGCGAGGTGCCGGGCGACGGCCATGGGGTTGGAGGGGGGCGGGATCTGCTCGGCCTCGGTCGCGGCGCTCTGACTCATGCGGCCTCCTCCTGGTGCTCGTCGCCGTGCCAGGTCAGGTGGTGACCGGGGCGGCCGGGGATGGCGATGGCCGGCCAGCCGGGGGAGGGGTGCAGCTGCGTCGCGGGGTGAGGGAGACGGCGCCCGGCCATCTCGGCGGCGCTCGGCACGCTCGACAGCCGGAGGCGGACCAGGGTGCGGTGGGACTCGTCGCTGGCGTCGGCGGTGACCGCGCGCCACCAGGCGTCGGGGTCGGTGTCCATGAGGTGGTCGAGGCGCTTCTGTTCGGCCTGGTGGCGGCGCCACAGTTCGGCGGCCGCGAGAACGGACGCGAGCCGCTGTGGGGCGTTGGGTCGGAGGCTGCACCAGTCGGGGCCGGCGTAGAGCGGAAAGGCACCGGCCAGGTAGGCCGCCTTCGCCTGGGCCCACAGGACGATCACGGCGTCCGGGCACTCGGGCGGGCAGTCTCGCTGGTTCGGGGTCGGTTGAGGCATGCTGAAGACCTCCGTCTCATGCTGGAGATGGGAGACCAGGGCGGCCCGATTTCATTGGCGTGAGAGGGGCCGCCCTCGTCGTGGCATGTGCGCTTCTGGGCCCCTGGGAGGGGTCTGGGCAGGGGGTGGCGTACCCCCATGACCGGCATGACCTTGCAGGTCAGAGGCCGTGACCACCCCCTGGACCGGGGTCAAGGGCCCCCGTGACTTCGGCGCCCTCGTGACACTCGGTCGAGGGGCACCAGAACGGGGGCGGGGGAGCGCCCTGGGTCGAGGGGGACCCCTCTACCTGTCCGCGGCAAGCAGGATCTCGGCAGGTACGGCGTCCTCGATGTCGCGGCGCTGGTATCCGGCGAGGGCCTTGCCGTTGATCTTCACTTGCTTGCTGGTGCGCTTGACGCCGGCCGCCTCCAGTTCGGATGCGAGCTGTTCGGCGTTGAAGTCGCCGTAGACGTCCTCGTCGAGGTTGACCAGGCCGGACAGCAGGTCGGTGGTGTACATGCGCGGGGAGTGCCGCATGACCTCCAGGACATCGGAGATGATCGGCGGCACGGTGATGCCCTGGGCGTCCGCGGCGGCGGTGACGTCCCCGGCCGCATCGCCGGTGAGCTGCCCGGACGCCTCTCGCAACGTGCGGCCCTTGCGGCACAGGGCGGCGAAGGCGGGGCCGTCCAGGTAGTCGGCGCGCACGGTCACGTACGAGGCAGGGCCGGTGACCAGGACGCCTACGCCCTTGTGCTCCTCGGAGAGAACGGAGGCGTCGGCCCCCTGGGCGGCCTTGCCCTTGCCCAGGACCATGTCACTGCTCGCCCGGTCGACGACCTGCGTCGAGTAGCGAATGGTGATGATCTCCCGGAGCTTCGTCGGGACCGAGTCGGCGTCGGGGCGCTGGCTGGCGAAGTTGGAGATGAAGCCGGCCGCGGGGCCACGCCGGGCGATGCGGCACAGGTCGTTGATGACCTGCTCGCGGTCGTCCTTCTCCATGGCCGTGAAGTACTCCTGCAGCTCGTCGATGGTCACGAAGATGACCGGCAGGTTGTACTTCGCCACGATGTCCGGGGTGAGCTTGCCCTCGGGGCAGAGCGAGGTGGGCAGGTCCCGGAGCAGCGCGAACCGTCGCTCCATCTCCGCCAGCAGCTCGGCGAGCATCGCTTTCAGCGCCTCGATGGCGTCGTCCTCGGCGCCCATGACCAGGCGGTGGGCGACGGCCTTCATGGGCATCCAGTCGGCGCCGCCCTTGCCATCGGCGACGTAGTGCCGCACGTACGGGTCGAGGAGGCCGGCCGCGGTCAGCAGACGCTGCGAGAACGTCTTGCCACGACGCGGGAGGCCGCCGAAGAACATCGACTGCCACATGACGGGGACGGAGATGCGGGTACCGCGGGCGTCCTGCCCGAAGGGCACCGCGTCCCAGATGGAGAAGCGCTCGGCCTTCTCCAGTGGCGACGGGGTGGGCGTGCCCAGGTAGGGGTCATCGTCGGCGACCCACATCGACACCCGGCCGGCGTTGCCGCCCTTGGCGGCCCGCACGCGGGACATGATGACCTGGATCTCGTCGACGCCCAGTTCCTGCGCGATCACCTCGCGTTTGGCCAGCACGTCCGAGGCAGTCTTGCCGCCGCCGCGCGGCAGGTCGAAGACCACCGCCCAGCCGCGGCCGTCACGGACCGGGCCCATGACGCAGGTGACCTTGGGGCCGTCCTCGTCTCCTTTGCCGGGCTTGAGCAGACCGGCGGCGCGGAGTGCGTCGTTGAGCTGCTGGGCGGACATGTCCACCTTCAGCGGCGGGGCGCCCTGGTCGAGCAGACGGGTCTCCTTGCCGCGACCCAGGTAGGCGAGGGGGCCGACGACGGCCGCACTCATGCCGGCCTGCAAGACCGGGTCAGCCAATGCGATGCCAGTCGCGGCGGCAGCCACCCCGACGGCCGCGATACCGAAGCGCCAGCGGCGGGTCTGGGTACGGGCGGCGTGCGCGGCCTGGTGGCGGGCGGCCAGCTCGACGTCCTCCGGGCGCAGCTTGACCTGCGCTCGGAGGGCCCGCACGGTCGCGGTGTGCTCTCGGGCGGAGAGCGTCGGCCAGATACCGACAGCCACTCGGAAGAAGCCACGGCAGGCCAACAGCATCGTCTTCATCAGGTACTTGGGGAGACGCAGACCGTGGTAGCGCGTGTGCCACCACGTAAGGCGCCCCAGCGCGGTGACGTTGGCCTTGATGGACTCGGCGGAGCGTGCCCAGGCGGGAAGAACGGGCGCATCCGGCACGGTCAGCCAGTCGGCCAGCGGGTTGTCCGTACGGTCCACGGCTTCGCCGGACCGCTCGTCTGTGGCCGGTACGTCGTCCGTGGTGGTTTCGGTGGCGGGTTTGGCCAGCGTGACGGGCGGGGTGGGGCGGTGTTCGTCGAGGTGGTGGACGGTACCCATCTGCGGCTCCTCCGCGGCGGGTTCGGGCATGATGGTGTCTCCTGTCGCGTCTGCTCGGCGGGCAGGGAAAGGGCCCGGGACGGTCGCGGGTGTCCAGGCCAGTCGGCCGTCCCGGGGCGTAGTCACTTCGTGTTGGCTTCGCGCTCTTCGCGCTTACGGGCGCCGTCGAGAACGCCCTCGATCTTCGATTCGAGGTCGCGCTGATAGACCTCGTCACCGGCCAGTCCGCGTTTGGCCATGCGGCCGATGTACCAGGCGACCTTGGCCTTCTCGCCTGCGGTGAGCCGGGGTTCGTGCTGTGCCATTGCTGCTCCCGTCCGGAGCCGGCCTGTCCAGCTCCCCACCGCGCCCGGCACGGGCCGGGCGCGACTGGGCAGCCGTCAGCCGCGCTTGCGACGGCCCTTGGAGACGTTCTCCGCGGCCGACTTACCGTCCGGCCCACCGACGGACTTCACGACGGTCGCCACGCCCCAGGCAATGACCACGACGACCAGGGCGACGACAGCGAGGGAGACGGCCATGGAGGAGATGGCCACCACCAGCAGCGGGCCGAAGTAGACGCCGGCCGCGACGGCTCCGGCTCCAGCACCGGCGCCCAGGGCGATGCGCTGAACGGTGCGGTCCGGCGGTGCCTGGTGGATGTGCTGGACCACTACGGGCGGCTGATCGTAGGCAGCCGGAGTCGCCATCGGTTCGGGCCGGTACACGGGTCCCTGCGGTGCGTGCGGGACCGGGAGTTGGTTGTCGAACTGGTAGCGGCGGGGCGTAGGCACGGGGACCTCCTCGGGCAGCGGGCGGCCGGTCAGATGTGCTGGGTGACGGTCGGGACGCGTCGGGCGGTGTCGGCTGCGACGGCGCGTGCAGCGGGGTGGAATCGGGGGGCGTCACCCTTGCGGCGTCGGGGCGGCGAAGGGCGCTTCCGCGGAGCCTTGGCGGGCTTCTCACTGGGTGGGGGGACTTGGGTCGCGACCTGCGACTTTTCCCGCCGCAGCGGTACGACGTTGCCGGTGCCGGGAAGCACGAACTGAGGGTGTGTCATCCCCGCGCGAATGCGTCGCGCTACCGCTTCCGCATCCGGCTTACGCGCCTCGATCAGGCGGGTGGCCGCGGCGGCCGCGTGCTTCTCCAGCCGGGGCGTCATGCCGGGTTCGGTCGGCCCGTGCACGACTTCCCACGCCCTGCGCCACGCGTCCTCGGCAGGCAGCACGCCGTAGGGCGCGGCCGACACGAGCCGACGGGCGACGCGCAGCACGTCCCTGTGGTGGCGACGTCGGCGGGCCGCATGCCGGCGGCGCTCGCGGGCGTCCTCGTCCCGGGCCGCGAGCGTGGCAACCCATTGCCGGATCTCGAACACGGCCGGGCCCAGGACGGTGACGGCGGCAAGCCCGGCGCCGGCCACCGCCGCGTTGTCGGCCGACAGCCCGTGCGGACCGTCGGCGAGGGACAGGCCATAGCCGTAGTTGATGGACGCGGCGAACCCCGCACACGCGGCGACCAGGAACCGCAGCAGCCAGCGCACCCAGCCGGGCGCGGACCGTGCGTCGGCGTAGGCGACGCCGGCCGCCATCACCCAGGCGGCACCCTCCAGCCCCAACGGGACGGGCAGCAGCATCACGGAGATGCCGACGAAGTGAACGATCTGCGCGGGCAGGGACGCGAGCCCGGACGCCACGACCAGGGCGAGCGTGCCGTTGCGGTAGATGCGCTCCGGAGTCAGGGCCTGCGCGCGGCGCTCGGCACGCTCCCGCCGCCGCTCCTGGCGGTCGGCGCGGTCGGCCTGCTTGTCGGCACGGGCTTGCTCCCGCAGCCGCGCAGTACGTTCATCGGCAGCCTTCTGCCGTTCGGCCCGCCGGTCCTCGGCCGCGGCGGCGTCCAAGCGGCGCTGTTCGGACTCGGCGGCCTGGTCGGCCCGCCGCTCCTCGCGGTAGGTGCTCAGGCTCATGCGCCACCGCCCCACGCGATGAGGGCCGCCACGACGAGCAGAGCCCCGGCCAGGCACGTCAGGTCGATTGCCCGACGCAGGCGCCCAAACTTCGCCACCGCGATGCTGGACAGGGTGGCGATGTGCGCCGGCCGGTCGTCCTCGGCCAGGGCGTCGCGGATCTCGTCGGGGGTGAGGGTGGCCCACTTCGGGAAGCCCTGCGGGCGGGCCCCGCCCAGGTTCGGGCGGACCGTCCACAGCAGGTACGTGGCCGCGGCCAGCAGCACCGCCACCCCGGCCGCCCCGAACACGATGGCGGCCGCGGACAGGTGGACGCTGGTGGCGACCGTCCAGGCGCCGGCCAGCATGGCGCCGATGAACGCCAGCAGCAGACTGGCCTTGGTATCCGTGCGGGCCAGCTCGGCCTTGACCTCCGCGTGCGCCGCGGTCAGCGCGGTGTCCTGGAAGCTCACGCCCCCACCTCCGGCACGAACGCCGCAGTGGCGATGAGGTTCTGCAGCTCCCGCCGCGCGGCCAGCACCTTGCGCCGGGCCCGACGGATGCGTCGCTCGTCCAGCTCGGTCGGCACCCGGTCGAGCACCATGATCCGCGCGTCCAGCAGCTCGACCTGGGCGGAGATGAGCGGCATCTCGGCGTCGATCGCGTCCAGTTCCGCGGCCGTCGGCTCGCGGTCGTGATCGGTGGCGGTAACAGCCGCCTGAACAGGAACGATGTACTTCATCGAGTCGACTCCTTTGGCGAGTGGGACGGCTCGTAAAGCGGCCCCGGGATGCCCCCCGGGGCCGTGCGCCGTCTGGTGTGGAGTTGGATCAGGCGGCCAGGGCGGCCGCGGCGTCGGTGACCAGGAGGTCGGAGAAGGAAACGGCTGTTGTCCGGCTCCCCGCACCCCGCTCGTACAGCGCGGACGCTGGACGAGCGGAGGAGGCAACCGCCGCAGCAAGAGCGCTGCGGAGTGATGAATTGCGCGGTCTTGCATCCGCGCGGCCGTCACTTGAGGGAGACGGCTCAGAGGCCCGCACGCTGTTGAGTTGTGAAGGTCCGACCGCTTCCTTCGGGCCCGTGTCACGGGGCCCTCCGGGCGGCGTCCAGGCAGGCAATGCACGGGGCGCGAAGCCCCTGAACTCCTTCACTCATGTACTTATGTGCAGGAGTTGCTGCCATGAGAATGCCCAACTCCTGCACATGAGTCAACCCGCCGCGAGAGGTTTCTTCGCGACGGGCTGGAGGAGTTGAGGCTGCGTCAGTCTCCGGCAGGGATGCGGTAGTCGAGAACGAACTGGTCAGCGGCCATGACGGTGTCGCAGACCTCGACCACCCGGCCGTCCTCGCTCTCCGCGTTCCGGACCAGGTGAATCACGGGCGAGCCAGGGCTCAGGCTCAGGGCGCCGGTCTCCTGCTTCGTGGCGAGTCGGGCGCGCACGGTCTCCGTGAACTCCTTCAGCATGTGCCCGTTCTCCTCCAGGCGTGCGTAGATGCCGCCGCCCCCAGGGTTCTCAGCCAGCAGCTCTGGGATCTCCTCCGCGATGTCCCACGGGAGGTACGACGTCGCTTCCTCCGTCGGCGTCCCGTTGCTGAAGTACAGGCGCCGACGTGCCAGCACCTTGGTGCCGGCGGAGACTCCCAGTCGCTCCGCGATCTCCTCCGGCGCCTCGGTGGGACCGACGTACAGCACGGTCACGCCCGCGGTCTTCCCGGCCTGCTCGGACTCTGCAAGGTAGGCGGCCTTGCCGGCCTTGCGGTGGGACCGCCGGAAGCGGTCGGACGACTTACGGCGTACCGGCGGCTGGCTCTTCACGAACGAGCCCTTGCCGTGGTGGGTGTCGATCAAGCCGGTGGGCCTGAGCTCCGCCACGGCCTTACGCGCCGTGCCCTGGGAGACGGAGTAGCGGGCCATGAGCTCCGACTCGCTGGGAACCTTGGCTCCTGCGGGGAGGACGCCAGACCTGATCTGCTGAGCCAGGTCTTCCGCGATCTGTAGGTACCGTGGCTGACCTGAGTCTCTAGAGGCTGCTGTGCCCATGTCCTTCAGTCCTCCTATGCTCCTGTACATGAGTAACGCTAACCGGGAGGGCCGGTCAATGTCGCTTCACTCGGTTTCGGTGGCCGGAGTGGTGGTCCGCGAGGACGGCCGCGTTCTCGTGATCAAGCGTGCCGACAACGGCGCCTGGGAAGCCCCGGGCGGCGTCCTCGAACTGGACGAACGCCCCGAGGAAGGCGCCTGCCGCGAGGTTCTGGAAGAGACCGGCATCAAGGTTGAGACGGAGCGCCTGACCGGCGTCTACAAGAACATGACGCGCGGCGTCGTAGCCCTGGTCTTCCGCTGCCGGCCGGTCGGTGGCGAGGAGCATACGTCAGACGAGTCCGTGGACGTGCGCTGGTTCACCCGCGACGAGGTCGAGAGCCACATGGTGGAGGCATACGCGGTGCGGGTTCTCGATGCCCTCGATGCTGGGGGACCGCGGGTGCGTGCTCACGATGGGCGTGAGCTGATTACGGATTCTCCATCGGAAGGGTGGCAACCCGCGGACCCAAAGGCGCTCTAAGCGCTTTTCAGCGTTGCCTCCTGCCTCCGCTACCCCATGGAAACCAGCCAGACAAGGCGCGAAGTGTCGCCGGAATATCCTTTCTCTCTGCGCGGAAGATTGCCGTCAAACCGATGGTAAGCAGCGCGAAGACGAACACCCCAACGCCGCAGGCCAGGGTCAAGCTTGCTCCCATGGGGATTACGCGAATAGCGTCCATCATCGCCCGCTCCCCTGGACTTCATCGTGTTTGGTGTCAGTTGATTGCGAGAGCGAGGTGTCAGCGGCGCTAAATGCTGCGGCCGCAGCCTTTTCGGCCAGGAATCTTTCGGTCGGTGGTAGCCAGTAGAGTGGTGGATAATCTTCGTCATAGTACTCGACAGCGGTGATTGCGTTGAGGTGCGCGACGGCAGTAGTCCGAGTGCGAGCTAGCGTTTTCCCGTCCGAGGTCTTCCAGCGCGAGGGTTGCAACGAAGAATCCATTGCGGCGAGTGCTTGGAGGACACGTGATTCGTGAGAGTTGCTCTTCGGCGAGGTCTTGCGCGTCTTGGCTTGGGAGCGTCCGATCATCTCCCACGTGGCCTCTTCGATGGCTGGTCGGCCTTGCAGCCCAGCAAGGTATGCCTTGTCCTCGTTGCTCGGCATCTCGGACCTGGAACGTTGCTGAAAAAGATGCTGATACCGGGCCAAGGTGTCCCGATCCATGATTTCGGCATTCGCTGCAGCTATCAGCTGGTTGAGTCCTCCGAGCTCATCCATGATGAACGACAGCTGGTAGAGGCAGTGGCGAAACCAGCCCTGCGTCTTTGCTTTGCTCTTGTTGGAAACTTGATGTAGCCCCAGCGACACAACTGCCACCGAACATTGAACCTGCTCGTAGATCCATGCAGGCATGTGGCTCAGATCTTCTTTGCGATATGAGAGCCCGGGAAGTCTCTGTGGTTGTGCGGTACGGAGCCGCTCTTCATCGGAGTGGAGCAATTTCTGAATGCCCTGTTGCCCCAGCCCATCCTCTGCCAGCTGGGCGGCGATTACTCCTGCCAGCCGCCCTGCCGTATCCATGGCGTCGCTCGCTTGGTACATGCACATTCTCGCCCACCCGTGGCTGGCGCGGTCGGGAGCGGAATAGCGCAGAACGTCTTGCAGGTAGTCGACAACGGTGACCACGTTGGCGAGCGTTGCCTTTTGAAGGTATACGGGCATTGCATCGCCGTGAGCGCTTCGACCCATCACGCCGTCCTCTTGTCTGTCCCAACCCCGTGCGTCAGGGCAGACATGCGTGAAGGCATGACTGACCGAGGTGATCGCGATGACTGAACTTTCGGCTGCTAAAGCGTCGTGGGCACGGGCCAAGACACAACCGCGGCCGTCGCCACGGCCTCAACCCGAGGCTATACGATCGCCCGCCCTGTGGGTACTGGTTCAGAGATCTCTGGCCCGCTTTGCCCGGGGCGGCGATGAAAGGGGCCGTCGACCGGACCTGCGGGCCAAGGCACGTGGCGTGACATCAGTAGCTGACATCAACAGAGGCGTACAACAGCACACGGCGGCAACCCCCGCAGCCGGTAGACGAGCAGACAGCTCCCAGCAGGCGAGCAACCCGTGATGGTGCTGCACCCGCCTACGGATCAGAAGGTTGCAGGTTCGAATCCTGCCGAGCGCACAGCAGGTCAAAGCCCCCACCGGGATCTTCCGGAGGGGGCTTTGTCGTGCCGTACAGCAGTGAAGTACAGCAACCGGGTCAGCCGGTGCCGCCCATCGTCATCGCGATCTGCGAGTGCCGCAGGATGCGCTGCGCGACCTTCGGGTGGACCTTCAGGGCGATCAGGAGCATCCGGGTGAGGTTCCCCGGCTCGATCGGAGTGACGTACTTCGTCGTGAAGACCAGCTCGTGACTGTCCTGCCAGAGATCACCAGCCGCTTTCCGGTCCCCGATCTGCTGAGCGCGGCGCATCCGGAGCGCCTTGAGGCTGAGCGCGGGCAGCGGCAGGAAATCGTCCGACTCCTCGGTCCTGGTCTCGCGATGCAGGATCTGACGCCCCGCTCGGTGGATCTGGTGATCCACGCACAGCTCACCCGCCTCGAAGTCGACGGACTTCCAGGTGAGGCCCAGAACCTCGCCGCGCCGCAGCCCGAGGCAGAGCACGAGCACCCAGGCCGCGAAGAGCGGGTCTTCACGGGCCACCCCGTCCGCGAGGAACTGACCCGCTTCCACCACCGACCACGGCTTGATCCGGGGCCGACGGGGCTTGGGCACCTTCTCCAGGGCCGCGACGTTCTTCCCGATCTCCTCTTCCGAGACCGCGTGCGTCAGAGCGGCCCGCAGCGCATCACGAGCAGCCTGGATCACCCGGCGGGACGGGTACGCCTCACAGCACTCACCAGCAGCACAGCAGCGCCGACGACTGGGAGCACGCTTGGCGTCCTTCCCCTGGGCGCAGCACTGGCAGATCGTCGCCAGCTTGGTCAGCCACTCCCGCACATCCCGCACGGTCAGCTTGTCCAAGCGCCTCGAACCGAGGTGCGGCGCGATATAGAGCCGTACAGACCCCTCGTACGAGACGTAGGAGAGCGGGGCCAGGTTGGGCTTCACGATCGACTCCAGCCAGTACGCCAGGAAGGCGTCCAGCGTGCGGTGCCGAGCTACTTGAGGTCGGACCGTCCGAGTGCGTGCTGATCGGCGACTCCGTCACTGACGTCCAGGCAGCCCACTTGGCTGGGGGGGGCACGGCCGTCGGCCGCCAACAAGCCACGCAAGTACGAAGCGCTCACGGAAGCAGGCACCGAGGCGGTTACCGACCGGATGGGGGCCATCGCCGACGCCCTCCACGCGAGACGGGGTCGCAGTCACCCACCACCACGGCGAGCGGAGCAGTTACGCAGGCGCCCGTAGCTCAGGGGCTGGACCACGTGGAAGTCCCGAGGGGAGAGCGCTCCGGGCATGCAGGCCGGCAAGGGGCGGGCCGCCGTACCGCCACCGTCATGAATGCGGGAGCAAGGGGGTGCAGGGGAGTACACGCGACCGGACTCCGCCCAAGGCAGGGAATCCGCAGGTCACGCCCATGATCGACTAGCCTCGCTCCTCAAGCGGTTGGTGCCGTCCAGTATCTGTGCCGACGGCCGCAGCGAACGGGATGCACATAGGCTCATACTGAGGACGATGACAAAGCCTGTAGCACCGAAGCGTCATTTGCCTACCAGCCCCTTCAAGGCCCCGGTCACACCGGCTCTCAAGCAGTTCGCCGTGGGCGACCAGGTCACACACGACATGCACGGCCTCGGCCGGGTGATCGGCATCGAGGACGGAATCGCCGTGCTCGTGGATTTCGGCTCGTCGCAAATGCGGATTTTGAGCCCGTACGCCAAGATGACCAAGCTGTAGGACCGCTGTCCCGGTCACGGCACACCAGGCCCTTCAGGGACCGGCAACGAAAGGAGATCTCTCATCGATCCAACATCGCTGTTCTCCGCGCTGGAAAGGCAACCCCGCTGCTCCACCGCAGCATCGCCGCCACCGGCGACAAATCCCTTCCAAGCCCCAGACTTCGGCGAAGGCGAGACCTTCCTGCTCGAAGACGCACAGGAGCCCGCCTCAGGCATGTGAGCGGCGTGACCCAAGGCAGCTCAGCTCCACGAATGACGGTGCCTTCGAAAGCCGGCCGCAGGTAGTCTCCGGCGCAACGCTGAGGAGCGCGGCCGCCTCAGTTGAATCGGCGGACGTCGTGCCGTCCCGGACAACATAGGAAGCACCGGCACAGAGAGCAGCGAGAGCCGCCAGCGACATCTCGTTCGGTCCGTTTTCGCTGCACGTTCTCACCCCCAGTCAGGATCGTGCGGTACAGCGACGAAGTACAGCAACCCCAACAGCCGGCAGTGCCCGACATCGGCCCTCACAAGCGTCGCGGCAGCCTGTATGACCTCCAATGGCCGATCTCTTCAGAGCTACGGATCAGAAGGTTGCAGGTTCGAATCCTGCCGAGCGCACAGCAGGCCAGAGGCCCCGTCGAGAGATCGACGGGGCCTCTGGTGTTTGTGGTGGAGACCAGGTCGTGCCCGTTCCCCTTCAGGTCTCGCCGGCCGCCTTCCGGTCGGCGATCTGCTGAGTGCGCTGCGCGCGGAGCGCCGTCACGCACTCGGACGGCAGTGCCAGGCGCCGGGCCGAGCGCTGCTTATGCGGCGCGACGATCGGCAACTCCCCGCCGACCCGCGATCTCTGGGCGTTGAAGAGCGGCTATGCGTCCGCGAGCCGGCCCGACCTGCTCTCCGCATCCCTCGGCCGGATCACGAACTGTCCCGGTTCAGGCTCGTTCGACATCCGCCGGATTCTGTCCTCCCAGTCTGGCGGCCAACGCGTCGCCTCATCCCACTGGAGCCAGTCCAGATAGGCAGTGCCGGGGTCGATTCGCGTCAGGTCGGTACCGGAGAAGTCGTTGGCTGCTGACTCGATGAAGCGCTCCACGGAAGCCATCACCTCGTGGACCGCACGCAACCGCGATTGGGCCTCGGAAAACCCGACCAGACGCACGTACCGCTCCCTTCGGAGCATGGCCAGGCCCATGCGCGCTTCATCTCCCACCTCGGAGAGAAGTGCCAGCAGTCCGGCCTCGACGCCACTCGCCCCCAGCTCGGTAAAGCGCCCGCGCACCTGCTCTTGCAGCTCGCCCCAACGTGCACGCACGTCGTCGCGCAGAACCCGGTACGTCTGAGCAAACTGGGAATTGTTCACCACGCCGTCGAACTCCAGAACCACCTCGGCGTGCAGGATCAGCCGCTGGATCAACATTTGAAACTGAGTGATGTCGTAGGCCAGCTCGTGCAGGGCGTCCCTGGCCTTGATACGTGTCTCAGCCGGCAGCGCGAACAACTCGGTACGCAGTTGCTTCGCGCACATGCGCAGTCGGGCTCCGCTGGCTGCAATGACGCTCAAGCGCCGGATGAACATGCGCGGAGGTTTTCCGCCGTGCGGTCCGGCAGGGCGCGGGGGACGGAACGCCGGTCCACGCCGGGAGGCGGCTGCCAAGAACCGACCGGCAAAGGACTCTGCTGCGATCGCCATCACTGAACCACTCCCCCCGGGCCTGGATCCGGCTGAGCAGGGGACGACGCGGTGCTTGCAATGCCTGTGGAAGGACTGCCCGGAGTCGCCTGTCCGGGGACTGTCGGCCCGGGGTCTGTCGGCCCGGGGTCTGTCGGTCCGGGGGGTGGCAGCGCCTGCGACTGCTGCTGCGCTTGCTGCGCCTGCTGCGCCTCCACCATTCCGACAACGGCATCCTTGCCGTATCTGACGAGCAGCGGGATCAACGTGAGGATCCGCTCCACGATCATGAGCGAACCCACACCCGAGATGAGCGACAGCCACGGCGTGATCGATCCCTCAGGGGCGCTCGCTGCGATTGCGCCCGCGATACCCCCGGAGACCACGATCCGAAAGACCGCGGAGGTCAGGTAGGCGCCGAAGCCCGTGGCGGGCAAGTTCTCCTCTCCGGGCCGTACATCCCTATGGGCAGGCGCCTGGCCAAGGTCCGAAGAGGCCGACTGGATGTGCCACGGAGCTTTGCGATGCCACCGGACCGCTCGGATGAAGTCGAGCGCCTCCATCGCAAAACCGCCAAACGCCCCCCAAAAGGCGGCCGTTAACGAATTCATGACAAGAGGGTACGGCGTGCAGCCGGGGGCGGGCAGCCTTTACGCAAGCCGGACGCGCAGAGTTGCCGTACCTGTGTGTGGGTCAGTGGTTTCGGGTGAGGGAGTCGTCGTGGACGCCGCATCGGGTCGTCCTCTTGGTCTGCGGGCCGCCCAGGCGTCCCGCCCGGACAACGCGACGGCGTTGGAGAGCGGCGACGCGTCCAACGATGAGCGGGGCCGCTTCCGTGGCAACGGACCGCGTGGGGCTCGTCGGCCGTCGCGCGGACGTGGGTGGACGGTGCGGGTGGGGGTGGTCGGGGTCTGTGGGTGGTGGGGTGGGAGAAACGATTAGGCGTTGGGGCGGGAGTCGCGTAGTGTTCAGGTTACCGACGCGGGGTGGAGCAGCTCGGTAGCTCGCTGGGCTCATAACCCAGAGGTCGCAGGTTCAAATCCTGTCCCCGCTACTGACGCCGTAGGCCCAGTGGAATTCTTCCGCTGGGCCTACGGCCTTTTTTGCGTTCAGTCGTGGGTCGGGGGTGGCGGGGCGGTGTAGTGGGCGGCCGGGCCGGTGGGGGGCGGGGCCAGGTGGGGGTGCAGGAGGAGGTCGTCGTCGTAGTCGCCGGTGTTCTGGTGCCGGAAGGGGAGCGGCTCGGTGGTGGGGAGGGTGTGCAGGCGCTCCCGTAGGCGGGCGGTGGCGGTCCCGTAGGCGGTGGGGGTGGCGCGGTCCGCACTCGGGATCAGGAGGGGCGGGACGACGGAGATCCCGGTGTACCAGAGGGTGCCGTGCTGGAGGGGGAAGAGGAGGTCGTTGAGGTCGCCGTTGACTCCTCGGGGGCCGAGGGTCGCGGCGCGGGCGCCGGCGGTGGTGATGACCATGGCGCGCTTGCCGGTGAGTCGGCCGTCGCCGTAGCGGCGGGGGCGGCCGGTGGCGGGGTCGGTGAGGCCGAAGGCGAAGCCCTTGACGAAGACGCGGTCGAACCAGCCCTTGAGGATGGCCGGCATTCCGTACCACCAGAGGGGGAACTGGATGATCAGGGTGTCCGCCCAGGTGAGCTTCTGCTGTTCGGCGGCGATGTCGGCACTCAAGTGGCCGTGGGTGTAGGCGCGTTCGGAGACCTCGCCGACCAGGAGGCGGTCGGTCGGGTCGTGGTCGTAGTCGGGGGCGTCGACCACCGGGTTCCACTTCATGGCGTACAGGTCGGAGACGCGGTACTGGTGGCCGTGGGATTCGAGGGTGCGCAGGCCCTCCGTTTTGAGGGCGCCGCTCAGGGAGCGCTGGTCGGGGTGCGCGAACAGCCAGAGGACCTTCATGGCGTCCACTGTCCGGGGTGAGCGGGAGGGCGCACGAGTGGCCGGATGGTCATAGAGTGCAAGGATCGGGCCATGAGGTCGGGCCATGGGATCGGGCTATGGGATCGGGCCGTGGAGGCAGGCCATGGGGTCGGGTCATGGGTGTGGGGTGGGAGAGGTGCGTGATGGGTGTGAGTGGTGTGAGACGTGTGAGTGGCGAGGGGCGGCGGCATCGGGTGGCCGTGCTGGTGCGGGACGGGATGTTGCCGATCGAGGTGGGGATCGTGCACCGGATCTTCGGGGAGGCCCGGTCGGCCACCGGGGAGCCGCTGTACGAGCTGGTGACCTGCACGCTGCGGCCCGGTGCGGTGCGTACGGACACCGACTTCACGGTGAACGTCGCGCACGGTCCGGAGGCGCTGGCGGAGGCCGACACCGTGGTCGTACCGGCGGCCAACGCGGACTACGGCCCGGGGGAGGAGCAGTGTGCCGGACGGCTGGGTGCGGAGCTGGCAGACGCGCTGCGGCGGATCCGGCCCGGGACCCGGGTCGCGTCGATCTGCACGGGGGCGTTCGTGCTGGCCGCGGCCGGATTGCTGGACGGGCGGCGAGCGACCACGCACTGGCGGTCGGTGGACGACTTCCGCCGGCTGTTCCCGGCCGTCGAGCTGGATGCGGAGGTGCTGTACACGGACGAGGGGGATGTGCTGACGGCGGCCGGGGTCGCCTCGGGGATCGATCTGTGTCTGCACATGGTCCGGTGTGACCATGGGGCGGCGGTGGCCAACGATGTCGCCCGGCGGACGGTCGTGCCGCCTCACCGGGAGGGCGGCCAGGCGCAGTACATCCGGCGGCCGATGCCGGAGCCGCAGGTGTCCTCCACGGGGGCGGCGCGGGCCTGGGCGCTGGAGCACCTGGACCGGCCGCTGAGCCTGCGGGAGCTGGCGGCTCGGGAGGCGATGAGCGTACGGACCTTCACCCGGCGCTTCCGGGAGGAGGTCGGGGTCTCGCCGCTGCAGTGGCTGACCCAGCAACGGATCGAGCGGGCACGGCAGTTGCTGGAGGAGACGGAGCTGACGGTGGACCGGATCGCGGCGGAGGCGGGCTTCGGGACGGCGGCCTCGCTGCGTGCGCATCTCCAGTCGGCGTTGGGGGTGTCGCCGCGGGCGTATCGGAGCACGTTCCGGGGGGCTGGGACTGGGACTGGAGCTGGGGCCGGTGGCGGTGGGGGTGGGATGGTGGCGTGAGGTGGGGGCCCCGGGGCGGTGCGGGGGAGGCCCGGGGCTGGGCGGGCGGGGTGTGGTGCGGTGGCGGGGCGTTGTCAGTGGGCGGTCGTACGCTGGCGATGTGTGGCGGTGTACGGGACCTCGCTGGTCAGGCGGCGGGTCGGGTAGAGGTACGGGGTCGGTGCCGGGGCCGGAGGGGCCGTTCGGGCAGCGGCTCGGCTGGTACTGCGCCGAGCGGGGCGAGGAGCGGGTCAGCATGCTCCCCGCGGGCAAACGGCTGGCGTTCGCGGCGCAGGGTGAGCGGCGCTGCCTGGGGGTGCGGCGGGCCGGGGGCTGGATCGTCTGCCCGTATGCGGCGGTGCTCGACGGTGCGAGCGCCAAGGACCAGTGCGCGCGCTGTGCGCAGCTGGACCGCTCGCGGTCGGTGGCCGCCGACACGATGGCCGACGATCCGCGCCCGTACGGCGTCTATCTCGCGTACTTCGGACCCGGTCTGCTCAAGGTGGGGATCACGGCGGCCGAGCGCGGCTCGGCGCGCCTGGTGGAGCAGGGCGCGATCGCGTACGCCTGGCTGGGGCGCGGGCCCCTGATGGCGGCGCGGCGGGCGGAGGCGCTGCTGGGGAGCGCGCTGGCGGTGCCCGACCGGTTCGCGAAGGCGGCGAAGCGGGCGGCACGCGGGGAGCTGCCGCCCGTGTCGGAGCGGGCCGCCGAGCTGGCCCAACTGCACGACAGAGCACGAGAACTGGCGGGCTGGCCGGAAGCGCTGGAGCCGGTGGCGTTCGCCTGTACGGACCATTCGGAGCTGTTCGGGCTCGACCGTATTCCGCATGAGGTGGCGGAGCTGGGCGGAATGACGGCGGGCGCGGAGATCGTGGGGGAGGTGCTGGCCGGGGTGGGCTCGGATGTGTATGTGCGGCTGGCCGGGGAGGTCGGCGAGGCCGGGAGGGCAGGGGAGGTCGGGGATTTCGGGGGAGGGGCGGCTGGGGTGGTCGGTGGAGTGGCCGGCGGAGAGGGGCGTGGGGTGGTTGCGGTGCTGGATGCCAGGGGGTTGTCGGGGTGGGTGCTGGGGGCCGCCTCGGGGCGGGTGACGACCGTTCCGGTTCGGGCGGCGGCGCTCCGGACGAGGGAGCGGGAGGGGGAGCAGGAGGGCTTGTTCTGATCCGCGGGAGGGTGGCGGGCCAGGTCAGATCAGGTCAGGTACAGCCAGGTCAGGTACGGCCGGGCCGGGCCGGGCCAGGTGGGGGTTGGGCCCTGTTGGGGACTGGTCGAACTAGTGGGGCTGGCGGGCCGCAGTGGCGTTAGTGGGCCGCAATGGCGTTAGTGGGCCGAGTGGCACTGGTAGGCATGGTGGCTGGCCTGATAGGGCTGGTAGGCCGGGAAATGGGCGGGTGGCCTGCTGGAGGGCAGGGAGCGTCGGGAGGGGGCCGCAGTGGCGGACGGTGATGAGCGGGTCGGTGCGTTCTGGCGGGGGTTGGGGCTGCCGGGGCTGATCGATGTGCATACCCACTTCATGCCCGCGCGGGTGATGGCGAAGGTCTGGGCGTACTTCGACGCCGCCGGGCCGCTGGTGGGCCGCAGATGGCCGATCGAGTACCGCTTCGAGGAGGACGAGCGGCTGGAGGTGCTGCGGGGCTTCGGCGTACGGGCGTTCACGTCGATGATCTATCCCCACAAGCCGGGGATGGCGCAGTGGCTCAACGGATGGGCCGCCGACTTCGCGGCCCGTACACCCGACTGCCTGCGGACCGCGACGTTCTTCCCGGAGGAGGCGGCCGCGGCGTATGTCCGGACCGAACTGGCCGACGGGGTACGGGTCTTCAAGGCGCATGTGCAGGTGGGGGCGTACGACCCGGCCGATGCGCTGCTCGACCCGGTGTGGGGCGCGGTGGCGGAGGCGGGTGTGCCGGTGGTCGTCCACTGCGGGTCGGGTCCCGTGCCGGGTAAGCACACCGGGCCCGAGCCGATCGCGCGGTTGCTGGCCCGCCACCCTCGGCTGCGGCTGATCGTCGCGCATATGGGGATGCCGGAGTACGCCGACTTCCTGGACCTCGCGCAGCGCTATCCGGGTGTGCACCTCGATACGACGATGGCCTTCACGGACTTCTCCGAGCGGGACGCACCGTTTCCGCGGGCGGAACGCGGCCGGCTCGCGGACCTCGGCGACCGGGTGCTGTTCGGCAGCGACTTCCCCAACATCCCCTACGGGTATGCCCATGCGCTGGAGGCGCTGACCCGGTTGGAGATGGGGGAGGAGTGGCTGCGGGGGGTCTGTTACGGGAATGCGGCGCGGCTGTTCGGGGTGTGAGGGGGCGGCGGGCGGGCAGACCGGCGCTTGAGGCTGGACCACCCGGGGCTTGAGCGCGGATCACCCCGGGACCTCAGGCCGGCTGCCCTGGTGCCTCAGGCCGGGTCAGGGGTGGACGGGGCGGTGACGGCCGCGGCGAGGTGAGACATGGCCGTCGCCAGGTCGGCGAGGGTGGGCTCGTCCGTGACCCGTTCGGTGACGGCGTCGATCTTCGGGCCGATGGCGGGGATTTCGCGGCAGGCGGCTGTGACGACGTCACCGGTCATCATGCGCAGGGTCTCGCGGAGCTGGGCGTTGGCGTGGTCGCCGCCGGTGGGGAACGGGGAGGCGGTGAGCACCGCCACCGGCTTGTGGACGCACTCGCCGCTGCTGACCAGCCAGTCGAGCGCGTTCTTGAGGACGCCCGGGACCCCGTGCGCGTACTCGGGGCTGACGAGGAGCAGCGCATCGGCGGCCTCAACGGCCTTGCGCAGGGCGGCCACAGGGGCGGGGGGCGTGGCGTCCTCGCCGTCCAGATCAGGGTTGAAGTGCGGCAGCGCGCCGATGTCCGCGGTGGTGGCCGGCCCGTCCCAGAAGCCGAGGGCGGAGCGCAGTACCGCCCCGTTGGACGAGCGGGCTCGCAGGCTGCCGGAGAGGGCGAGGAGTCTCATGGGGGCGACGGTACGGGGTGGGGCGGAGCGCGGCCGGGGTGGGGCTGCGGAAGAGGGAAAACTGCTGGTCAGGGGGATTGTCAGTGGTGGATGCGATGCTGGGGAAGTGGTGATCGACCTGGACCGCGCGGGGGGCGGCCCAGGTCCGTTGCGGCAGGGGACGGGGAGGAAGGGGACCGAGGCAAAAGGGGCGGAGGGACGGGGAACGGGGGGCTGCGAAGGGGGTACGGGGGACTGCGATAACGGGGGCTGCGAAGAGGAACGGGGACAGAGCCACGGGGGACAAGAGCGCGGGGGAAAGGCGGCCCGGGGCGCGGCGGAGAAGCACGGGGGAGGTGGCTGCTCGGGAGATGCGTGGACGGGGTTCTCGGGAGACGGCCGAAGTGGTTTCTCAGGAGATTCACAGAAAGGGGAAAGGAAGCTCTCACGGGGGTGGGTCAGGCTCTGCGGCATGACCGTGACTTCGTCGTCCTCAGCCTCCCTTCGTGCGCCGGCCGCGGCCTCGTCCTCCAGGGGCGCGCCCGGCAAGCAGCCGGAGCTGTTGCGGGCCGACGGCAGCCCCGTACGGGTGCTGGTCGTGGACGACGAGTCCTCGCTCGCCGATCTGCTGTCGCTCGCGCTGCGCTACGAGGGCTGGGACATCCGCTCGGAGGGGGACGGCGCGGGTGCCCTGCGCAGCGCCCGCAGCTGGCGGCCGGACGCGGTGCTGCTCGACGTCATGCTGCCCGACATGGACGGGCTGACGGTGCTCGGTCGGCTGCGGCGTGAACTCCCGGACGTACCGGTGCTGTTCCTGACCGCCAAGGACGCGGTCGAGGACCGGATCGCCGGGCTCACGGCGGGGGGCGACGACTACGTCACCAAGCCGTTCAGCCTGGAAGAGGTGGTGGCGCGGCTGCGGGGGCTGCTGCGGCGGGCCGGGGCGGCCGCAGCACGCAGCACCTCGCAGCTGACCGTGGGCGATCTGGTGCTCGACGAGGACAGCCATGAGGTGTGGCGGGACGGCCGGGAGATCCATCTGACGGCCACCGAGTTCGAGTTGCTGCGCTATCTGATGCGCAATCCGCGGCGGGTGCTGAGCAAGACGCAGATCCTCGACCGGGTCTGGAGCTATGACTTCGGCGGCCAGGCGAACGTCGTGGAGCTGTACATCTCGTATCTGCGGCGGAAGATCGACGCGGGGCGGGAGCCGATGATCCACACCCGGCGGGGTGCGGGCTATCTGATCAAGCCGGCTGGGTAAGGCGGGTGGTGAGCGGCACGTCCGGTCTTCGGAGCGGCGAGTCCGGTGTGGGGAGCGACACGTCCGGTTTTCGGAGGGACAAGTCCGGTCTTCGAGGGAGCGAGTCCGGCGTGTGGAGCGCCAAGTTCGGTCTTCGCCGCCGTTGGTCGCTTCGGGCGCGGCTCGTGGTGTCGGCCGTGGCGCTGATCGCCGTCGTCGGGGCCGTCATCGGAGTGGTGACGACGATCGCGCTGCACTCCTATCTGCAGGGGAACTTGGACAAGCAGCTGGGCGAGTCCGTCGGGCGGGCGCAGGGGCTTCGGTCGCATGCTCCTCCGGGCGGCGGACCGCTCGACTTCGTGGCGATGGGGGGCCAGCCGCTGGGGACCGTGGGAGCGCTGATCGGACCCGACGGCAGGGTCGACCCCGGGGCGAGGCTGGGCGATTCGACGAGCCGGGATCCGCGCGAGAGGCTGGCGGGACTGACCCGGGCCCAGGTCAGGGCGTTGAGCGCGGTGCCGCGGGACGGTGAGGTGCACACCGCCGAGATCCCCGGGCTCGGCGACTATCGCGTGCGGTCCACCGGCGACGGCTCGCTGCTGCTCGGGCTGCCGCTCGGGCATGTCCAGGACACGGTCGGCCGGCTCGTGGTCATCGAGGAGTGCGTGACGGTCGCCGGGCTGATCGCGGCCGGTATCGCCGGCTCCTCCATGGTCGGCTTCGCACTGCGGCCGCTGCGCCGGGTCGCCGCCACCGCCACCCGCGTCTCCGAACTCCCGCTCCACCAGGGTGAGGTGGTGCTGCACGTCCGGGTGCCGGAGTCCGAGGCGGACGGGCGTACGGAGGTGGGGCAGGTCGGTGCGGCGCTGAACCGGCTGCTGGGGCACGTCGGCTCGGCGCTCTCGGCCCGCCAGGAGAGCGAGATGCGCGTCCGGCGGTTCGTCGCCGACGCCAGCCATGAGCTGCGTACGCCGCTGGCGTCGATCCGGGGCTATGCCGAGCTGACCCGGCGCGGGAACGAGCGGCCCGGGCCGGCGACCCGGCACGCCCTGCGGCGGATCGAGTCGGAGGCGGAGCGGATGACCGGGCTGGTGGAGGACCTGCTGCTGCTCGCCCGGCTCGATTCCGGGCGCCCGCTCTCGTACGAGAGCACCGATCTCTCGCCGCTGGTGGTGGATGCGGTTAGCGATGCGCGGGTGGCCGGGCCCGGCCACCGGTGGCGGTTGGAGCTGCCGGAAGAGCCGGCGTTGGTCTGCGGCGATGGCGGCCGGCTGCACCAGATTCTGGTGAACCTGCTGGCCAACGCCCGTACGCACACCCCGGAGGGGACGACGGTCACGGCGCGGGTGCGCGCTGCGGGGCCGGCAGGCGCGTACGGAGGCGTCGACGGCGGTGCCTCCAAGGGCGGTGGCGGAGGCGTTCGAGGCGGCGTCGTGCAGTTGGAGGTGCAGGACGACGGGCCCGGCATCCCGGCCGAGCTGCTCCCGCATGTCTTCGAGCGGTTTGCGCGCGGTGATGCCTCGCGGTCACGGGCCGCCGGAAGCACCGGCCTGGGGCTGGCCATCGTGCAGGCCGTGGTGGCCGCGCACGGCGGCACGGTCGAGGTCGCGAGCGTGCCGGGCCGGACGGTGTTCACGGTGACGCTCCCGGTGGCGCACTCCGGCGGCCGCCCGATCGTCGCCGCGGTGTGAGCGCGTCCGATCATCCCTGAGGCGGCCCTCCGCAGGTGATCCGCCCGGCGCCACCGCGGACTCACAGCACCGGCACAGGCTCAGCACACGGCCATGACAGGGCGGTTGACGAGTGTCGTTGCCATGACGACGACTCAGCCGCCCCGCACTCCACTGGGCTCCCTGCCGCCACGTCAGCATCTGCCACTCGGGCGGATCGCGACCGTGCTCGATGTGGTCATTCCCGTCCACAACGAGGAGAGTGACCTTGAACCGTGTGTCCGGCGCCTGCACGAGCACCTTGCCCGGACCTTCCCCTACGGGTTCCGGATCACCATCGCCGACAACGCGAGCACCGACCGTACGCCGGACGTCGCCGCCCGGCTCGACGACGCGATCGACGAGGTCACGGCGGTACGGCTGGAGCAGAAGGGGCGCGGCAGGGCGCTGCGCACCGTGTGGTCGCTCTCCGAGGCGCCGGTGCTGGCCTATATGGACGTCGATCTGTCCACCGACCTCAACGCGCTGTTGCCGCTGGTCGCACCGCTGATCTCGGGGCATTCGGACCTGGCGATCGGCTCCCGGCTCAGCCGCAGCTCACGCGTCGTTCGCGGGCCGAAGCGGGAGTTCATCTCCCGTACGTACAACCTCATCCTGCGCGGCTCGCTCGCCGCGCGCTTCTCCGACGCGCAGTGCGGGTTCAAGGCCATACGGGGAGACGTGGCGGAACGGCTGCTGCCGATGGTCGAGGACACCGGGTGGTTCTTCGACACCGAGATGCTGGTGCTGGCGGAACGGGCCGGGCTGCGGATCCACGAGGTGCCGGTGGACTGGGTCGACGACCCGAACAGCACCGTGCACATCGTGCGGACGGCCACGGATGACCTCAAGGGCGTATGGCGGGTGGGGCGGGCCCTGGCGACCGGCGCGCTGCCGCTGGACCGGCTGGCCCGGCCGTTCGGGGACGACCCGCGGGACCGCGAACTGTCCGGGGTGCCGGGCGGGCTGGCGCGCCAGCTGGTCGGCTTCTGCGTCGTCGGCGGGCTCAGCACGCTGTGCTATCTCGCCCTGTACTCCCTCTTCCGGCTCGGGCTGGGGCCCCAACTGGCCAACGCGGCCGCGCTGTTGGTGTCGGCGCTCGGCAACACCGCCGCCAACCGTCGGCTGACCTTCGGCGTACGGGGGCGGGACCGGGCGATCCGCCATCAGGCCCAGGGGCTGGTGGTCTTCGCCATCGGGCTCGCGCTGACCAGCGGCTCTCTCGCCGCCCTCGACGCCGCCAGCGGCAATGCCTCGCACGGCACCGAACTCGCGGTGCTGATCGCGGCCAACCTCGCGGCGACGGTGCTGCGGTTCCTGCTCTTCCGCGCCTGGGTCTTTCCGGAGCGTGAGCGCCGGGAGGAGCGGCACGGCTCGGGTGAGGGGCACGAGTCGTACGGCCCACGCGATCGGCACGACCGGCACGACTTGCACGACCGGCACGACCTGAACGGCATCCCCAGGAGCACCCGATGACCCCGCACCCGTCCCCCACGCCGTCCGCGCCCGCGCGGATCCTGCGCGGCCACCCCACGGATCCACGCTGGGCGAGGCCCGCGCTGCTGGCGTTGTTGCTGGTCACGGCGGTGCTCTACCTGTGGAGCCTGTCCGCGTCCGAGTACGCCAACCAGTTCTACTCGGCCGCCGTACAGGCCGGCAGCGAGAGCTGGAAGGCATTCTTCTTCGGCTCCTCCGACGCGGCGAACTCCATCACCGTCGACAAGCCGCCCGCCGCGCTGTGGCCGATGGCGCTGTCCGTACGGCTCTTCGGGCTCAGTTCCTGGGCGGTCCTGGTGCCCGAGGCGCTGATGGGCGTGGCGACGGTCGGCGTGCTGTACGCGGCCGTACGACGGAGGTTCGGCGCGGGCGCCGGGCTGCTCGCGGGCGGGGTGCTGGCGGTGACGCCGGTCGCGGCGCTGATGTTCCGCTTCAACAACCCGGACGCGCTGCTGTGTCTGCTGATGGTCTGCGCGATTGCCGCCGTGCTGCGCGCCCTGGAGGACGGCCGTACGAAGTGGCTGGTGCTGGCCGGGGTCTGCTTCGGGCTCGGGTTTCTCACCAAGACGCTGCAGGCGTGGCTGATCCTGCCGCCGCTCGCCGTGGTCCATGCCTGCTGTGCGCCGGTCGCGCTGCGCCGGCGGCTCGGGCAGCTGCTGCTCGCCGGGCTGGCGATCGTGGTGTCGGGCGGCTGGTGGGTGGCGATCGTCGAGCTGTGGCCGGCGGCCTCGCGCCCGTACATCGGCGGCTCGCAGCACAACAGCTTCCTGGAGCTGACCTTCGGCTACAACGGCCTCGGGCGGATCACCGGCGACGAGACCGGCAGCGTCGGCGGGGGCGGTGCTCGTCCCGGCGGGGCCGGCGGAGGCGGCGGATGGGGGGAGACCGGTATCACCCGGCTCTTCTCGGCCGACATGGGCGGGCAGATCGCCTGGCTGCTGCCCGCCGCGCTGATCCTGCTGGTCGTGGCGGTGTGCGTGCTGTGGCGAGCCCGGCGGGCGAACCCCGCTGCGCAGCCCGAACGAGCCGAACAGGCCCAACCGGCCCAACAGGCCGAGCAGGCCCAACAGGCCCAGCAAGCCGAACAGGCCGGTCAGCGGGCGGAGTTCCTGGTCTGGGGCGGGGCGCTGCTGATGACGTTCACGACCTTCAGCTTCATGTCCGGGATCTTCCACCAGTACTACAACATCGCGCTGGCCCCGTATATCGCGGCGCTGGTCGGGATGGGCACGACGCTGCTGTGGCGGCGCGGCGGGCGGCTGGCGTCGGTCGTGCTGGCCGCGACGGTCGCGGTGACCGCCGTCTGGTCGTGCGTGCTGCTGGACCGTTCACCGGACTGGCTGCCGTGGTTGCGCTGGACGGTGGCGGCGCTGGGGGCGGTGGGGGCGCTGGGCTTGCTGGTGCCCCTGCGGCGGACGGGACCAGCGGTACGGGGTGAGGCGCGGGTGCGGACGGGCCGCGGGGTGCGGACGGGCCGCGGGGTGCGGACGGGCCGCGGGGTGCGGACAGGCCGCGGGGTCGCCGTGCTCGCGGCCGGGGCCGGGCTGGTGGCGGCGCTGGCCGGACCGCTGGCGTACACGCTCGACACGGTCAACACACCCAAGGGCGGTTCGATCATCACGGCAGGGCCTTCGGTGCGGGGCGGTATGGGCGGACCTGGAGGCGGAGGCTTCCCCGGCGGCCGCGGCCCCGGCCAGGGCATATGGCCCGGCAACAACACCGGAAACAACACCGGCAACAAGGCCAACGCCAACGCCAACCGGAACCCCAACGGCAACCCGAACCCCAACGGCAACCCGAACCCCAACGGCAACGGCAGCCCGGCAGGCCAGGCGTTCCCCCCGGGCCGTAACCAGGGCGGGCAGGCCGTCCCCGACCGGATCGGCGGAATGGGTGAGCGCGGCGCCGGCCGGATGGGCGGTATGGGCGGCCTGCTCAACGGCAGCAAGGTCGGCGCCAAGGCGAAGGCCCTGCTGGAGAAGGACGCGGACGACTACACCTGGGCCGCCGCGGCCATCGGCTCCCAGAATGCCGCGAGCTACCAACTCGCCACTCAGAAGCCGGTGATGGCGATCGGCGGTTTCAACGGGAGCGACCCGTCGCCGACCCTCGCCCAGTTCAAGAGGTATGTGGCGGACGGGAAGATCCACTACTTCATCGGTGGCGGACGGGGCGGCTTCGGCGGCCCCGGAGGCGGCCAGGGCGGCTCGTCGAAGATCAGCTCCTGGGTGGAGAAGACCTTCAAGAAGGTCACCGTCGGCAGCGCCACCTTCTACGACCTGACCCGGAAGGTCTAGAGCGGCCCCGGAAGGCCCAGCGAGCCGATGAGACTCGCGGCCTTCCCCTCGCTCCGGGTCTTCCCCTAGGGGGTCGATGGGCCCCCTGGCAAAGCCCTCCCCAAGCGCCCGTCGCGGTATGCCACCGCCCCTCGCGGTATGCCACCGCCCGTCGGGGCATGCCGCACCGCCCCTCGGGGCATGCCGCAGTAATTCAATTGTACGGCGTATAGCTCTCCCTGTACGGTGTAAAGCATCCGCTCGCACCGTACAGGGAGCCTGTATGACCTCTGTGGCCTCGGAAGCCACCACCCTTCAGCCGACGGGCCGGCACGCCGCCCGCTGGCTGATCCTGGCCGTGATCTGCATCGCGCAGCTCACGGTGATCCTCGACAACACCGTCCTGAACGTCGCCATCCCCTCCCTCACCGAGGACCTGGGCGCGACCACCGCCGACGTCCAGTGGATGATCAACGCCTATTCGCTGGTCCAGTCCGGTCTGCTGCTCACCGCGGGCAACTCCGCCGACCGCTACGGCCGCAAGAAGATGCTCGCCGTCGGCCTGGTGCTCTTCGGCGTCGCCTCGCTCGGTGCCGCGCTCGCCCAGTCACCCGGCCAGCTGATCGCCGCCCGCGCCGGCATGGGCGTCGGCGGCGCACTGCTGGTGACCACCACCCTCGCCGTCGTCATGCAGATCTTCGACGACGCGGAGCGCCCCCGGGCCATCGGCATCTGGAGCTCGGTCAACTCCCTGGGCTTCGCCGCCGGGCCGCTGATCGGCGGTGCGCTCCTGGACCACTTCTGGTGGGGCTCGCTGTTCCTGGTCAACCTCCCCGTCGCGGTCATGGCGGTGGTGGCCGTCGTCACCCTCGTCCCCGAGTCCAAGAGCCGGGCCGGCGACCTCCCGCACGCCCTCGACGGCGTTCGAGCAGGGGGGACCCCCATGGATCTGCTGGGCGCCCTGCTGTCCACGATCGGCATGGTCGGGGTGGTCTTCGCGATCATCTCCGGACCGGTCGACGGGTGGCTGTCCGGGCAGGTGGTGATCTCCGCCGCCCTCGGCATCGCCGCGCTCGCCCTCTTCGCGGGGTGGGAGCTGCATACCCCGCACCCCATGCTGGACATGCACTTCTTCCGGAACCGGCGCTTCATCGGTGCGGTCTCCGGCGGCATCCTCGTCGCCTTCGGTATGGGCGGCTCGATGTTCCTGCTCACTCAGCACCTCCAACTGGTGCTCGGTTACGGTCCGTTGGACGCGGGACTGCGGATGGCGCCGCTCGCCGTCACCGTCATCCTGATCAACTTCACCGGCCTCAGCGCCCGCCTGCTGCCCAGGTTCGGCACCCCCGGAATGATCGTCTCCGGCATGTCCCTGCTCGCGGCCGGCCTCGCCGCGATCGCCCTGCTCGGCGGCCACAGCTACGGCGGCATGCTGACCGGCCTGATCGTGATGGGCGTCGGCGTCGCGCTCGCCATGCCGACGATGGCCAACGCCATCATGTCCGCCATCCCGCCGGCGAAGGCCGGAGTGGGCGCCGGCGTCAACGGCACGCTGATGGAGTTCGGCCAGGGCCTGGGCGTCGCCGTCCTCGGCGCGGTCCTCAACTCCCGCTTCGTGGCGCTGCTCCCGCTGGTCGCCGCGGGCGCCGGCTCACTGCCCGCCGCCCTCGACCGGGCCCGTACCGACGCCGAACGCTTCGCCGTCCAGGACGCGTTCGCCACCGGCATCGGCACCAGCCAGCTGGTCGGCGCGGCCGCGGTCCTCCTCGGCGGACTGCTCGCGGCCGTACTGCTGCGCCGGGCGGAGCGCACCGCCCAGCAGCCGACGGCGCCGGGGACGGCCACCGGCCCGGGACCGGTCGCCGCAGCGGCCGAATAGCATCGACGGTGTAAGCGATCGTGAACGGTGACGCTCAGGAACAAGGAGGGGCGCCATGGCAGCGACGAACGGCCGCGCCGGAAAGCGGCCGAACAGCGTCTGGCTGACCGAACGGCCCCCGCTCAAACGGAAGGCGGACCAGCCGGCCGGACTCGACCGCGACAAGATCGTCGCGGCCACGGTCCGGCTGCTGGACACCGAGGGCCTGGCGAAGTTCTCCATGCGCCGGCTCGCCGCCGAGCTGGGCGTCACCGCGATGTCCGTCTACTGGTACGTCGACACCAAGGACGACCTGCTGGAACTCGCCCTGGACCACGTCATGGGCGAGATGCGGATGCCGGACGAGGACGCCGCGGACCGGGACTGGCGCGACCACCTGCGCGCACTGGCCGGCGAATACCGCGCCCTGCTGACCGGCCACCCCTGGGTGGTCCGGCTGCTGGGCATGTACATCAACATCGGCCCGCACTCCATCGCCTTCTCCAACGCCACCATGCGGGTGATGAAGGAGAGCGGGCTGTCCCTGGAGCAGATCACCGGCGGGCTGTCGGCCGTCTTCCAGTTCGTCTACGGCTTCGCCACCATCGAGGGGCTCTTCGACGCCCGCTGCGCGGAGGCGGGGATGCCCGTCGACGAGTACTTCCAGCAGGTGATGTCCGCGGTCCAGGGCCGTCCGGAGTTCGCGGAGACGATGGAGAACTCCACCAAGGTCATGCAGGCCCGCGGCGGGACCACCGTGCGGGAGATGCGCGACCGGGACTTCGCCTTCGCGCTGGATCTGCAGATCGCGGGGATCGAGGCGCTGCGGAACCGGGGCGACGCCCCCGGGCCCGGCCCCAGGTAGGAGGCCCCCACACGAGATTCAAAAACTTCCGACGGCGATGTCGAGAACCCGTGACCGGCTCCGTCCCCGAGGTGAACGCGACCACAATGGATCGCACCAGCACCGAGGAGAGACACCATGGCCAAGTACTTGCTGCTGAAGCACTACCGCGGCGCTCCGGCTCCGGTCAACGACGTCCCCATGGACCAGTGGGCGCCCGAGGAGATCACGGCGCATGTGCAGTACATGCAGGACTTCGCGGCCAGGCTGGAGAAGACCGGCGAGTTCGTCGACGGGCAGGCGCTCGCCCCCGAGGGGACGTGGGTCCGGTACGACGGCGAGGGGCGCCCGCCGGTCACCGACGGCCCGTTCGCCGAGACCAAGGACCTCATCGCCGGCTGGATGGTGATCGACGTCGACAGCTACGAGCGCGCCGTCGAGCTGGCCGGGGAGCTGTCGGCCGCCCCCGGGGCGGGCGGGAAGCCGATCCACGAGTGGCTCGAAGTGCGCCCCTTCCTGGCCGCCAAGCCCAGCATCACGGAGTGCACCTTCAAGTGACGCAGATGGACGAGGCCCTGATCAGGAGCCTCACGCCGAGCGTGCTCGCCGTCCTCGTCCGCCGCGGAGCCGACTTCGCGGCGGCCGAGGACGCCGTACAGGACGCGCTCATCGAGGCGGTCCGCGTCTGGCCGGCCGACCCTCCGCGGGACGCGAAGGGCTGGCTGGTCACCGTGGCCTGGCGCAGGTTCCTCGACGCGACCCGGGCGGACGCGGCCCGCCGCCGCCGCGAGGACCGCCTCCACGACGAACCCCCGCCCGGCCCCGCACCGGACGCGGACGACACCCTCCGGCTCTACTTCCTGTGCGCCCACCCGTCGCTGACCCCGTCGTCCGCGGTCGCGCTCACGCTGCGCGCCGTCGGCGGGCTGACCACCCGCCAGATCGCCCGGGCCTACCTGGTGCCCGAGGCGACCATGGCGCAGCGCATCAGCCGGGCCAAGCGCACCGTCTCCGACGTTGGGGTATCCCCTGCTCGCGCGAAGCCGAGAGCTTGGGGAAGCTTCGAGCAGCCCGGCGACGTCGCCACCGTGCTGCGCGTGCTCTACCTGGTCTTCAACGAGGGCTACTCCGGCGACCTCGACCTCGCCGCCGAGGCCATCCGGCTCACCCGGCAGCTCGCGGCCGCCATCGACCACCCCGAGGTGGCGGGGCTGCTCGCCCTCATGCTGCTCCACCACGCCCGGCGCGCCTCCCGGACCGCGCCCGACGGCAGCCTCGTACCGCTCGCCGAGCAGGACCGCGGCCGGTGGGACACCGCCTCGATCGCCGAGGGCGTGGAGATCCTCCAGGCGGCCCTCGCCCGCGACCGGCTGGGCGAGTTCCAGGCCCAGGCCGCCATCGCGGCGCTCCACGCGGACGCGCCCACCGCCGAGGAGACCGACTGGGTGCAGATCGTCGAGTGGTACGACGAACTCCTGCGCCTGACCGACAGCCCGGTCGTCCGGCTCAACCGCGCGGTCGCCGTCGGCGAGGCCGACGGACCGCGCGCGGGCCTGGCCGCCCTCGCAGCACTCGACGCCGCACTGCCCCGCCGCGCCGCCGTGGCGGCGTACCTCCACGAGCGCGACGGCGACCCGGCGACGGCGGCCCGGCTGTACGCCGAGGCGGCCCGGAAGGCACCCAACCTCGCCGAACGCGACTACCTCACCCGCCAGGCCGCCCGGCTCAACGCCCGCCGGCGCCGCTGACGGGGCGCGCTCGGACAGCGACGACGGGCGGGCCGGCCCACCCGCCGCGCCCTCACGCCATCGGCAGCGTCTCCCCCTGCACCGCCTGGATGTCCAGCTCCACCTTCAGCGTCGTCCCGATCGCCGCGATGCCGGCCGCCACGACCTGGTTGTAGTTCATCTTGAAGTCCTCGCGGCGCAGCTCGGCGGTGGCGCGGAAGGCGGCGCGCACCCCGCCCCACGGGTCGGGGCCGGTGCCGAGGTAGCTCAGTTCGAGGTCCACCGGCCGTACGACGCCGTGCAGCCCCAGCTCGCCGTGGACCGTCCAGCGGTCCGGGCCGGCCGGTCGCAGGCCCGAGCTGCGGTAGGTGATCTCCGGGTACTCCTCGATGTCGAGGAAGTCCGCGGAGCGCAGATGGCCGTCGCGCATTCCGTTGCCGGTGTCGATCGAGGAGGCCCTGATGGCGGCCTCGACCCGCGACTGCGCCAGGTCCTCGGCGATCTCGATCCGGCCGCTGAACTCGGTGAACCGGCCGTGCACGCTGGAGATCCCCAGGTGCTGGGCGACCGCGGCCACCGTCGAGTGCATCGGGTCGATGGTCCACGGTCCGGGCGGCGGCAGCTCGGCCCCGCCCTGCCGGGCCAGTACGACGCCGCCCACGTCCATCCGGCCGCTCGCCGTCACGATCGCGCTGGAGGCGACCGGTGCGTAGCCGACGGCCGTCACGATGACCGTGTACGGGCCGGCGGGCAGCGGCTGCCCGCTGCGGATGGCGCCTTGCTCGTCCGCCGTCGCGCGCAGCACCTGCGCGCCCGTCATGTCGGTGACGGTCAGTACGGCGTGCTGGACCGCCCAGCCGTCCCGTGTGCGGACCTGCGCCCTTACGCCCGCAGCTCCCGCGCCCGTCGAATGCATTGCCTCTCCCGTTTGTCGCCTGGTCCGGGTCTCCCCTGCTCATGGGGGCCGAGTGTCGGGCTCCGGACGGCGGCCTGCAGGCCGTCCCCTGCCTGTGCGCAGCGCCGCCGCCGGAGCCCTGGTGGCCGGTCCGGGGCGCGTCTCCGCTCAACGCGCGCCCCGGACCGGGGTCTTGCCGCCCCGGAGGGGATCCCCCGGGACTCCTTCCGGGTCAGTCCCCGGGGTGCGCGAGCTCGACGTCGTAGCCGTCGACCCCGCGTGCGTCGACCGACAGGCCGTTGGCGACCGGCGGGTAGCCGCTCGCGATGACCGTGTAGTCGCCGGCGTCCAGGTCGGTGAAGGCGTACGCGCCGTCCTCCCCGGTCGTCGAGGTGGCCACGACGTTGCCCGCCGCGTCCACCAGCGTCACCCGCGCGTCGGGCAGCGGCCGGCGGTCGGCACCGGCGCGCACGACGCCCTGCACCCGCGCCCCGGACAGCAGCTCCACCTCGATACGGGTGGTGCCCTGCCCGCCGACCTCGACCGGCAGCGCGGACGGCCGGTAGCCGGCGGCGTTCACGGCGACGGTGAAGGTCCCCGGCGCCAGCTCGTCGAAGGCGAAGTAGCCCTCGGCGCCGGTCTTTCCGGTGGCCAGCACCTCGCCGCGGACGTCGGTGACGACGACCATCGCACCGTCGATGCCCTCGCCGTCGACCGCGCCGCGGACCTGGCCGGCGAGGCCGCTGGTGCCGCTGAGCAGGATGTCGTAGCCGTAGGGCTGATCGCCGACGACGACCGTGGACGCCTGCGGCTGGTGCCCGTCGGCCGCGGCGATCAGCACATACGAGCCGGCGCCGGGGGCGCTGAGCGCGTACGAGCCGTTGGCCTGGGCGACCGCGCGGGCCAACTGGCGCCCGCTGAGCGAGATCAGCGTCACCGCGGAACGCGGCACGGGGCTGCCCTCCGCGTTGCGGACGAAGCCGTGGACGGACGGGCCGTCCGGGGCGGCGCCCGCGCCGCCGGCGGAGGCGAGGGCCTGCAGGGGCTGGGTGGCCGGCGCGGCGGCGGGCTGCGCCCAGGACGGCGTGTGGGCGTCGTCGTCCGAGGCGAGCGGGGCGCCCACCAGCACGGGCTCGCGGTCCGCGGCCGGTGCCGGTGCGGCGGCCTGAGCAGGGACGCCGGCGTCCGACGCGGTGGCCGCGGCGGCCTCGTCCTCGGCGCTCTGGGACAGTCCGCCCCGGGTCTTCAACGCGACCTCCTTGATGAACAGGGTGAGGAGGAAGGCGAGCAGCGCGCAGGGCGCCGCGTACAGGAAGACATCGGCGACGCCGTGCCCGTAGGCGCTCTCCATCACGGTGCGCAGCGGCGCCGGGAGGGCGTCCAGGTCAGGGATGCCGCCGCCGCTGTTGCCGGCGCCGTGCGCGGCGGCCTTGGCGGCCTTGGGCCCGAGCTCGGCCAGACCGTCCTTGACGTAGTGGGTGACGCGGTTGGCGAGCACCGCACCGAGGGCCGAGACGCCCACCGCACCACCGAGGGAGCGGAAGAAGGTCACGACGGACGAGGCGGAGCCGAGGTCCTCGGGAGCGACCTGGTTCTGCGTGGCGAGGACCAGGTTCTGCATCATCATGCCGATACCGAGACCCATCAGCGCCATGAAGATCGCGATGTGCCAGTACTCGGTGTCGTAGCGGATGGTGCCCAGCAGACCCAGGCCCGCGGTCACCAGTACACCGCCACTGACCAGCCATGCCTTCCACTTGCCGGTCTTGGTGATGACCTGGCCCGAGACGGTCGAGGAGATGAACAGCCCGCCGATCATCGGGATGGTCATCACGCCCGACATCGTCGGCGACTTGCCGCGCGCCAGCTGGAAGTACTGGCTGAAGAAGACGGTGCCGGCGAACATCGCGATACCGACGAACAGCGAGGCCAGCGATGCCAGGGTGATCGTCTTGTTGCGGAACAGCCGCAACGGGATGATCGGCTCCTTGGCCTTGGACTCGATGAAGACGAAGATCGCGCCGAGCACGACCGAGCCGCCGACCATCGCCGCGGTCTGCCACGACATCCAGTCGTACTTGTCGCCGGCCAGCGTCACCCACACCAGCAGCAGCGAGACCGCCGCGCTGATGAAGAAGGCGCCCGCCCAGTCGACCTTGACGCCCTCGCGCTTGACGACGGGCAGCTTCAGGGTCTTCTGCAGCACGATCAGCGCGATGACCGCGAACGGCACGCCGACGTAGAAGCACCAGCGCCAGCCGAGCCAGCTGGTGTCGGTGATGACGCCGCCGAGCAGCGGGCCGCCGACGGTGGCGACGGCGAAGACCGCGCCGAGGTAGCCGCTGTAACGGCCGCGCTCGCGCGGCGAGATCATCGCGGCCATCACGATCTGGGCCAGCGCCGACAGACCGCCCACGCCGATGCCCTGCACCACGCGGCAGGCGATCAGCATGCCGGTGTTCTGCGACAGGCCGGCGACGACCGAGCCCGCGACATAGATCACCAGCGCGAACTGCACCAGCAGCTTCTTGCTGAACAGGTCGGAGAGCTTGCCCCACAGGGGCGTGCTCGCCGTCATCGCCAGCAGCGCGGCGGTGACCACCCAGGTGTAGGCGCTCTGTCCGCCGTCCAGATCGTGAATGATCTCGGGCAGCGCGTTCGAAACGATCGTCGACGAAAGAATGGCGACGAACATGCCGAGCAGCAGCCCGGACAGCGCCTCCATTATCTGACGGTGCGTCATGGGCGCCCCGCTGGAGGTGCTGTGTCCGCCCCCTCCGTGCTTGGCGTGGCCGCCCCGCACACCTGCCGGTGTGGTCGTAGCCATGTGGTTCCTTTTCATCCTGCGGGTGTACGGGTGGTGAAGTCGTGATGCGCCCGGGTGCGGCAGTCGCCGAAGCTCGTGCGGAGCCTGCCGAGCAGTTCGATGAGGTGCCCGACGTCGGCGTCGGTCCAGTCGCCCAAGTACCGTGCGAGTGCCGCCGTGTAGCGCTCGGCGAGCTCCTCCAGGAGGTCCCGCCCGCTCGGGGTCAGGCGCAGCAGCCGCGACCGCTTGTCCGCCGGGTCGGGCTTGCGCTCGACCCAGCCGCGCTCGCAGACGTGCGCGACATGCCGGCTGGTCACCGACATGTCGATGGCGAGCAGCTCGGCGAGCTGGCTCATCCGCATCTCGCCGTGCCGGTCGAGGAGGGTGAGCACACCGGCCGAGGCGGGCGGGCAGTCCTGGGGCAGCATCCGCCCCATCTCGCGCTTCACGGCGCCGATGGCGCTGAGTTGCCTGGCCAGCTCCTCGTACTGACTCTGAGCGGCCATCGGCTCCTCCACGCGTCCCTCGAACATCTCGCCATCTTTGTTGCTTGAGGCAACCATGCGACTGTACGCAATGTTGGTTGCTGAAGGCAAACGATTCGACGGCCCCGCGCTTAAAAGGGGCGAAAAGTCTGGACCCGGCATTGGTCAACGGCTACCCATGGCGCCCATAAAGCCGCAGGTCGATCGGGGGGCGCCCGGCCCGCGGTTTTCGGCCATCTTGTGGCGCACCTCACGAGGGGTGCCTGACAGGGGGCCCGGTCGGCGCCGATGGGTCCCCGTTACCCGCTTGACGGGGCCGTATCGATTATCGATAACATCGAAAAACGATATGGTCCCGGAGGGGGAGCAGGAACATGAACGACACGTCCTGGTGGACACGCGCAATGGACCACGCGCTGGAGCTGGTCCTCGGACTGGCCCTGCTGCTGGTGGGGCTCTTCCAGGTCCTCCTCCCGATCCTGGGGGTGACCGGCCCGCTGCCGCCCACGGCCTCCCGCGAGGTACGTGTCGACGCCGCCGCGCGGCTGTCCGGCGCCACCGCGTCCGGACCCCTCACGCTGCGCGGCACCGACCGCGCCGAGCTGGTCGTCCACGCCCCCGGCCTCGGTCAGCGCGTGCTGCTCGCCCTTCCGGAGCTCGCCGGCGGCCTGCTGGCCCTCGTGATCCTGATGGTGCTGCTGCGGATGGCCCGCACGTTCCAGGCCGGCGACTTCTTCGTGCCCGAGAACACCCGGCGGCTCACCGTCGTCGCCGTCGCCCTCGTCCTGATGGGCACTCTCGTACCGTTGCTGGACATGATGACCACGAACCTCCTGGTCCGCGGAGAAGCGATGGCGGAGGCGGTCTCGCCCGCGAAGGACTATGCGGTCGAGCCGGTGTTCCTGGCGGTGCTCGTCGCCGCCGCGGCCGGAGCGTTCCGCGGCGGCACCCGCCTGCGCGCCGACACCGAAGGGCTGGTCTGATGCCACCGGAGGAGGCGCACCAGATCGCATGCCACCTGGCCCGGCTGCTGGACGAACGCGGTATGACCCTGGCCGAACTGGCCGCACGGGTCGGGGTGACCGTCGCCAACCTCTCCATCTTGAAGAACGACCGGGCCAAAGCGATCCGCTTCAGCACACTCAGCGCGATCTGCCGCGAACTGCACTGCCAGCCCGGTGACCTGCTCACCTTCGCCCCGCGGTGAGACGGCGCTCGGCGGTCGTTTCGTACGCGCCCCAGGGGTGCCCCCGCAAGCCCGGTTCGCTAGGGTCCTTCCCCATGGCGACCAACCCGCAGAACCCGGCCGACGGCAACTACGATCCGGCGGGCAGCACGCAGATGTTCCGGGCCTTCGTGGACGAGGGCGGCACCCCCCAGGCCGGCGGCCGCCGTGCCCCGGCCCCGCAGCAGTCCGCGGGCCCCCGCGTGGGCGTCATCCTCGGCGTGATCGTCGCCGTCCTCGTCATCGCGGGCGCGGCCTGGCTGGCGCTGTCGTAACGAGCGGATCGTCCACCGGCCCGAAGGCCGCACCACCGGCACACCCCGCGCCGGACTTCGCACCTCCCGCTTCGGCCCCCGTGCGCCCCACCGCCTGACGGCGACGGTACGCACGGGGGCCGGTCAGGTGTCCGCGGTGCCCGCGGTCGGCGGGTTTGCCCCGCGACGAAGGCGGCGGCATCTTCGCACGGCCGTCGGCACGTCTCCTGGGGCCGGCCCGGCGCCGCGCATACTGGGAAATGTGCGGCGTACGGATTCCGGGCGCTACGGCGAAGCGGCGTTCCGTCCGGGGGAGAGCGGCGAGGCCGAGCGCATCGATCTGGGAGCGCTCGCCTTTGACGAGGTGAGCGCCGCGCGGCTGACGGCGCTGGGCGTCGGCCCCGGCTGGCACTGCCTGGACGTGGGCGCGGGGACCGGCACCCTCGCGCGGTGGCTGCTGGAGTCGGCGCAGGTCACCTCGGTCCTCGCGGTGGACCGTGACACCCGGTTCCTCGCCGGCGACCCCACCCCGGGACTGGTGGCGCAGACCGCCGACATCACGGCGCCGGGCTTCGACCCGGGCCGCTTCCACCTCGTGCACGCCCGTTTCGTGCTGATGCATCTGCGGCCCTGGCGTCGCCTGATCTCCGTGCTCGGCTCGCTGCTCGTCCCCGGGGGCGTGCTGGTGCTCAGCGACGCCGTCGACCTGACCACCGCCGATGCCCCCGCCTCCCCGTACACCGCCGTGATGCGGGCGATGTGGCAGGGGCTGCGGGAGACCATCGGCACGGACGTCTCCTGGGTGCCGGACTACCCCCGGCTCCTGCTGGAGGAGGGCCTGCACTCCGTGGCCGCCGAGATCCACGTCCCCCCGCTGGTCCCCGGCAGCCCGGTCAGCCGCTTCTGGGCCGACACCTGGGAGCGGTCGCGGGCGGCCATGCTGGCGACGGGACGGGTGGACGACGCGCAGATCGACCAGGCCCTGCGCGAGCTGTCGTCGCCGGAGGCCGCCGGTCTCGCCCCCGGGATGATCACCGCCTGGGGCTGGAAGCCTCCGCTCTGAGACCTACGCCGCGTCCGCCGCCGCCTGGAGCGCCGCGATGTCGATCTTCTTCATGCCGAACATGGCCTTCATGGCGCGGGCCGCGCGCTCCTGGTCCGGGTCGTTGAGCAGCTCCGCCATACCGCCCGGCGCGACCTGCCAGGACAGGCCGTACTTGTCCTTCAGCCAGCCGCAGGGGCCCTCCTCGCCGCCCTCGGAGAGCTTGGCCCAGTAGTAGTCGATCTCGTCCTGGTCGGCGCAGTCGATCTGCAGCGAGATCGCCTCGGTGAAGGTGAACTCCGGTCCGCCGTTGATGGCGAGGTACTCCTGGCCGTCGAGCTCGAATTCCACGGTCAGTACGGTGCCGGCCGGGCGCGGGCCCGCCTCGTTGTAGTGGGTGACGGTCTTGATCCGCGAGTTCGGGAACACCGAGCAGTAGAACTCGGCGGCCTCCTTGCCCTGGGTGTCGAACCAGAGGTTGGGCGTGATCTTGGGCATGGCGCTCTCCTGGCGTCGTCTGCGGGCCGGCCTCGTATCGGGACGGGCCACTGTGTGTATTGACCGTGGCGGCGCGCGGAAGTCATCGGTGTTCGCCGAACGGGTTGTGGCCGGTCCGTGCGACACCTCCCCACCGGGCCGTGCGACACCTCCCCACCAGGCCGTACGGCACGCGCACGGGTCCGCGCCGGTCACGACCGGCTTCCGCCGCTCCACACCGGAGCGCCCGCCGTCACTTCCAGACGAAGGCCACGTCCTTGGTGTCGAGGTGCATGCCCATCGGCACCCGCCAGGCGTCGACGCACACCCGCCAGGTGCCGGTCCTGCGCTCGCCGGGGGCGAGCGGCAGCGGGAGCCGGTGGCTGGAGGTGAGCGTGGCCCAGTCGATGCCGAGCGCGCCGATGACGTGGGAGCCGAAGGTGACCGTGCCCGAGGTGACGGGGGCCTTGCCGGTGTTGAGGAAGTCGATACGCACCTTCTGGCACCAGCGGACGTCGGTGCCGGCGAGGTCCGGCTTGCCGACGAGGAGGCCGGCGGGGGCGTCCGGGCCGGCGGGGACGGTGGGCGAGGGCGGCCCGGGCGCGGGAGAGCCGTGCGGCGGGGCGGATGTGCCCGACGGGGAGGGCGAGTTGGGCGCGGGCGTGCCGTGCGTTCCGGAGGGCGGCGGCGGTGCGGTGGAACCGGAGGGACCGGCGGAATCGGCGGAACCGGAAGGACCGGGGGAGCTGCCGGGGGTGGGAGCCGGGCGGTCGGGGCGCGGGGCGTCGCCGTCCCTGCTGTCGCCTCCGTGGGTTCCCTGCGCCCGGGGGGCCTCGCGGCCGTCCAGAGGGGTCAGTTCGACGCCGTCCCGTGGGGGTACGGGCCGGACCGGCGCGTGCCCGTCGGCGGGGCCTGCCGCGCCCACCGCGACATGGCCTTCTTCGGCCGCGCCCGCGCAGCCGGTGAGCAGGACACCCAGACACAGCACGGCCGCCGAGGCCGAGGCGTACGTCGTTGTCGTCCGTCGCATCGGGACAGTGTTGCTGACGATGCGTCAGCTGTACAGGTCGAGGATGCGTCAGCTCTGTGGGGTGCGCCGCGAAGGTCCCGCAACTGCCCGTGAAGGTCCTGCAACTGTCCGCCGAGCGGCGCGGAGCATCGAAACGGCTGCCCCTCGGCGGACCGTTCCTCAGTCGGAGATCAGGCCCTCGCGCAGCTGCGAGAGGGTGCGGGTGAGCAGACGGGAGACGTGCATCTGGGAGATGCCGACCTCCTCGCCGATCTGGGACTGCGTCATGTTCGCGAAGAAGCGCAGCATGATGATCTGGCGCTCACGGGCCGGGAGTTTGGCCAGCAGGGGCTTGAGGGACTCGCGGTACTCCACGCCCTCCAGGGCGCTGTCCTCGTAGCCCAGGCGGTCCGCCAGGGAGCCCTCGCCGCCGTCGTCCTCGGGGGACGGGGAGTCGAGCGAGGAGGCGGTGTAGGCGTTGCCGACGGCCAGGCCGTCGACCACGTCCTCCTCCGACACCCCCAGGCACATGGCCAGTTCGGGAACCGTCGGGGAGCGGTCCAGCTTCTGCGAGAGCTCGTCGCTGGCCTTGGTGAGGGCGAGCCGGAGCTCCTGGAGCCGGCGCGGGACCCGCACCGACCATGAGGTGTCGCGGAAGAAGCGCTTGATCTCGCCGACGACGGTCGGCATCGCGAACGTCGGGAATTCCACCCCGCGTTCGCAGTCGAAACGGTCGATCGCCTTGATCAGGCCGATGGTGCCGACCTGGACGATGTCCTCCATCGGCTCGTTGCGGCTGCGGAAGCGGGCCGCCGCGTAGCGCACGAGCGGGAGGTTGAGCTCGATGAGCGTGTCGCGGACGTACGTACGCTCCGCGCAGTCCTTGTCGAGCGAGGCCAGCCGCAGGAACAGGGAGCGGGAGAGCGTGCGGGTGTTGATGGCGTCGTCGTCGTGCACGTGCGGCGCGGGCGCGGGAATCGCGGAAAGCACCTTCGAGCTGCCCAGTTCTACGGACATGCCACCCCCTTGAGGTCGCGGACGGGTCGCTGCGGCGTCCCCGGCCCGGGGTGGACCGAGGAGTGATACCTCCACCTGAATACCGGAGGCAGCGCTACGGCAAACGCGGTTCCTGCAGAATGTCACATGTCGGCAACACGCTGTAGCGCCATGTCGATATATCTGCGCAGGAACGGGTCGTCCGTCCCGGTTATGTGTCGATCCTGTTTGCGGATCGCAGGCGGGCGAAGCTCCGCGACAGTAGCCGCGACACATGCATCTGCGACACCCCCAGTTCGGCACTGATCTGTGACTGCGTCAGATTGCTGTAGTAACGCAGCAGGAGGATCCGTTGCTCGCGTTCGGGGAGCTGGACGAGGAGGTGGCGCACGAGGTCGCGGTGCTCGACGCCGGCCAGCTCCGGGTCCTCGTAGCCGAGGCGGTCCAGCAGGCCGGGGAGGCCGTCGCCCTCCTGCGCGGCCTCCAGCGATGTCGCGTGGTACGACCGGCCGGCCCGCAGACAGGCCAGCACCTCGTCCTCGCCGATCTTCAGCCGCTCGGCGATCTCGGCGGTGGTGGGGGAGCGCCCGTGCAGCACCGTCAGGTCCTCGGTGGCGCCGTTGACCTGCACCCACAGCTCGTGGAGGCGGCGCGGCACATGGACGGTGCGGACATTGTCTCGAAAGTAGCGTTTGATCTCGCCGACGACGGTGGGCATCGCGAAGGTCGGGAACTGCACACCCCGGTCCGGATCGAACCGGTCGATCGCGTTGATCAGACCGATCGTGCCGACCTGGATGACGTCCTCCATCGGCTCGTTGCGGCTGCGGAAGCGCGCCGCGGCGTAGCGCACCAGCGGCAGATTGGCCTCGATCAGCGCGGCGCGGACGCGGGTGTGCTCGGGGGTGCCGGGTTCCAGGTCCGCAAGTTCGGCGAACAGTACTTGGGTGAGCGCCCGCGTGTCCGCGCTACGGCTCTCGCGGGATGGAGCCTTGGGGGCAGTACGGGCCGTCACGGTCACGCCACCCTTTCACGGTGCTCACAGTGCATGAATCCGGCAAAAGCGGTCATAGCATTACAAGACGGATACACGGTGCGCAAGGACCTCATAACGCCGTGTTGAACAGAGAGTTGGGTGGTCGGAGCGGGCCTTGGGGGAGGCGCGCGGGGCGGGCGGGTGGTGTACCCGGGGTGGGGTACGGCAAAGCCCCCCGCCCGGTGGGGCGAGGGGCTCGGCGTACGGCGTACGGGGAGGGTTGCGGATCAGAATTCGTAGTCGGCGATCACCCAGGTGGCGAATTCTCGCCACTGGGCGGCGGCTGCCTGGTGGGCCGGGTGCTCCAGGTAGCGCTTGAGGGCGTCCGTGTCGGCCACGGCCGTGTTGATCGCGTAGTCGTAGGCGATCGGGCGGTCGGTGATGTTCCAGGCGGACTCCCAGAACTCCACTTCCGGGATCTCGTCCTTGAGGGCCTCGAACGCGCGGACGCCGGCTCGCACCCGCTCCTCGTCGCGGGCGACGCCGTCATTGAGCTTGAACAGGACCAGGTGGCGGATCACGGGGGCCTCCCTACGACGGGCGATCACCGGGGCCGTCCGGTGCGGCGGCGGACCCCTAGTTGATCAGCTGGGTCATGAACTCGCCGACGCCCTGAGCGGCGGTCGAGATGCCCTCGAAGCCTATCTGGACCAGGTCGGCGGCCCGTTGTGGGGACGTGATGATCGTGTACAGCACGAAGACGATGATCAGGTACATCGCGATCTTCTTCGCCTGTGCCATCAGTCCCGTCTCCCCTACGGCAGTCCCCTACGGCAGTCCCGGTAGATCCCGGTTGCAGTCGGGTGAGTGTAACCACACGTGTTCGACCGTGGGAGTCGCGACGGCGGCGGAACCGGGCACTGATCCGGACTTTATGGACCAAAGGCCCGCCAAAGGAGGCCCTTTGCCGGGCTGTTGAGACGCTTCCGGAGAGCACCATGAGTGAGTGGCCCAGTGGATCTGGCAGGAATTCCCGGGCCCGGGACCAGGACCTCACTGCGGGGTCCGCGCCGTTCGCCCCCCCCTGACACGGCGTGGACTTTGGGGTTCGGTCCGCGTCGGGGGGAGCGGCCGTCCCCCGACTCCGCTCCCCCCGACCATAATGGCGGGACGCCTGACCCGAGGGGGGACCCAGAATGCCCATGAACTCCGCACGGCCCGAGTCCGATCCGTCGTACCGGACCGGCCGCCTGCCCGTCCCGGCGCCTCGCCGCCCGGCGAGCCCCGCGCGGCCCGCCGTCGTACTGGCGCTGCTGATCGGCCTGCTGACCGCGGCCGTCGCGCCCGCGGCGGCCGCCGGCCGCGGTACGGAGGGGGTCGCACGGGCGATGGCCGTCACGAGCACGGTGAGCCGCACCGCCGAGGTGTCCGGCGCCGCCGAGGCTCCCGCGCAGACCGCCTCGTACCGCCACCACAACGCGCACCACGGCGGGCATCAGGCCACGCACTACAAGACGGCCTTCAAGTCCAAGAAGGGCAAGTGGAAGTCGAAGGTCAAGAAGAAGAAGGGCTTCTTCAAGAAGCTCGGCATCTTCCTGATCGTGCTGTTCGTCGTCTTCCTGATCGTCATGATCGTGGTGATCTGGCTGCTCGTCCGCTTCGTCCGCCGCGCGGTGAGCCGGCGACGCGACGCCTAGCCGAGGCGATGCGCGGCGGCCCCGCGGCCCCGCGGGCCCGGACATGACGAAGGCCCCGATCCCAGGGGGATCGGGGCCCTCGTTCTTGAGCGGTAGCGGTGGGATTTGAACCCACGGAGGAGTTGCCCCCTCACGCGCTTTCGAGGCGCGCTCCTTCGGCCGCTCGGACACGCTACCGAGAGAGAGCTTAGCCCACGGGTGGCCGTGCGCCGAAATCGGATTCCCCGGAAGGGGCGCAGCGCCCCGCGCGCGGGCCCGCGCCGCCGGTCAGCGGTCGCGGAAGAACGCGGTGAGTTGGGCGGCGCACTCGGCTTCGAGGACGCCGGTGACGACCTCGGGGCGGTGGTTGAGACGCCGGTCGCGGACGACGTCCCACAGGGAGCCGGCCGCGCCCGCCTTGGCGTCGCGGGCGCCGTAGACGACGCGGTCGACGCGGGAGAGGACGAGGGCGCCGGCGCACATCGTGCAGGGTTCCAGGGTGACGACGAGGGTGCAGCCGGTCAGCCGCCACCGGCCCGACGGGCTCCCGCCCGGGCCGGCCTCCGCCGCGGAGCGTGCGGGGGAGGGCGCGGTGCGCGCGGCTTCCTCCTGGAGGGTGCGGGCGGCTGCCCGCAGGGCGAGGATCTCGGCGTGCGCGGTGGGGTCGCCGGTGGCCTCGCGTTCGTTGTGGCCGGTGCCCAGCACCCTGCCGTCCGCGGACAGCACGACGGCGCCCACCGGGACGTCACCGGTCCCGGGGGCGCGGGCGGCCTCCTGAAGCGCCTGCCGCATCGGTGCGATCCAGGGATCGCGCAGCGGGTCGGGCGCGGGGGAGGCGGGGGAATCGTGCGGCGGGTCGGACTGGGGGGCGCTCATGCCCCCCAGTGTCGATGACGGGGCTACCGGACGGCCTCCAGGATGTCCGTGCAGCCGAGGGCGTCGGCGATCGCACCTAGGGCGTCGCCGTCGAGGGTGAGCAGTTCCTTCTCCCCGATGCCGAGGTCGTCCAAGAGCCGGGCGTCACCGAGCGGGCCGGCCGGGACGGGGGTGTCCGCCTCGTCCTCGCCCTGCTGTGCCTCGGGTTCGCCGTCCTCCGTGCCGTCCAGGTCGAGGCTTGCGAGTTCGTCCTCGACGTCCTTGTCGCGGCCCAGCAGCTCGTCGGTCAGCATCGCACCGTACGAGCTCCGGGCCGCCACGGCGGCGTTCGAGATGAAGACGCGGGGGTCGTCGTCCCCGTCCAGCCGGATGACACCGAACCAGGCATCCTCCTGCTCGACCAAGGCCACCACCGTGTCGTCGTCCACCGCCGCCTCTCGGGCCAGATCGGCCAGATCGGTCAGCGTTTCCACATCGTCGAGCTCCTTATCGCTCGCTTCCCACCCGTCTTCGGTGCGCGCGAGCAGTGCGGCGAAGTACACCGTGACTCTCCCACTGGTCATAGGCGTGCCGGGCCGGGGCGGGGCGGCGTGCACGCCGGTGGTCCCGCCCCTTCGGAATCGTGGCAGAAACATGGCGTTCGCGCGGGGTCTTCGACGCTGCGTCGTGCGGAGGTGTGCGAGATGTCGCTCACGTGCCGCAGCGCGGGCGGGCGCGCGACGGATTTCCGCTACCGGCGGAACAACCTCCGCTACCAGCGGAATGTGCGCATCCGCATGGCCATACGCATGCGTTCGGCCCGCACCCGGCGCGGCTGGACGCGGTCGCGCAGCTCCTTGGCCTCGTGCAGTTCGCGGAGGAACTGAGCGCGCCGCCGTCGGCGCGCCGCCGCGCTCTCGTCGCCCGGCCCGGCGCCGGAGGCCGGCCCCGGATCGCCGTGGACGGCGTCGTTCGTGTCGTCGGTCCGCTTGCGGTCGGGCACGCTGCACACCACCTTGGGCGCGATGTTTCGCCCGATGACGGGACGGCCGATCGGGCGTACGTGCCCACTTTCCCTCCTTTTCGCGGGGTCATGCCAGCCGGACCGGGCGAGCGTGGCCGGCAGCCGGGCGCCGCACGGCGGGCGTCGGGGCCCGCCGGCTCGGTTACTGTCGATGTCATGCGGATCCACGTCGTCGACCACCCGCTGGTGGCGCACAAACTCACCACACTGCGCGACAAGCGCACCGACTCCCCCACCTTCCGGCGGCTCGCCGACGAGCTGGTCACCCTGCTCGCCTACGAGGCCACCCGTGATGTGCGCACCGAGCAGGTCGACATCGAGACCCCGGTCACCGCGACCACCGGCGTGCGGCTGTCGCATCCGCGCCCCATGGTCGTACCGATCCTGCGGGCCGGTCTGGGCATGCTGGACGGCATGGTCCGGCTGCTGCCCACCGCCGAGGTCGGCTTCATGGGCATGGTGCGCAACGAGGAGACGTACGAGGCGCATACGTACGCCACGCGGATGCCCGACGACCTCTCGGGGCGGCAGGTGTACGTCGTCGACCCGATGCTGGCCACCGGCGGCACGCTGGTCGCGGCGATCCGCGAGCTGATCAAGCGCGGTGCGGACGATGTCACGGCGATCTGCCTGCTGGCCGCGCCGGAGGGCGTCGCGGTCATGGAGAAGGAGCTGGCCGGGACGCCGGTGACGGTGGTCACCGCGGCCGTCGACGAGCGGCTGAACGAGGACCGCTACATCGTGCCGGGCCTCGGCGACGCGGGCGACCGGATGTACGGCACCGCCGGCTGAGCGAGCGCCCGCCCCTTGATCACTGTCGGGCCCCGCACCACGTCCGGTGCGGGGCCCGCTCGCATGCGCTCAGCAGGTGTCCTCGACGGGGGCGGGGGACGGGTGGGACAGCACGGACAGGGACTTGGCGGCGGCCTGCTGGGTGGCCAGGTCCTTGAAGGCGTCGCCGAGGATCAGGTCGAGTTCGGCGCTCTTGCGGTCGTCGGTCTTCTGCTGGGCGCCGGCGAGCTGGGTGGCCAGCACCTTCAGCGGGCCGTCGACCGCCGCCCTGGGGCCGAGCAGTATCCCGGCGCCCTTGACCTTCTTGTCGTAGGCGGCCGGGGCGTTGCCCACCTTTCCGATCTTGAAGCCGCGCTTCTTGAGCTCGTCGGCGGTGCGCTTGGCGAGACCGGAGCGCTGGGTGGCGTTGAAGACGTTGACGGTCAGGGTGCCGGGCGCGGGCGGCTTCTGCACCGCGGACCGGGCCTGCGCCCCGTTCGCGCGGCCGCCGTCCTGGCAGTGCTTCTTGCCCGGGGATGCCTGGGCGGTGTCGCCCTTGCCGCCGAAGACGTCGATGAGCTGCAGCGTGCCCCAGCCGATCAGGCCGAGGGCACAGACGGTCGCGACGAGGGTGAGAACGATCCGGCGACGGTGCCGGGGACGGCGCATCCGCGGATACCTGTCGCCTGTGACGCGGTACTTCTTACCGCCCATGCCTGGAGGCGTCAGCATGCTCATGGGCGCAGCGTAGTGCGGACGGCGGTCCGTGCCTACTAAATGATCAACGCGTGGCGCAGGACCCAACCCAAAAGGATCAATTTCCGGCAGGGGTGGTCGGAGATCGCTATGGAACGTAGGGTTGTCATGACCATTTCAGGGGGCCCTGACCTGCCCCCAGTACGTCTATTGCGGGGAAACAAGAACGTGAAGTTGCTCAAGTCCGCCACGGTGGGAACTCTGTGTGCGGCCGTGTCCCTGACCGGACTGACCCTGGCACCGGCGGCCTACGCCGGAGGCACGGGCGGCTGCTACGACTACTCCAACACCCACGAGCACAACAACAAGATCTACTACTGGCAGTCGTGCGTCAGCAAGCCGGGGCGGGGGCTCCTGCGCGCCTACGCGCGCGTCTGGCTGCCCGCCCATCACGACAAGTGCGAGGTGGAGTTCAACGTCCTCAAGGCGGGCAGCGGCAGCACGGTCTACAAGGCGGCCAAGCGGCCCTGCCCCACGGGCAAGGTGAACAAGTACACCATCAAGGGATTCGACTGGGAGCCGAAGTCGGCCGGCGACTACACCGTGGTGGCGCGGCTCCGTGGCGTGGGGTCCACGCACAATGTGATCCCGCGCAGCCCCTGGATCCAGATGCCGTGATCCACGGCTGAGTCGGGCGGCCCATCGGTGCGTGCCGGTGGGCCGCTCGCCTGTGGGGCGCTCGGCGGCAGGCGTATGCGTACCGGCGGCGGCGCGGGGGCGTCAGTCCAGTTCGAGGACGCGGGCGTGCAGCACCTGGCGCTGCTGGAGCGCGGCGCGCACCGCGCGGTGCAGACCGTCCTCCAGATAGAGGTCGCCGCCCCACTTCACGACGTGCGCGAAGAGGTCGCCGTAGAACGTCGAGTCCTCGGCGAGCAGCGTTTCGAGATCGAGCTGCTGCTTGGTGGTCACCAACTGGTCGAGGCGTACCGGGCGCGGGGCGACATCCGCCCACTGGCGGGTGCTCTCCCGGCCGTGGTCGGGGTACGGCCGCCCATTTCCGATGCGCTTGAAGATCACACGGAAAGCCTACCGGGCGAGCGGCACCGGGCGCAGCCATGCCGCAGCAGTGCAAAAGGATCATTGGCGGCAAATTTGGATCATTGGCGGGCGACGCCCCGGGGGATATGGCCGGATGCGACCCGAACGGACTACGGCGCGCCCCGCCCCGTCGGGCGTGCCCCGTTCCGCGCCGGCGCCCGCCGCCTCCGGGCCGCCGTCACCACTTACGGCACGCCGCCAGGCTCGCCTGCCAGTACGTGACCTTGGCGGTGTGCGGGTCGACGGGTACCGGGGCGCGGTCGTCCAGGCCGACCTGGGTGGGGTGGGCGCGGGCGGTCAGCGCGACACCGAACTGGGAGACCTTCCGGCCGCCCCGGCTCCCGCCGAAGTGCGGGCCGCCGTCCGCCGAGGTGGTGATCGCGGCGTACGCGGTCGCGCGGGGCGCGAGGGCGACCACGGACGGCGGGCGGCTGTCCTCGATCGCGGGGATGGCCGGCTGCCGGTCGTCGCCGAAGCGCAGCAGGGGGTAGCCCTGGGCGGCGAAGTCGCAGGTCCGGTCGGAGTCGTTGGTGACCGTCAGCAGCATGCGGTGGGCGGGGTGGGGCAGCGCGCCCGCGTGGAAGCGGAGCATCTCCGGCGTACAGGCGACCCGCCCGCCGGGGCCGGGCCGGTCGCCGCCGTCCGGCGGGGCGGGCGGGGTGGGGGCCGGTGACACCGCGGTGGCCGGCGCGTCGGCCCGGGGGCCGTAGCCGTCGTGGCAGCCGGCGGTGAGCGCCAGCGCGGCGGTGGCGGTCAGGCCCGCGGCGAACGCCCGGCGGGCGGTGACGGCGGTGATGGGCGGCATAGGGGACTCCCCCGGAACGGTGGCTGCATACGACCTTCGGCGCGGGCGCTGGTGATCGGCTAACGCGCCGCTAACGCCTGCCCGGAGCCCGCGGGCGCCGGAGCGCCGGCGCGCGGGGGCCGCCCGCCGCCGTGCGCCGGCGCCCCGCACCGGCCCTGTCTGCGCCCGGGACCGTCAAGGCGGTGTGGGCGTGGGGGAGTTGCTCGGACCGGGGGTGGCCGACGGCGTCGCCGAGGCCGGCGGCCGGGTGCTCTCCACCGGGCGGCCGCCCCCAGTGGGTGTGGGGGTGGCGCTGGGGGCGCGCCCGGGCGGGCGTGCCGGGTCGGCTCCGGGCGACGGGGAGCCGGAGGGGCTCGCGGAGCGGCCCGGGCCCGTCGGCGTGTCGCGCGGCGACGGTTCGGGGGGCGGGACGCTGCGCGACGGGGACGGGGTGGGGACCGGGCTCGGCGAGGTGGCGGGGGGCGCGGGGCGGACCGGCGGCCCGTCCGGGGCGGCCGCCAGATAGCCGAGCGCGACGGCGGCGGCCGCCGTGGCCGCCGCCAGGGGCAGGCCGAAGCGGCGCAGCCAGGGCCGCCGCGGGCCGATCGGACGGCCGCGGCGCAGCGCCGGTCCCGGGGGCGCGGCGGGCCGCAGGTCCCGGATGCCGATGCTGTCCGCGCGGGCCGCGAAGGCCCGCCGCAGCCGCTCCTCGACGCGCCGTTCGGGCTCCGTGCCGGGGCCGTTCATGACCGCGCCTCCAAGGTCTTCTCCAGTGCGTCCAGGGCGCGGCTGGCGAGGGATTTCACCGCGCCGCGGCTGATGCCCAGCGTCGTGGCGATCTGCGCCTCCGTCAGATCGCACCAGTAGCGCAGTACGAGGACCTCGCGGCGCCGCGGGGTCAGCCCGCTCAGCGCGGCGAGCACCTCGCGATGCTCCTCGTCCAGCACGATCCGCTCCTCCGCGGAGGGCGCGTCGGCCTCGTACGGCGGGGTGTAGTCGCGCGCGGTGCGCCGGCGCCGCAGCACCGAGCGGGCGGCGTTGACGACCGCGGTGCGCAGATAGGCCGGCGCGTTGTCGACCTCGCCGAGCTGGTCGCCGTGCCGCTTGTAGAGCGCGGCGAAGGCGTCCTGGACGACGTCTTCGGCGGTGGCCCGGTCGTCGACGAGGAGTACGGCCAGCCGGACCATGGCGAGTCGGTGCGCGTGGTAGAGCTCGCTGATCGTGGGGCGGGGGTCGGGCGGCGGGGCGGTGGCGTCGTCGGGCGGGCGGTGCCCGTACGGCGGGTGGCCGTCCCCGGGCCGCCGGGCGAAGGGCCCGGTGCGGTGCGGTGGCTCGCGGTGGACGGCTGCCGGGCGGGCGCCGCGCAGCAGCCACCGCCACAGGGCGTGCCGGGGCCCCGGCAGGGCGAACCGTACCGGGGCGCCGTGCGGGCCGACGGAGTACTCCATGTGTTCCTCGGGGCGGGTGGGCGCCGGATCAGCCGCGCCGGCGCCGGACGGCGTAGAGCGTGCCGCCGCCCGCGGCGAGCAGTGCCGCGGCGCCGCCGCCGAAGGCCGTCGTGGTCGCGGACGAGGCACCGGTGTGCGCGAGTTCCTTGCCCTTCTGGGGGCCCTCGCCGGGCTGGGGGGCCTTGGACGGCTCGGCGCTGGGACGGGGCGAGGCGGTGCTGCTCGGCCGCGGCCCCGGGAGGGTGGGCGAGGCGGACGGCCGGGGGCCGCCGGGCGGGGCACTGGGGGAGGGACTGACGCTGGTGTCCGGGGCGGGCGTCGGCCGCGCACTGCCCTCGGTCGGGCGCGGCGCGGGCGACGGGGTGGCCTGCCCCGGCCGGGTGGGTCGCGGCTCGGGCGTGCGGTCGTCGGCGTGCGCGGTGCCCGCGGCCGTCAGCGCGGTGAACGCCAGCGCCGCCAGCAGCCCGGCGCCGGCCGCGCGGCGCAGAGCGGGACGGGCGGTGCGCCGCGGGGCGGTATCGGCCGCGTACGGCGAAACGGCGCGGGGGCGGGAAGTGCGGATGTGCTTCACGGTCGGCTGCTCCACGTTGTTCGACGGGCGGGCGCCTGATGGCGCCCTCACCCGTCACGACGTGCGGCGGCCCCGGGGGTTGCCGGGCGGCGGCGAGAATTTTTCACGGGTCGGCCCGGCCGGCCGTCCCGGCACCCGGAAGGGGCGCCGGGACGGCCGGTGGTGGGCCGCCCCGGGCGCGTGCCGGCGGGCGGCGAGGAGCGGATCGCGGGCGGTCAGATCGTGGCCGTGTCGATCACGAAGCGGTAGCGCACATCGCTCGCCAGCACCCGCTCGTACGCCTCGTTGATCCGGTCCGCACTGATCACCTCGATGTCCGCGGCCAGCCCGTGCTCACCGCAGAAGTCGAGCATCTCCTGCGTCTCGGGGATGCCGCCGATCATCGATCCGGCCAGCGACTTCCGCCCCGGGATCAGCGCGAACGGCGCGACCGGAAGCGGTCGTTCGGGCGCCCCGACCTGGACCAGGGTGCCGTCGGTGCGCAGCAGACCGAGGTAGGCGTTCAGGTCCAGGTCGGCCGAGACGGTGTTGACGATCAGGTCGAAGGTCCCCGCCAGCGCCTCGAACGTGGCCGGGTCGGAGGTCGCGTGGTAGTGGTCCGCGCCCAGCCGCAGGCCGTCGTCCTTCTTGCGCAGCGACTGGCTCAGCACGGTGACCTCGGCGCCCATCGCATGCGCGATCTTCACGCCCATGTGGCCGAGGCCGCCCAGGCCGACGACGGCGACCCGCTTGCCCGGACCGGCCTTCCAGTGGGCGAGCGGGGAGTAGAGGGTGATGCCGGCGCACAGCAGCGGGGCCGCGGCGTCCAGCGGGATGCTGTCGGGGATGCGCAGCGCGTAGTTCTCGTCGACGACGAGGTGCGTGGAGTAGCCGCCGTAGGTGGGCTCGCCGTCGCGGCCGGTGGCGTTGTACGTACCGACGTTGCCGAGCGCGCCGGTGCAGTACTGCTGCAGGCCGGCCCGGCAGTTCTCGCACTCCCGGCAGGAGTCGACGAAGCAGCCGACGCCGACGCGGTCGCCCGCCCGGTAGCGGCTGACCTCGGCGCCGACCTCGGCGACCACACCGGCGATCTCATGGCCGGGGACGATCGGGAAGTTCCCGCCGTCGCCCCACTCGGCGCGCACGGTGTGGATGTCGGAGTGGCAGATGCCGGCGTACTTGATCTCTATCAGGATGTCGTGGGCACCCAGCTCGCGGCGCGGAATCGTGATCCGCTCCAGTGGAGCCTTGGGGGCGGGCGCGGCGTACGCGGAGACAGAGGTGTGGGTCATGCCATCGAGAATCCGGCGTTCCGATTGTCCTAGCCAGTGCCCTGTTCAACCTGGGCACGCTGTGCCTACCCCTGCCAGGACCACCCTCCGCTTCGGCCGGCCGCCGACCGAAGCGGAGGAGCTGGGCGCCTAGGAGAAGACCACCGAGCGGAGCTTGAGCCGCTCGGAGGCGTGACCGCCGTTCGGGCGGAGGGTGAAGTAGTCGCCGTCGCAGTGGGCGCCGGTGAAGACCGTGGCGGTGGAGCCGGTGTGGTTGCGGGGCGAGTGCGCGGGCGGGAGGAATTCGGGCGCCACCTCGGGGAGGGTGATGCACTCCCGGCTGGGCGGGTCGGCCAGCACGCCCAGCTGCGGGCCGCCGCCCAGGTCCTCGTAGACGTAGGTGAAGGTGCCGGTGGCGGCGCCGGCCGGGGAGGCGGGCAGGGACAGCGCGAGTGCGAGGGCGCCGAGGGCGGTGGCGGCGACGGTGGTGGCGCGGCGTGGACGCATGGGGACATTCCTTCCGTTTCCGGTATCTGTGCGGAAGGGAGCTGCCCATATCCGGGCCCGGTGATGTGGCCCGTCACACGAAGGGGTGCCGGTGAATCGATCCGTCGAGCGCTGTACGAGACGCCGGTCCCGGCGTGCTCAACTAAGCGCCGCCCTAGTCCGGTTGGCGCACCGCGCTGCGCTCCCTGAGCACGTCCGCGATCCGCTCGCACCAGTCCCGGGTCTCCCGCTCGAAGGCGAGGCCGCGCAGGCAGGTCAGATACGGGCCGATGCGGTCGCCGTGGGCCAGGAACTCCGACTCGTCCCGCTCGCCGCGCAGCCGGGCCAGCAGCTTCTCGAAGATCTCGACCTTGGCGGCGGCGGTCCGGGCCCGCTCGTCGAGCTGCTCGATCACCGGCGCGGCGTCGATCCGGTCCACGGCCTGCACCTTCACCAGCAGATCGTCGCGGATGAACGACGGCTTGGAGGTGGCCGCCGCGAACCGCTCCAGCTCGGCCAGGCCCTCGTCGGTGACATGGAACAGCCGCTTGTTGGGCCGGGTCTCCTGCACCACCCGCCGGCCGCCGACCAGCCCCGCCGCCTCCAGCCCGGTCAGCTCGGCGTAGAGCTGCTGCGGCAGTGCGTGCCAGAAGTTGGCGACGCCGACGTCGAACGCCTTGGCCAGCTGGTAGCCGCTGTACTCGCCGTCCAGCAGTGCCGCCAGCACCGCGTGCTTGAGAGCCATCGCCCCGGGTCGCCCCTTCCCCGCTCTTCCCATACTCAAGAATATGACTAATCATATCCATGGCTGGGAAGCGGCGAGAGGGGACAACCATGACGACCGGGGTGCGGGCCGGGCAGGCCACCGCGGAGCGGTTCAAGGCGGCGGTGGAAGCGGGCGAACTCGGCGCGGTGGAGGAGCTGTTCACCGAGGACGTCCGGCTGTACAGCCCGGTGAAGTTCAAGCCCTTCGAGGGGCGGCCGATGGTCCTCGGGCTGTTCGGGGTGCTGCTGCGCACCTTCGAGGACTTCCACTACGTGGGCGAGCTGGCCGGTAGCGCGCAGACGGCGGCCGGGGCGGCGGGCGGCTCCGCCGAATCGGCGATCCTGATCTTCCGGGCCACCGTGGGGGGCAAGCAGATCCATGGCATCGATCTGCTGCAGTTCGACGAGGCGGGCCTGATCAAGGAGTTCACGGTGATGGTGCGCCCCCAGTCCGCGGTGCAGGCGCTGGGGGAGGCGGTGTTGGCGGGCCTGGTCGCGGACGGGCTGGTCGCGGAGGGGCCGGCGCCGCGGCCGTAGGCCCCGCGGAGCGCGTGCGGAGGGCGTACGGGGTGTGCGGGGCCTCGGTGGCGGCGCCTCCGGGCGCGCCGGGCCGAGGCCCCCGCGGGCGGCGGCTACACCCGCTCGGTCTGCTCCGTCGTGATCGCGGCGGCCGGGCAGAGGGCCGCCGCCTCGCGTACCGCGTCGTGCAGCTCGGCCGGCGGTTCGGCGTCGACGAGGACGACGATGCCGTCCTCGTCGCGCTGGTCGAACACGTCGGGTGCCGACAGCACACAGCTTCCGGCGCCGCAGCACTTGTCCTGGTCGATGTGGACGCGCATGGTTCTCCCCGTAGTTGGGTGGCGGATGTCGCTGGCGCGTTTCGGTTGCCGGACCTTCGCGCGCCAGGTTGTCGAGCGGAGCCGAGTGATGTCGAGAGCCGGGCTTCGGGATCCGGCTCCCGGGCTTCGGCGCTTGCGGTTTCCGGCGGCCGGGGTTGGGGGCTTGCGGCTCCCGGCGCCCCGGGGTTCGGCGCTTGCGGCTCGCGGCGCCCGGGGTTTGGGGCTTGCGGTTCCCGGCCTTCGGTTGACGGGTTTCCGGTTCCGGGTTCCGGGTTCCGGGCTTTCTTCGGCTTGGGGTTTCGGCTACGCGGCCCGGGGGCCGTTCACCAGGCGACCGGGAGGGCGTGCACCCCGTAGATGCCCATGTCGTGGCGGAACGGGACGTCCTCGAAGGGCACGGCCAGCCGCAGGTCCGGCAGTCGGCGCAGCAGCGTTTCGAGGGCGATCTGCAGTTCCACCCGGGCCAGCGGCTGCCCCAGGCACTGGTGGACGCCGAAGCCGAAGGCGACATGGCGGCGCGCGTCACGGCCGACGTCGAGCACGGCACCGTCGGGGAAGACCTCCTCATCGCGGTTGGCGGTGTTGATCGTGCACAGCACGCCCTCGCCGGCGCGGATGGTGGTGCCGCCGACGGTGATGTCCTCGGTGGCGATCCGCGGCAGGCCGTTGTGGACGATCGTCAGATAGCGCAGCAGCTCCTCCACGGCGCCCTTGATCAGCGACGGGTCCTGGCGCAGCCGCGCCAGTTGGGCGGGGTTGCGCAGCAGGGTGAGGGTGGACAGCGCGGTCATGTTCGCGGTGGTCTCATGGCCGGCGATCAGCAACAGCCGTCCCATGGAGGCGATTTCGGCGTTGTCGAGGTCTCCGCGCTCGACGAGCCGGCTGAAGATCCCGTCGTCCGGGGTCTGCCGCTTGGACTCGGCCAGCTCGCTCAGAAAGCGCCGCAGATCCTCCTGCGCGGTGCGTACCGCCTCGGGCGGCGAGCCGAGATTGAGCAGGATCCGGCTGCACTCCTGGAAGAAGCCGTGGTCCTCATACGGAACGCCGAGCAGCAGGCAGATGACCAGGGACGGCAGCGGCAGTGCGAACTCGGCCACGAGGTCGGCCGAGTCGCGGTCCTCGGTCATCCGGTCGAGCAGCTCGTCGGCGATGCGCTGCACCTCGGGGCGCATCGCCTCCATCTTCTTGATCATGAAGTCGGCGGTGAGCATCCGGCGCTGCCGTGCGTGCTCGGGGTCGTCGGTGCGGATGAAGCCCGGGTCCTGGGCGAACAACTCCCGGGCGCCGGCGGTGAGGAAGGGGAATCCGGGGCGGGTCGCGTCGGCGCTGAACCGCGGGTCGGCGAGCACCGCCCGTACGTCCTCGTACCGGGTCACCAGCCAACAGGAGGAGCCGTCCCACAGCGTCGCCCGGGTGACGGGCTCCTCGCGGCGGGCGCGTTCGACGCCGGGTGCCGGATCGAAGGGGCAGCCGCCGGCCCGCTTGGCCGGGAGGGTGAGGGCGGCGGGCCCCTCGCCGGGGCCGGCGTCGCGCTGTGCCTCGGTGCGTTCTGCGGTCGTCATACGGCTGGTCCTTCCGCGATCGGGACACGGCACTGCCGTGGTGAACGGTGTGCGGGTGGCGCCACTCCTCGACGGTCCTGTGTGCGGCTGCTGGGCAGGGGCGGACAACGGCCGTGGGCCGAACGTAATTAGTTACCTAAGTTAAGCAACTAAGTAACGTCACGTTAACTCACCCCGAGCGGGGGCGGGAAGGGGCCTTCAGGGCCGCCGAGAGGTTGTCTCAAAGCGAGCGGGGAGGCGTACGGAGCGTGCCCGGAGCATCCCGTTCCCGTGGTCAACGGGACGGCTAAAGTGCCTGCATGCCGGAGCCCGGAAGAGACCAGGACCCCACCGCAGCACTGCAGAGGGTGCTGGCCACACTGTCCTACCTGCTCACCCGATCCCGGGCGCACGAACGCCAGGCGGTCAAGGCGGGCGTCACCGCGGCACGCTCCGACCTGTGGCTGCTGATGGCCCTGGAGGACAGCGGAGGGGTCAGCAGGGTCGGCGACCTGGCCGACCTGCTGATGGTCGAGCCCCCTCATGTCACCCGCCAGATAGGCCAGTTGGAGTCCCAGAACCTGGTCGAGCGCACCCCGGACTCGCTCGACCGGCGCGCCCGCCAGGTCGCCATCACCCCGCACGGCAAGGCCGTCCTCCAGCGCCTCCAGCACACCAGCCAGGCCGGTCTCCACGAGGCGCTCGACGGTTTCGACGACGCGGATATCGCCACCACCGTCTCCGTCCTCAACCATCTGGTCGCCTGGGCCCGCCACCGGCACGCACAGGAGGAAGGGCAGCGGGGCCGGGGCGGTATGGACACGCCCTGAGGCGGTGCCCGGTGGGCCGGGGCTGGTGGGCGGTGGCCGGTGTCCGGTGGGCGGTGGCCGGTGTCCGGTGGGCTGTGCCCGGTGGTCGGGGCCGGTGGGCCGTGTCCGGTGGTCGGGGGCTGGTGGTCGGGACCGGTGGGCCGGGGCCGTGACGGACGCGACCCACCGGAGGATTCTCGGCGCGGGCTACTCGATCTCGACGCGGCCGCTGGGGCCCTGGCCGTTGGGGGACGCGGCGGTGTCGGCCTTGTCGGGGGTGCCGAGGTTGCGGCGGACGGAGTCGAGGATGGTCAGGCCCTGGCCGACCAGGCCGGCGGCGATCTCACCGAGGCCGTCGGTGCCGTTGAGGACGTTGACGTTGGCGTTGGCCAGGCCCGCGGACGCCTCCTTGACGATCTGCGGGAGCTGGTCGATGAGCATCCGGTCCAGGGCGACCCGGTCGTAGGAGGCGGCGGCCTCGGCCTGGATCTTCATCCGCTCGGCCTCGGCCATGGCCAGCAGCTTGATGCGCTCGGCCTCGGCCTCGGCGGGCTTGACCACCTCGGCGACCAGTTCCTGCTGGCGCAGCTGGGCGCGGCGCTGGGCCAGCTCGGTCTGCGCGGCGAGGACCTCCTGCTGCGCATGCGCCTGGGCGAGCGGACCGGCCTGGGCGGCGTGGGCCTGGGCGCGGTCCACCTCGGCGGAGTACTCGGCCTGGACCACGGCGGTCTGCCGGGAGTACTCGGCCTGATTGCGCGCGGCCTCCTGCTGCGCCTCGACCGATGCCTGGGTGGCCTGGGCCTGCGCGATCTGCGCCTGGCGCTGGATGGCCGCCTTGTGCGGGGCGGACATCGCCTCGATGTAGCCGGTGTCGCCGTCGTCGATCGACTGGATCTGGAGGGAGTCCACGATCAGGCCGATCTTGGCCATCTCGGTCTTGGAGGTCTCCAGGACCTCGGTGGCCAGCTTCTGCCGCTCGGTGACGATCTCCTCGACCGTCATCGAGCCGATGATGGAGCGCAGATGACCGGCGAAGATGCGGCCGGTGAGGATCGACATCTGGTCCTGGTCGGACAGGAAGCGCTGACCGGCGTTGACGATGCTCTCGGTGTCGTTGCCGACCTTGAAGGCGATCACGGCGCGGACCGTGAGGGTGATGCCCTGCCGGGTCACGCACCGCTCGGCCACCTCGGCCTCGCACATCGCCAGAGTCAGGAAGCGGACCTTGCGGAAGACCGGGAGCACGAACTTGCCGTGGCCGGTCACCACTCGAAACGGCGCGCCCCCCTGTCCACGCCTGCCACCCGAGATCAGCATGGCTTGATCAGGGGAGGGAACGCGGTAACCGAACATGCTGTGTCTCCTCAACGGGCGTCGCCGGCATCGCCGGTCAACGCGTCCAACGGATCGGCCCACTCCATGACGTCGACCTGGCGATGGCCACGGGACTCGGTCACGAGCACGGTCGCCCCTACCGGAAGGGGCTGGGCGGACCAGGCGACAAAGGTCTCCGAACCGCCTCTGATCCGCACCAGGACCTCACCGGGGCCGGCAGCCCCGCGAGTGCCGATCAGCAGCACTCCCGTACAGCCGATCACGGCATCGTCCTGTGCCATCGGCGGCTGTCCTCCCCCGTAACGTTCCTGGAAAAACGACCATAGCGCCCTGGCGTGCGGGGGCCTATGGGGGGATGGCGGCGAGTTCGAGCACCGGTCCGCAGGCGCGCCGCCGAGGGCCTCCGCGCCGTCAGACTGCCGTTGGAGAACGCCGGATCGCCTGGCGCATTCAGTGTGCGGACGGTAGTGCGTCGAGGGCGGCCAGGATGTCGGAGGGCTCGGCGCGCGCGACGTAGTCGGTGTCGATGAAGGCCCAGTGGAAGAGGGCGTCGCGGTCGATGACGTAGGTGGCCGGTATCGGCAGCGTGCGGGGATGGCCGCCGTTCACGCGCTGCAGGTCGAAGCCGAAGGAGTCGTAGACGGCGGCCAGTTCGTCGGTCAGGTCGAAGGCGAGGCCGTAACTCTTGGCGGTGTCCGAGCCGAGGTCGCTGAGGACGTCGAAGGCCAGGGAGTGCTTCTCGGTGAGGGTGAGGGACTCATCGGGGATCTGGGGCGATACGGCCACCAGGTGGGCGCCGCGGGCGGTGATCTCGGCGTGGTGCTGCTGGAGGGCGCGCAGGGCCAGATTGCAGAAGGGGCACCAGGCGCCGCGGTAGAAGGTGAGCACGACGGGGCCGGTGGACAGCAGGGTGTCCAGGCCGACGGCTTCGCCGGTGGCGGTGGGCAGCCGGAAGCCGGGGGCGGTGTCGCCGACTTGCCGGGCCTGCGCCGCCTGGCCCGATGCGGCGAGATCGCGGGCGGCGCGCTCCATCACGGCGCGGGCGGCGGCCGGTAGTTCGGGGTAGCCGGCGCGGAAGAACGCGGTGAGTTCGTCGTCGAGGCTCATGGGCGGGGCTGCTCCTGGGGTGAGGGACGGGCGCGCAGGGGGGCGAGGGCGGCGGAGACCGTGTCGGTCAGGGACTGGGCGTCGGCGCCGGCGCGGGAGCGCAGATTGACGCCGTACGCGAGGGTCGCCAGCACCGCGGCGGCGTCGTCGAGGTCGGTGGACGGCTGGAGTTGGTCCAGTTCGGCGGCGGATTCCAGGGCCGACCGCATGGCCGACCGGAGCGCGCCGTGATGCTCTTCGAGCAGGCCGCGGATATCGGGATCGGCGCACTCGGGACCGGCGTAGGCGTTGGTGACCATGCAGCCCCAGCCGGCGACCGGGCCGGCGCAGCGGATGTCGATCAGTCCGCCGAAGAACTCCTCGACGGCGGTCAGGCCCGAGCCCGCCGACGAGAGCCGGGCGAAGGCCGGCGTCGAGTGCTGCTCTATATAGCGGGCCAGCGCCGCGGCGTAGAGGCCGTCCTTGCTGCCGAAGGTCGCATAGAGGCTGGAGCGGCTGACTCCGGTCGCGGTCACCAGGGCCTGGATTCCGGTGGTGGGCAGACCCTGGCGCCAGAAGATCTGGAGGGCGTCGTCGAGCACGATGTCGGGGTTGAAGTGCTTGATGTCGGGCATGGCGGCCTGCTCGTCTCGCGCTGCGGAGACCTCCCGCAACTCATCTTGGAACGGTTATTCCAAGATACTCTGACTCGGCTCGTACGCAAGGGAGTTGGTGCGACGGCTGTGGAAAACATCCGGAGCCGGCGCCTCCGGAAATCTGGGGTGCCGGCTCCGGGCGGCCGGTCAGTGGAAGGGGAGGGGCCGGCCCCGCTCGGCCTCCGGTCGCGGGCCGAAGATCCGTCGCTCCGCCGCGGTGATAGCGACATCGTGGATGCCGGCCTCCCGGCGGCGCATCAGCCCCTCCTCGTCGAACTCCCACAGCTCGTTGCCGTAGCTGCGCCACCACTGGCCGTCGGCGTCGCGGCTCTCGTACTGGAAGCGCACCGCGATGCGGTCGCCGCTGTAGGACCACAGCTCCTTGCGCAGTGCGTAGTCCAGCTCCCGGGCCCACTTCCGGCGCAGGAAGGCTGCGATCTCGTCCCGGCCGGTGAGGAAGGTGTCGCGGTTCCGCCAGATCGAGTCCTCGGTGTAGGCGAGGGCGACCCGCTCCGGATCGCGGGTGTTCCAGGCGTCCTCGGCGGCTTGCACCTTCTGGAGCGCGCTCGGCTCGTCGAACGGGGGGAACGGGGGGCGTGGTGCCATGGCGGGCTCCCTGTCTCGGTAGGACCTGTCCCGGCCCTTGGTGGGACTGTCTCGGCGCGAGGGAGAACGGTCGTTCTCGCCCTGGTCGGCTAGTGTAGAGAACGCTCGTTCTCCTGAAAAGCCGCGCCGAAGCGCCACGGAGGTGTCATGGACCACGACGAGGCCCGCGCCCAAGCCCGGACGCGGATACTCGACGCCGCGGAGAAGCTGTTCTACGACCGCGGGATCCAGGCCGTCGGCATGGACGAACTCCGCACCGCCGCCGGGGTGTCGCTCAAGCGCCTCTACCAGTGCTTCCCCGCCAAGCACGACCTCGTCGAGGCGTATCTGCGCCGCCGCGACGAGCGCTGGCGCGCCGCCCTCGCCGCCTACGTCACCGAGCACGCCGACGACCCCGCGACGCGGCCGCTCGCGGTCTTCGACTGGCTGCACGACTGGTTCTCGGCGCCGGACTTCCGCGGCTGCGCGTTCATCAACGCCTTCGGTGAGCTGGGGGCCGTCTCCGACGGGGTCGGCCAGGTCGCCCGGGAGCACAAGCGGGCGCTGCTGTCCTACCTGACCGGGCTGGTCCAGGCCGTCCCGGTCCGCCAGCCCGCCCCCCTGGCGGGCCAGTTGGCGCTGCTGGTCGACGGTGCGATCACCGCCGCCGCCCTCTCGGGCGAGCCCGACGCGGCCCGGCACGCCCGCAGGGCCGCCGAGAGCCTGCTGGCGACGTGCGCTGCCCGGTCGTAGGGACGGGGCCGCGCCGTCACTCATAGGGGCGGATTCCGCCGGGCCCGCGCATGGCCGGGCACCGTGCGGGCCAAACCTGACTGCGGCTGCCGCGCCGCCCGGGCCGGTCCCGCCGGCCCGCCGAGGAAGACAGTCGCACGGCGGGCACGGTGCTCGAAGGAGAAGGAGATCTTCCGATGCCCAGGGGTCCGCGTTCCCGCGCCGCCGCCCTTTCCGTAGCGGCCGGCCTGCTGCTGGCCACGGCACCCGCCGCCCACGCCGCCGCCCCGGCCGCGTCCCCCGTCCCCGCCGCCGCACCGCAGCAAGTCCGCGGCCACTGCGGCTACTACGACGGCCAGGCCACCACGCGGCGCGGCGACACGGGCGACGGGGTCAGGGAGATCCAGTGCCTGATCAACTACTGGAGCGGCCGCAGCGTGCTGGACGGCGACGGCGAATTCGGCCCGCAGACCGAGAGCTGGGTCGCGCACTTCCAGGACGTACGGGGCCTGCTGCCCGACGGGGTCGTCGGTCCGCAGACCTGGAAGGCCCTGCGCGCCGCCTAGGGGGACACCCCAGGGCGTGTCCCCCCCACCGCGCCCCCCTAAGCCAGCACCCGCTCCAGGCCGGCCAGCGCCGACGCCAGCTCCTCGCCGGTGATGGTCAGCGGCGGGGCGAGCCGGATCGTCGAGCCATGGGTGTCCTTGACCAGGACGCCCTCCTTGAGCAGGCGTTCGCTGATCTCGCGACCGGTGCCCAGAGCGGGGTCGATGTCCACGCCGGCCCACAGGCCGCGGGCGCGGAAGCCGGTGACGCCCCTGCCGACCAGGGCGGCCAGGCCGGTACGGAGGACCTCGCCCAGGTCGGCCGCGCGGCGCTGGAACTCGCCGGTGGCCAGCAGCCCGACGACCGCGGAACCGACCGCCGCCGCCAGCGGGTTGCCGCCGAACGTCGAACCGTGCTGGCCGGGGCCCAGCACACCGAGCACGTCGCGGCGGGCGACGACCGCGGAGACCGGGACGATGCCGCCGCCCAGCGCCTTGCCGAGCAGCAGCACATCGGGGACGACGGACTCGTGCTCGACCGCCAGGGTGGTGCCGGTGCGGCCCAGACCGGACTGGATCTCGTCGGCGATGAGCAGGCACCCGGCCCGCCGGGTCAGCTCGCGTACGCCGGTGAGGTAGCCGTCGTCGGGGATGACCACGCCCGCCTCGCCCTGGATGGGCTCGATCAGCACCGCGGCCGTGGTCTCGTCGACGGCCCCCTCCAGGGCGGCGAGGTCGTTGTACGGAACGGTGCGGAAACCGGGGGCGAAGGGGCCGAAGCCGACCCGGGCCGTCTCGTCGTCGGAGAAGCCGACGATCGTGGTCGTCCGGCCGTGGAAGTTGCCGCCGGCCACCACGATCGTGGCCTGGTCCGCGGGGACGCCCTTGACGTCGTACGCCCACTTGCGGGCGACCTTGATGCCGCTCTCCACCGCCTCGGCCCCGGTGTTCATCGGCAGCACCATGTCCAGGCCGGTCAGCTCGGCCAGGCCCTCGGCGAATCCGGCGAGCCGGTCGTTGTGGAACGCCCGGGAGGTGAGGGTGAGCTGGTCGAGCTGGCGGTGCGCGGCCTCGACGAGGTCCGGGTGGCGGTGGCCGAAGTTGAGCGCCGAGTATCCGGCCAGCATGTCGAGGTAGCGGCGGCCTTCGACGTCCTCGACCCAGACGCCCTCGGCGCGCGCGACGACCACGGGGAGCGGGTGGTAGTTGTGCGCCAGGACCGGGCGCTCGGCGTCGATCAGCTCGGCGGACGAACGGGGCGCGCCGACACGGAGGGTGCGGGTGGGAGCGGTCATGAACGGATCTCCTGGGTGCAGCACTTGATGCCGCCGCCGGCCTTGTGGAACTCCGACAGGTCGACGGGGACGGGGACATAGCCGCGGGCGGCGAGCTCGTCGATCAGCCCGGTGGCCTGCGGGGCGATGAAGACATGGCGGCCGTCGGAGACGGAGTTGAGGCCGAAGGCCATGGCGTCGTCCCGGGTCGCGGTCACCGCCTCCGGGAAGAGCCGCGCGAGCACCTCACGGGACCCCGGCGAGAACGCCTCCGGGTAGTACGCGATGTTCTGCTCCCCGTCGTCTCCGCCGAGGACGAAGAGCGCGGTGTCCAGGTGGTAGAAGTGCGGGTCGACCAGCTGGAGGCTGATGGTCGGTACGCCGAAGAACTCCTGCACCTCCCGATGGGCGGCCCGCGTCGTACGAAAGCCGGTGCCGGCCAGCAGGAAGCGGCCCGCCGGGACCAGGTCGCCCTCGCCCTCGCACACGGACTCCGGCCGGTAGACGTCGAACCCGGCGGCCTTGAACCAGGTCTCGTACGCGGTGGACTCCGGCCGCCGCTCCGGCGCGTGGAAGTGCGAGCCGAAGACCCGCCCCTCGACGACGACCGCCGCATTCGCCGCGAACACCATGTCCGGCAGACCGGGCACCGGGGGCACGGACTCCACCGTGTGCCCGTGCGCGCGGTACGCCTCGGTCAGCGCCGTCCACTGGCGGCTCGCGAGTGCCGTGTCGACCGGCACGTCCGCGCGCATCCAGGGGTTGATGGCGTAGCGCACATCGAAATGCCGGGGCTCGCAGACCAGATAGCGCCGGGGGCTCGGCGCACGACTCGTCGGCACAGAAATATCCCTCCGCTTCCATGAGGACATGCGGGTATGACGAGCTGTCACTGATCGTCACCCGCGGTGCACTCCACGGTAAGAAGGGACCCATTCCGGTCACAAGAAACGATTGCTGCTCATCCGCGCAGGAATGCTGCGTTCCCCGGCCGGCTAGAGCCGGTTTGCTGCGCCACCTGTCGTCGAGGGGCGGCCCGCGCCCGCCTCCGGGCTGTCCGGCAGCAGATGGGACAGCACCATGTAGCTGATCGTCTTGCGGATGAACGGCTCGGTGCGGATCCGCTCCAGCACCTCCTCGAAGTGCTCGACGTCGGTCGCCCGTACGTGCAGCAGCGCATCGGCGCCCCCGGTGACGGTCATCGCCGCCGCGATCTCCGGATGGTTGCGCACCACCTCGGCGAGCCGCCGGGGTGGCGCCGCGCTGTCGCAGTACACCTCGACGTACGCCTCGGTCAGCCACCCCAGCGCGGCCGGCCGCACGGTCGCGGTGAACCCCGTGATCACGTTGTTCTCCCGCAGCCGGTCCACCCGCCGCTTGACCGCCGTGGACGACAGCCCGACGGCCGCCCCGATCTCCGCGAAGCTGGCCCGTGCGTTGTCGATCAGCGCCGCCATGATCTTGCGGTCGAGGTCGTCGAAGGGCGCGGCCTTGCTGGTCACTGGAGCCTCCCGATTCTTCCCGGTCCCGCACCGGAGCGGGCGCCTCACGCTAGCGGTACCAGGCGCGGCGGCGACGCATCCCCCCTCGGGCACGGCAATCCGGTAACGCCGATATCTATGCAGGTCACGCGGGGTGGCGTAGCTTCGCGGCCAGGCCGCTAGGTGTGCTGTCCCGGGACGGGACCGGGCGGCGCGGCCCAACCGGGAGCCGTGTCAGTGAGGGAGGGACCGGGCGTGCACGATCCGATGGCCGGAGGCGGCGGGACCGGCGAGGGGCGCACGCGGGCGGACCGGGCGCGGCGGGTGGCGAACGTGCTGCGGGCGCAGGTCTTGCGCGGGGCGTTCCCCAAGGGCGCGCTGCCGGACGAGCGGGCGCTGGTCGCCGAGTTCGCCACCTCCCGCAACACCGTGCGGGAGGCCCTGGGACTGCTGCGGGACGAGGGCCTGGTGGCGCGGCGGCGGGGCGTGGGCACGGTGGTGGTCGGGCGGACGTACCGGCATCCGCTGGGCGAGCTGTCCGGGCTGGCGGAGGTGCTGGGGCGGCACGGGACGGTCGTCAACGAGGTGCGGGAGGCGCGGAGCGTACGGCCGCCGATGACGGTCGCCCGGCGGCTCGGGCTGGCCGAGGGGAGCCCGGCGGTCTATCTGGAGCGGCTGCGCCGGGTGGACGGCGCTCCGCTGTCCCTGGACTGCACGTACCTCATCCCCGAGGTCGGCGGGCCGCTGCTGGCGCGGGGGCGGGAGGCGCTGGAGCGGCAGGACGTGTTCGACCTGATCGAGACGGCGGCCGGCGAGCCGCTGGGCCGGGCCGAGATCTCCGCACAGGCCGTCGTCGCGGACCCGGCGACCTGCGCGGTGCTCGCGATGCCCGAGGGCGGCGCCGTACTCGCCGTCGAACGCCTCACCCGCCTCGCCGACGGCCGCCCCGCGGACCTGGAGTTCATCCATCTGCGCGGCGACCGGCTGACGCTGCACGCGACCCTGGACCGGGTGCGGGGTGGCAACTGACGGGGGCGGCGGGGGAGGCGAGGGGGCGGGCCGGGGCGGCGGGGGGTTCACCTAGGGCGGGGGCGAACAGATCCCGTAGGGGGTGCGAGGGCCCCCTGCGGGGCCACAACGTGGCGGGGGCAGGGGGGTATTCCCGAAGCGCTCCTAAACCGGGTCCACCCGTTGGATCCCGGCGCGGCGGACGACCTCCGGGCCCAGCTTCGCCGCGCGGGCGACCAGGGCCGGGCCGTCCCAGTCCGGCGGCCAGCCGTGCCACAGGCGCAGCCTGCCGCCGACGACGACCGCGGCGATCTGGTCGCGGTTCGCCAGGCGGACGAGTTCCCACCGCAGGTCGTACGACGGCGTGAGCTCGGGGACGCGGAGGTCCACGACGAGGAAGTCGGCGGCCTTGCCGACCGCGATCTCCCCGGTCACCTTGCCCAGCCCGAGCGCATCGGCGCTGCGCGAGGTCGCATGCTCCAGCCACAGCCGCCCGGCCCCGCACACCGAGTCGCCCTCGGCCATCCCGTACGCCAGCCGCTGTGCGGTCTCCCCCGCGTCGAGCAGCCGGAAGCCGTCGCCGCGGGTGCCGTCGGTGCCCATGCCGAACCGCACGCCCATCGCCGCCAGCATGGTCGCCTGCGCGACGCCGTTGCCCTTCCAGGCGCTGGCCACCGGGTTGTAGCTGATCGCGGCACCGGAATCGGCCAGCAGCCGTATCTCCGCGGGGGTCAGCAGGGTGGCGTGCGCGCCCAGGGTGTGCGGGCCCAGCGCGCCGATGTGGTGCAGATGGCCGAGGGGGCGGCGGCCGACGCTCTTCAACGAGCGCTCCACGGAGGCGAGATGCTCGTTGACGTGCACCTGGAGCACCGCACCGGCCTCGGCACACAGGTCGGCGGTCTTCTTGATGACCTCCGCGGGCGCGTCCTCGGGCACGGCGATCGCCAGCGAGGGGTGGATCAGCGGATGCCCGTCCCACCGCGCCAGGTGCTCCGGACCGCCCGTCCCGCTGGAGACGATCTTCGACAGTACGCAGCGGATACCGGCTTCCTCCGTGCCCCTGGCCACCGCCCGGACATCGACGGGCGCACGGGTCCCGGCGTCGGCGACGGTGGTGAAGCCGCCGCGCAGCGCCTCCAACGCGGCCAGTTTCGCCGAGAGATAGGCGCTCTCCTCGTCCAGGGCGTGCTCCAGCGGCTCCCAGATCGTCTTGAAGATCTCCGACGGCTGGCCGAACGACTGGGCCTTGCCGAAGCTCTGGGTCAGATGGTGGTGCGCGTCCACGAAGCCCGGCATCAGCAGATGGCCGTCCAGGCGCACCGGCGGAAGGCCCGGGTGGGCGGCGATGAGCCCTTCGGCCGGCCCGATCGCGCGGAACTTCCCGCCCTCCACGAGCACGGCCCGGCCCCGCACCGGCCCGTCCGGCAGGAGCAGCACCTCGGGTACGAGCAGCTGCCGTGCGCCGTGGAAGTGCGCGGGCCGCGGACCGCCGTCCGGCCCGTGCTGCGCCGCGTCGTCGTCGCGGGTCGCGGCGTCCGCCGTGCCTGCACCGCCGACGCCGGACGCGCCGACGAATCCGCCCACACCGGCCAGAAACCCTCGCCGGCCGAAGCCGCTTCGCTGTTCGTTCGCCAACCCGCTCGCCTGCTTCCGTGCTTCGGTACTCGCGTACCGCTCGTCGATGGGTCCCCGGGGTGGCCTGACCCTAGGACCGCCCAAGAAGCGGAACAAGGGTTCCGGCATACGGGATTTGAGAGATGGGGGCGTGGGTGGCGCAAGTCGTACGGGTCGCGGCCGCACCGCTGGTCAGGGCCTATGGACGGGGCGTGCGGGGTGGCGTAACCCGGCCGAAACATCAGACGGAGCCGGGCGCGTGGGCCCCACGGCTCGTCCCGCCGGCCCCGTGGGATCCTGGTACGTCGTGGATCTGCCGGACGGACGGTGGACGGACGTGCGGCGAAGACGAGGATGCTTGATGAGACTCTGCTTCCTGGTGGAGGAGCAGTACCGCGACGACGGCATGCCGCTGGACGTGATCCGCCAACTCTGCGCCTGGGGCCATCAGGTGGACGTGCTGCGGCCCGGCAGTTCGCTGATCCCGCTGTCCCGGGCGGTGCAGGCCGGCAGCCATGACGCCTGGGTCCTCAAGACCGTCTCCGGCGGGCCGGGGCTGTCCCTGTTGGAGGCCGCCGCCTCCGTCGGGCTGACGACGGTCAACGACGTCCGGGCCATCCGGGGCGTACGGGACAAGGCGCTGGCCGCGGTGATCGCCCGCGGCAGCGGGCTGCCGGTCCCGGCGACGTACGCGGCCGCCCGGGCGGCGGACTTCGCGGAGATACCCGAGGCCGAGTACCCGCTCGTGGTCAAGCCGGCCGACGGCAGCTCGGGGCGCGCCGTCCGGCTGGTCGAGACGCCGGACCGGCTGACCGGACCGGGCGCCGGGCCCGCCGACGGCGGTCTGCTCATCGCCCAGCCCTACGTCCCCAACTCCGGGGCCGACCTCAAGGTCTACTGCGTCGCCGGTGAGCTGTACGCGACCGAGCGGTGCTCACCGCTGCACCCCGGCCGCGCCGTACGGGAGCGCCAGGTCCCGCTCACCCCCGAGGTCGCCCGGATCGCCGAGGAGGTCGGCGCGGTCTTCGGCCTCGACCTGTACGGCGTCGATGTGCTGCTGGGGCCGACCGGGCCGGTGGTCGTCGACATCAACGACTTCCCCAGTTTCCGCCAGGTGCCGGACGCCGTCGCCCGGGTGTCCGCCGCGATCGTGCGGCTCGCCCGTGAGGGGGCCGGGCGGGCGGTGGTCCCTCCGGCGCGGCTCTCCTCGGCGGCGGCCCCGCTGGCGGCGATCGGCGGAGAGCGGTGAGGGTCGGCCTGATCACCGCCGATCCGGGACATCCGCTGCTGGCCGCGGTCACCGCACTGCTGACGCCGCATCACCAAGTGGTGCACCTGGGCTCCGGCGAGGAGGCCCACGGACGCGGCCGGGACCTGCCGCCCCTCGACGTCTGCCTGCTCAAGGCACGTACCCCGGGGGCGCTGGCCCTGGCCGCCCGCCTGGAGGAGCGCGGCGTCCCGGTGATCAACTCCAGGGCCGCGACGGAGCGTTGCCAGGACCGGGTGGAGATGGCGGAGTTGGCGCGCGCCGCCGGGCTGCCGTTCGCCCGGACCTCGTTCGTGCCCACCCTGGGGCGGCTGGCCGCGGCCGGCGAGCCGGCCACCCCGCTGGTGATCAAGAGCCGGCACAGCCGGCGCCACGACCTGGTGGCGCGGGCCGACAGCGCCCGGCAGCTGCGGCGGCTGGCCGCCGACTGGCCCGAAGAGCCGGTGGTCGTCCAGGAGTTCACCGCGAACAGCGGCTGGGACCGCAAGCTGTGGGTGGTCGACGGGCGGCTCTTCGCCGCGCTGCGCCGCTCGGAACTGGCCCCGGGCGGCCGGGGGCCGACCCGCCCGCTGCCGCTGGACGAACTCCCCGCGGGCTGGGCCGCGTACGCCCTGGAAGTCGGCGCGGTCTTCGGCCTGGAGGTCTACGGCGTGGACCTGCTCGACGCCGGCGCGGGCCGGCCCGTCATCGTGGACGTCAACGCCTTCCCCGGCATCCGGGGCCAGGCCGGCGCCCCGGAGGCGCTGGCGGCGCTCGCCCTCCGTACGGCGGCGCGGGAACCGGAAGCACAGCGCCAGGCACCCGCCTGAACCGATCATCCGCGGAAGAAGATCGAACCCAAGCGGCACCGAGACGGAACCTCCCGCTCCACAAGGACTGACGCACCGACGCCCGGGGTAGCGCTGGCCCGTCAGGGGGGCGTGCTGCGCCGCGCCTTCCTTCCGTACGTATGGGGAGAGGCCAGCCACGGTGACACAGCCATTCGAACTGCCCAACTTCTACACGCCCTATCCGGCGCGGCTCAACCCGCATCTGGAGGCGGCGCGTACGCACTCCAAGAAGTGGGCCCGCGACATGGGGATGCTGGAGGGCTCGGGCATCTGGGAGGAGAAGGACCTCGACGCCCACGACTACGCCCTGCTGTGCTCGTACACCCACCCGGACTGCGACGCGGACGCGCTCTCGCTGGTCACCGACTGGTACGTCTGGGTCTTCTTCTTCGACGACCACTTCCTGGAGAAGTTCAAGCGGACGCTGGACCGGGAGGGCGGCAAGGAGTACCTCGACCGGCTGCCCGCCTTCATGCCGATGGACGACTCCGCGGCCGTGCCCGAGCCGGTCAACCCGGTCGAGGCGGGCCTGGCCGACCTGTGGGCGCGCACTGTGCCGCACATGTCGATGGACTGGCGCCGGCGGTTCGCCGAGAGCACCGAGCATCTGCTCAACGAATCGCTGTGGGAACTGTCCAACATCAACATCAACCGGGTGCCCAACCCCGTCGAGTACATCGAGATGCGCCGCAAGGTCGGCGGCGCCCCCTGGTCGGCGGGCCTGGTGGAGTACGCGACCGGCGCCGAGGTCCCGGCGGCCGTCGCCGGCTCCCGGCCGCTGCGGGTGCTCAAGGACACCTTCTCCGACGGCGTCCACCTGCGCAACGACCTCTTCTCCTACCAGCGCGAGACGGAGGAGGAGGGCGAGCTGAGCAACGGCGTCCTGGTGCTGGAGACCTTCTTGGACTGCACCACCCAGGAGGCCGCCGACTCCGTCAACGACCTGATCACCTCGCGGCTCCAGCAGTTCGAGAACACGGTGGTCGCGGAGCTGCCCGCGCTGTTCCTGGAGAAGGGCCTGGACCCCGCGTCGTGTGCCGACGTGCTGGCGTACGCCAAGGGCCTGCAGGACTGGCAGTCCGGCGGCCATGAGTGGCACATGCGCTCCAGCCGCTATATGAACGGCGGCGGCGCGGCGGCCGGCTCGGGAGCGCCCTGGTCGCCGTTCTCCGCCGGCGGCCTCGGCACCTCTGCGGCCGATCTCAAGACCGCGCTGGCCACGGCGGCCGCGCACCGCCTGCGCAGCTCCACCCACGTCCCGCACCAGGAGGTCGGGCCGGCCCGCATCCCCGACATCTACATGCCCTTCACCGCCACCCTCAGCCCCCACCTGGAGGGCGCCCGCCGCCGGCTCGTCGACTGGGCGCACCGGATGGGCATCCTGCAGCCGCAGCCCGGTGTGCCGCTCTCCGACGTCTGGGACGAGCCCGCGATCATCCGCCACGACCTGCCGCTGTGCGCGGCCGGCATCCACCCCGACGCGACGCCCGAGCAACTCGACCTGACCTCCGGCTGGCTGGCCTGGGGCACCTACGCCGACGACTACTACCCGCAGGTCTTCGGCCGCCCCCGCGACATCGCCGCCGCCAAGGTCTGCACCGAGCGGCTGTCGGCCTTCATGCCGCTCGACCTGGGCCCCACCCCGGAGCCGGTCAACGCCCTCGAACGCGGCCTGTCGGACCTGTGGACCCGCACCGCCGGGCCGATGACCCCGGAGGCCCGCGAGGCGTTCCGCGCGGCCGTCGACACGATGACGGCCAGCTGGCTCTGGGAGATCGACAACCAGGTCCTCAACCGCATCCCCGACCCGGTCGACTACATCGAGATGCGCCGCGCCACCTTCGGCTCCGACCTCACCATGGCCCTCAGCCGCATCGGCCACGGCCGGCGGGTCCCCCCGGAGATCTACCGCACCGGCACGCTGCGCTCACTGGAGAACTCCGCCGCCGACTTCGCCTGCCTGCTGAACGACGTCTTCTCCTACCAGAAGGAGATCGAGTACGAGGGCGAGGTCCACAACGGCATCCTGGTCGTCCAGACCTTCTTCGACTGCGACTACCCGACCGCGCTGGCCATCGTCAACGACCTCATGACCTCCAGGATGCGCGAGTTCCAGCACGTCGCCGCCAAGGAACTCCCGCTCCTCTACGACGACTTCCAGCTCTCCGCCGAGGCCCGCGAGGCGCTCGACGGCTATGTGCGCGAGCTGGAGAACTGGATGTCCGGCATCCTCGTCTGGCACCGGGACTGCCTGCGCTACACCGAGCACGAGCTGCGCCATCCGCCGGGTTCGCCGGGCTGGCTGGGCGCGCCGTCGGGGCTCGGCACGTCGGCGGCCCGGCTCTTCAAGGGCGCCCTCGCCGGCGTCGGATAGGCCGTCGGCCGTGCCGTAGCGCCGGGCCGCAGCTCGCCGGACCCGCCCGGCGCCAGGCCAACGGGCCCGTAGGACCAGCGCCTGCGGGCCCACGCCATGCCCCCTGTGCTCCTCCCGTGCGCGCTACCACGTCATGTGCCACCGACCTATGGTTCATGACCCCCGCGGGTGCGGGGGGGGGTCGGCGGTGAGGGGACGGGCGATGGCGGCAGCGGGTGCGGCGGGCGGCTCGGCGGGCGGATCGGCCTCCCGGCGGGCGCAGGAAGCCCGCAGGCAGGAGCGGGTGTTACGCGAGCAGTGGCGGGCGGCCCGGCAGCAGGCCGAGCGCTGGGAGGCGGCGAGCGAGGGCGAGCAGCGGGTCGCCGCCCAGCTGCTGATGCTGACCGAACGCGGCTGGCGGCTGCTGGTGGACCGGCGCTGGCCCGGCACCCGCGCGGCCAACGTGGACATGCTGCTGATCGGCCCCGGCGGGGTCTTCGTCATCGACGTCAAGAACTGGCGGGCCGCGCCCGAGCCTTCGTGCGGACGGCTGCTGGCCGGCGGATTCTCCCGCGACGAGCACCGGCGCAAGCTGCTCGCGGTCACCAAGGCCGCCGAGGTCGCGGTGGCGTCCCTGGGGATGTCCCCGGTGGCGGTGCGCCCGCTGATGGCCTTCGCCGGGCAGCGCGTCGACGCCGAGCTGGGCCGGGTACGGCTGCTGGGCGAGCACGAGATCGGCCCCGCGCTGCTGTCGGAGCGCACCCGGCTGCCCGCGGCCTCGGTCCGCGCCCTGGCCGAGCATCTGGGCCGGGTCTTCCCCGAGTACGAGGACCCGGCCGACCACCGGCCCGCCCGCACGGCCACCCGCCCGCCGACGGACGGGGCCGACGGCCTCTTCGACCTCGACGGGCTCCGCGAGGCCGCGCTGGACGAAGCGCGCCGGGCCCCCATCGAGCAGTGGATGAGCTTCCTGGACCCCGAACAGCTCGCGCTGGTACGCCGCAACTGGGCCGGCCCCGCCCGGATCAGCGGTCCGGCCGGCACCGGCAAGACGGTTGTGGGCCTGCACCGCGCGGCCCACCTCGCCCAGCGCACCGGCGGCCGCGTCCTGTACGCCACCTTCGCCAACAACCTGCCCCGTGTGCAGGCCACCTTCCTCAGGGCCATGGCCCCGGCGGTCGCCGACCGGATCGACTTCCGCAGCCTGCACTCCTGGGCGCAGGAGTACCTCCACAGCCGCGGTGTCCCCGTCCGCCTGCACAAGGACAAGGCCGAGACGGCCTTCAGCCTCGCCTGGAAACACGTCGGCCGGGACAGCTGCCTGGCCGAGATCGACCCGCTGCCCCGCTACTGGCGCGAGGAGATCGACTACGTCATCAAGGGCCGCGGCATCACCTCCTTCGACGAGTACGCCGGGCTCGCCCGCCGTCGCCGCCGGGCCGCCCTGCGCCGCCCGCACCGGCAGGCCGTCTGGGCCCTGTACGAGGCGTACGAGGCCGAGCGCACCGGGCGCGCGGTGCACGACTTCAACGACGTGCTCTCCCTCGCGCTCGCCGAGGCGGCCGGCCGCAACCACCACTGCGGGTACACGGCCGTCGTCGTGGACGAGGTCCAGGACCTCACCCTCGTCGGGGTGCGCCTGCTGCACGCCCTGGTCGGCGACGGCTCCAACGGGCTGCTGCTCATCGGCGACGGGCAGCAGTCGGTCTACCCCGGAGGCTTCCGGCTCTCCGACGCCGGCATCGACATCCGCGGCGACCGGGGGCAGGTGCTGCGCGCCAACTACCGCAACAGCAAGGAGATCGTGGACACCGCGCTCTCCCTGGTCGCCGAGGACGCCTTCGAGGACCTCGACGGGCTGCGCACACCGGGCCGCCGGGACGTGGACCTGACCTACCATCACGGCCAGGTGCAGCGCGCCGCACTGCCCACGGCGGCCGGCCACGACCGGGCGCTGCTGGCCGCCCTGCACGCCCTGACCCCCGAGGAGCGGGCCGACTCCGCCGTCCTGTGCTCCTCCAAGCGCGCCATCGAGCGCTACCTCCGCCTGCTGACCCGCGCGGGCATCGGGGTCTGCCCGCTGGAGCAGTACGACGGGAACCCGTCCGAAGGGGTGAAGCTCGGCAGCTACCGCCGCGCCAAGGGCCTGGAATTCAAGCGCGTCTACCTGCCCCGGTACGACGCCGTCCTACCACCCGAGACCAAGCAGGGCACCGGGGGAGCGGGCGTCGAAACGGCCCGCGAACAAGGGGAACTGGCCCGCAGTCAGCTCTTTGTGGCGATGACCCGGGCGCGGGACGTGCTGTGGCTGGGAAGTGTCACGGGGGCCGGGGGTGAATATCCGATTCGTGATGAATAGTCTCATATGGTATGTGGAACCTTCCGGCCATGCGACATATGACTGCTTTGCTTGGCGCGGCGGCAATCACCGGGACGGCGCTCGCCGCGTTCGCCCCCGTCCGTGCGCAGGCCACCACCGGCACCATCACCTTCCACATGCGCCCGCACAACAAGCAGTACGAGATCCTCGACCCGGGTGACGACCACTGCTACGGCCTCGGGGACGGCGGTGGAGAGGTGGGCAACGAAACCCCCCTCGACCTCATCCTGTGGTCCTCCCGCGACTGCACCGGGAAGGCGATGGCCACGGTCCCGGCCGGCGAGTGGGCCCGCTTCACGCGGTACGGAAGCCTGCAACTCGACCCGGACAGCGCACCGGAGCCGGACCCGCGCGATTCCGAGGACCCGTCTTACGAGGATCCGGGTGACTCCGGCGACCCGTCGGACGCTCCGGACCCGCGCGATACCGGTGAGCCCTCGGACTCCGGCGACCCCTCGGACGCCCCGGACCCGTCCCGCTCGCCGGACCCGCGCGACTCCGACGATCCGTCGCGTTCCCCGGATCCCCGTGACTCCGCGGACCCGCGGGACCCGGCGGATCACTCCGACGCCCCGGACCCGTCCCGTTCCCCGGACCCGTCCCGTTCCCCAGACCCGTCCCGTTCCCCGGACCCGCGTGACTCCGCGGCCCCGTTCGATCCCCGGGACCCCTTCCGTTCGCCGGACCCGCGTGACCCGATGCATCCCTCGGGTGCCCCGACGCCCACCAAGTCCCCGGACCCGGCGCGTTCCCCGGCTCCCGCCAGGACGCCGGCGCCGGCCAAGTCCCCGGCGCCCGCCAAGTCCCCGTATCCGTCCGACGCTCAGGACCCCGTGAACTCCCCGGACCGGGGCGACGCCCCGGCGCCCGCGCGCTCCCCTGCGGCCGCCAAGTCCCCGGCTGCCAAGCCGACGCCCTCCAGCGCGCCGGCCAGGCCGAGCACCCGCCCCAAAGTGGTCGGCCGCCCCGCGGGTGACTCGCCCGCCGAATAAGGCGCGCGGTGCCGGGCTCGGTGCTGTTGAACCGGTGAGGCCGCAGCGCCGCCCAGCGGGAGGCACCCCCTAGGGGCCGGCCCGTCTCCTCGACCTCCGTCCCACGGAAGTCGGGGAGACGGGCTTTCCGCTCTGCACCTCGCGGACCCAGGCCGTAAGTCCGGCCAGGAAGCCGGCCCGGTCGCCGGGGGAGAGCCCGTCCAGTGCGCGCAGCAGCGGCTCGCTGCGCCGGGCGACGAAGGCTTCGAGCGGGGGCGGTAGTCCTCGGACAGCGACACCAGGATCCGGCGGCGATGCGAAGCGCGAACCGGCCGAGGCGCACTGGCGCGAGGAGTGCCGTACCGGCGCGAGGACGGGCGTACTGGACGGCCCGCTACACCGCGGTCCGGGGGCGCCGCGCACGTGTGGCCGGGGTGGTCGCCGCGGGCGGACGTACGGGAGCCGGGGGAGCGAGCGGGCCCGCCCCCTTGATGGTGCGCAGGACGGGCGCGGTCTCCAGGGTGCGGATCGCCGTGCGGTTGCCGAGGCGGTGGGTGAGGTAGCGGTGCAGGGCCGCGGGCCCGGGGCACAGGGCGTGCGCGACCAGGTTCGTGGGGCCGGTGGTGGCGGCGACGAAGGCCAGTTCGTCGTGGCGGGCGAGGTCGGTGGCGACCTGGTCGAGGTGGGTGGGGGCCACGGTCATCCAGAGCAGGGCCTGCGTGGTGGCCCCGTACAGCGCGTCGTCGACCTCGACGTCGAAGAAGAGCGTGCCGGACGCCCGCAGGGCGGTGAGGCGGCGCGCGACGGTGGCCGGTGACCAGCCGGTGGCCGCGGCCAGTTCGGCCTGGCCGGTCCGGCCGTCCCGCTGGAGCGCGGCCAGCAGTCGGACGTCGCCGTCGGTCAACTCCACGACGGGGATGGGGTGTTGTCCGCCGTCACGATCGCCGGGACCGTCCCGGCCGTCCCGTCCGGTGTTGTCGTCGTCCGCCCGTGCGGGGGGCGCCAGTTGGCGCTGCCGGGCCTCGTCCAGGACGTTGGCGCGGCCGCGCCAGGCGGTGGGGCCGCCGAGGTAGGTGTGGAGCAGGTAGTGGGCGGAGACCGCGGTGATGCCGGCGGTGCGCGGGATGTCGTGCAGCAGCAGTGAGTGCCCGGCGGCATCGGCCGGGGTCTGCACGACCGTGATGATCTCGGTGCCGCCGGAGGCGAGCTTCACCCAGGAGGTGTCCGCGCGCCGGGCCAGCGCGTGGGCGAGGTCCTGGGCGCTGTGCGGGGCGGAGGTGAGCCGTACCAGCCACTGCGCCCGGCCCGCGCGGTGCGGATCGGCGAGCCCGACGACCCGCAGTCCGGCCGCCGCGCGCAGCCGCCGGTAGCGGCGGGCCACGGTCTGGGTCGACACCCCGAGCACCGCGGCGATCCGGCTGAACGGCGCCCGCCCGTCGAGGTGCAGCGCGTGGACCAGCCCGCGGTCGACGTCGTCGAGCCGCACGGCCGCACCTTCTTGGACCCGCTCGATGGATGAATCCTTCACCAGTCCGGCTCCGATGGAAAAGATCGGCGATCTCGGCGCCGCAGAGGGAATCCCACCGTACGCGCCCGCAGGCTCTCCCGTGCGCTCCGCCGCAACCGGCCGGATGTGCGGAAACCGCCGTACGCCGCGCCGCCGCATCCCTCGCATCCCCTGAACGGAGGCCCCCATGCCCGCTCGCCGCCGCTGGGCCGCCCTGGTGATCCTGCTGATCGCCGAGGCCATGAACCTGCTCGACGCCACGATCATGACGGTCACCGCCCCGGTGATCCATGCCGACCTCGGAGGGCCCGCCTCCGCCATCCCCTGGTTCAGCGCCGCCTACACGCTGCCGTTCGCGGTGCTGCTGATCACCGGTGGCCGGCTGGGGGACATCGCCGGGCGCAAGCGGGTGTTCCGGATCGGGGTCGCCGGGTTCGTGGCCGCCTCGGTGGCCTGTGCGCTGGCCGCCTCACCGGCGCTGCTGATCACCGCGCGGGCCGCCCAGGGCGCCGCGGCGGCGCTCGTCATCCCGCAGACCATCGGTCTGATCCGGAGCATGTTCGACGGCGACGAACTGGCCAGGGCCATGGGCAGCATCGGCCCGGTCATGGGGCTGGCCGCGGTCTGCGGTCCGGTACTCGCGGGCGTCGTGACGCACGCCGATCTGCTCGGCTCGTCCTGGCGCGCGGTGTTCTTCGTCAACGTCCCGCTCGGCCTGGGGGTGCTCGCCGCGACGCCCCTCCTGCGGGAGGACCGCTCCGCGCGACGGCCGCGCCTCGACCTCGCGGGCACCGCGCTGGCGGTCCTCGGCATGGGTCTGACCGTCCACCCGCTGATCGACGGCGGCCCGGCCTGGGGCTCGCCCCGGCCCTGGGCCGTGCTGGCCGCCGGTCTCGCCGTCCTGGCGGTCTTCGGTGCCCACCAGCGCCGCCGCGGTGCGCGGGGCCGCAGCGCGCTGGTCGAGACCGGGCTCTTCCGGGACCGCGGTTTCCCGGCCGCGCTGGCCGCCTCCGTGCTCTTCTTCGCGGTGATCAACGGCCTGATGATGGTGATCGTGCTGCAGCTCCAACTCGGGCCGCACACCGATGTCCGGTCCGCCGGCCTCACCCTGCTGCCGTGGTCGTGCGCGATGGCGGTCTCCTCCTGGATCGCGGGCGCCCGCCTGGTGCCGCGCCACGGCTCGCGCGTGATGTTCGCCGGGCTGGCCGCCCTGCTCGTGGGCGCCCTGGCCGCCGTCGCGGTCTATGCGACCGGTCCGGCGACGTCCTACCCGTGGCCGCTGCCGGCCGCGCTGGCCGCCTGCGGCCTGGGGCAGGGGCTGTTCGCCGTCGCCTTCTTCGCCACCGCCCTGCACCGGGTCCGCCCGCACGAGACGGGCTCCGCGGCCGGGTTGCTCAACGCCGCCCAGCAACTCGGCGGCACGCTCGGCGTCGCGCTGCTCGGCGCGGTCTTCTTCCACGCCGTCGGCGCATCCGTCACCACCACCACCACCGCTACCGCCACCGGCACATCGGTCGCGGACGCCGCGCTGCACGGCGCCCGGAACGCCTTCTGCGCCGCCGTGGTGGCGCTCGCCGCCACCGGTGTCGCCGCGGTGCCGATGCGCCGGCCTCGTCGCGGCCCGGAGCCGGCGGCGCGCCGCGACCGGACCGTCAAGTCCCGTGCCGGCTACGGAGGGTCATAGTTGCCTGGTGAGGGCGGGTTCGCTCAAACGCGGCGCCGCATTCGGAGCGTCACCCGCAGGCACTTTGCGTGGTAATGAAAAGAATTTCGGCGTATGTCTGAAATTTCATGCATTTTTCCTTGTTGGTGGCAGGTTGGCGTCGTAGCTTGGGAGTTGACGGAGCTGGAAAAACGGCTCGTCAGCAAAGAACCGATCGAGGAGGAAGCATGAGCTTCCGGAACGTCTTCCCACGTAGGCGCGACAGGTGCGACTGGGACGACCACGGTGGGCACCGCGGCCGTCGGCGGTTCCGCCGCAGGCACGGTCGCAGGCTCCGTAGGCGCCGTTACTTCGGCTACTACGACTAAGTCAAAGCTCTGAGCTCGAGGCTGGCTCGCGTGACACGCGGGTCCGCCTCGTGTGTATAGGGGCACCCCGCGGTTCCCCAGCCTCGGCTTTCCCGAGCAGCCCGAGATGACGTAGCGACCATGCATCTGCGCAGCTCCCGCCGGCGAACGGCACGCGATGAAGCGCCCGCGCCGCCGCCCCAACAAGGCACCGGAACACCGCCCGTTGGCCAGGGCCAGGGCCTCGGGCGCGGCCTGTGGGCGGCGCAGGCGGACCCCTCGATCCGCACCAGGCGCGTCGGCCTGAAGGAGTCGATCCGTCGCTTCTGGCCGCTGACCAAAGGCGACCGCCGCTGGATCTTCCTGGTCTGCCTGGCCGCCATCGGGGCCGCGGCCACCGAGACCGTGGCGATCCTGGTCTTCGCCCAACTCACCGACAACGCCCTGCAGAAGGGCTCGGTCAGCGCCTTCTGGCAGCCCGCCGGGGTGTGGCTCGGCGTCGCCGTCATCGGCGCGGTGGTGGGCTACCTCGGCAACTCGCTCGCGGCCTGGACCGCCGAGCGTTTCGTGATGCGCCTCCGGGCCAGGGTCTTCGCCCATCTGCAGAAGCTGCCGCCGCACTTCTTCCAGCGCAACCGCCGCGGCGACCTGCTGGAGCGGATGACGGGCGATGTCGACGCCATCGAGGAACTCGTGGTCTCCGGCCTCGTGCAGGCCGTCGCGGCCCTGTTCGGCATCGTCTTCTACGCCGGTGCCGCCCTCTGGCTGCGCTGGGACCTGGCACTGGCCACATTCCTGCTGGCCCCGGTGTTCTGGTACGCCACCCAGCGCTTCACCAGCCGGGTGAAGGAGATCTCCCGCCGGGAGCGCGCCGCCGACGGCGCCATCACCTCGGTCGTCGAAGAGGGCCTGGTGAACGTCGTGATGACCCAGGCGTACAACCGGCAGCACGACGAGGAGCAGCGCCTCCAGCGCCGGGCGGACACCTGGTTCAGGGCCTCGGTGAGCAGCGCCCGCCTCAACGGGCTCTACGACCAGATCGTGGAACTGCTCGAAACCCTCTGCGTGCTGGCGATCATCGGCCTCGGGGCGTGGGAGATCTCCGCGGGCCGGATGAGCCTCGGACAGCTGCTGGCCTTCGCCGCCTTCGTCGGCTACCTCTACCCGCCGATCCGCTCCCTGGGCCAGCTCGGCCTGACCGCCACCGAGGCGACCGCCGGCTCCGAGCGCCTGCTGGAGATCCTCGACGCCCGCCCCGCCGTCAGCGACCCGCCGCCGTCCCTGGCCGCCCCGCCGCGCTTCGACCGCGCCGTCGGGGAGGTGGAGGCGCGGGCGGTCGACTTCCGCTACCCGGGAGGCTCCGAGGACGTCCTGAAGGACTTCTCCTTCACCGCGGTCCCCGGCGAACTGCTGGTCATCACCGGACCGAGCGGCGCGGGCAAGTCGACCCTGGCGGCGCTGCTGCTGAGGTTCTACGACCCGGACACCGGCAGCATCCGGCTGGACGACGTGCCCGTGGACCAGATGCCGCTGGCCCAGCTCCGCCGCAACATCACCCTGCTGCCGCAGGACACCCTCGTCCTGCACGACACCGTGGAGGAGAACATCGCCTGCGGGCTGGTCCACGTCCACCCCTCCCACGACGAGGTCGTACGCGCCGCCCGGGCGGCCGACGCCCACGACTTCATCAGCGCCCTCCCGGAGGGCTACGACACCGTCATCGCCCCCGGTACCGCCCGCCTCTCCGGCGGCCAGCTCCAGCGCGTCGCGATCGCCCGCGCCGTGCTGCGCGACGCCCCGGTACTCGTCCTCGACGAGCCCACCACCGGCCTGGACGTGCTGGCCACCCAGCGCATCCTCGGCCCGCTGCGGCGCCTCGCCGAGGGCCGCACCGCGATCGTGATCAGCCACGACCTGGACCTCGCCGTGGAAGCCGACCGCATCCTGGTCCTGGACGGCGGCCGACTGGTGGAGTCGGGCACCCACCCCCAACTCCTGGACCGGCACGGCCTGTACGACACGCTCTTCCACGCCCATCCCCCCGCCCGCACCCACAACGGCGCCCCGAGCCGCGCCGCCGGCCGATCGAGGACCGGACCGGTCAGAGAAGGGGCCGGTCAAGGGCCTGCTCGGCCCAGATGATCTTGCCGCCGGGGGTGTAGCGGGTGCCCCAGCGCTGGGCGAGCTGGGCGACGAGGAACAGACCGCGGCCGCCTTCGTCCTCCGCCGCGGCGTAGCGCAGGTGCGGAGCGGTGCTGCTGGTGTCGGAGACCTCGCAGATCAGCGTGGAGTCGAGCAGCAGGCGCACCCGGATCGGACCGGTGGCGTGCCGGATGGCGTTGGTGATCAGCTCGCTGACGATGAGCTCGGTGGTGAAGGCCGACTCCGCCAGGCCCCACTGCGTCAGCTGCCGGGTGATCTCCGCGCGCGCGTCGGCCACCGCCGCCGGGTCGGAGGGGACCTCCCGGTCGGCGATCCGCTCGGGGGCCAGTCGGCGGGTGCGCGCGACGAGCAGCGCGATGTCGTCGCGCTGGCGGTCCGGCAGCAGGGCGGCCAGCACGGCCTCGCAGGTCTCGTGCGGCGTCCGGCCCGGCTGCGCCAGCGCCGTGGCCAGCAGCCGCAATCCGGTGTCGATGTCCCGGTTGCGGTCCTCGACGAGGCCGTCGGTGTACAGCACGAGGCTGCTGCCCTCGGCCAGCGGCAGGTCCGTCGACTCGAAGGGCAGCACGCCGAGACCGAGCGGCGGGCCCGCGGGCAGCTCGGGGAACTCCACGGTGCCGTCGGGATGCACCAGCGCCGGCAGGAGGTGGCCGGCGCGGGACAGGCTGCACACCCCGGAGGAGGGGTCGTAGATCGCGTACAGGCAGGTGGCCCCCGCGACCATGGCGTCCTCGTTGGCCGCGGCCGTCTCCTGGTCGATCCGGTTGATCAACTCGTCCAGGTGGCTGAGCAGGTCGTCCGGCGGCAGGTCGAGGGTGGAGAAGTTCTGCACCGCGGTGCGCAGCCGGCCCATCGTGGCGGCCGCGTGCAGGCCGTGGCCGACCACGTCGCCGACGACCAGCGCGACCCGGGCGCCCGGCAGCGGGATGACGTCGAACCAGTCGCCGCCCACCCCGGTCTGCGCGGGCAGGTAGCGGTGGGCGATGTCGAGGGCGTTCTGCTCGGGCAGACCGCGCGGGAGCAGGCTGTGCTGCAGCGTGACGGCCAGGGCGTGCTCGCGGGTGAAGCGCCGGGCGTTGTCGATGCACACCGCCGCCCGGGCCGCCATCTCCTCGGCCAGCGACAGCTCGCTCTCCTCGAAGGCGGTGCTCTCCCGGGTCCGCCAGAAATTGGCCACCCCCATGAGCACCCCGCGCGCCTGGAGCGGCACGGTGATCAGCGACTGGCAGCCGTGGCTCAGCACCAGCTGGAAGCGCTCGGGGTCCTGGTCGCGCCAGTGGTCGGCGACCTGCAGATCCGGTACGAGCACGGACTCCCCGGTCACGAAGACCATGGCCATCGGCGTGGTCCCGGCGAAGCTGTGGAGTTCGCCCGCATGGTAGAGCGGATGGTCGTCGCGGATGCCGGCGAGCGCCACCCGGCGCAGCTCCGGAGCCTCCTCATACGCCCCCTGCGGCGGCTCCTCGCCGCTCAGCACCGGCTCGGCGAGGTCGACGGTGACGTAGTCGGCGAACCGCCCCACGGCGACCTGGGTCAGCTCCTCGGCGGTGCGCCGCACATCCAGGGTGGTACCGATCGCCACGCTGGCGTCGTAGAGCAGCCGCAGCCGGCTCTGGGCGGCCTCGGCCTTCCCCGCGAGGGCGAGCAGCTCGGTGGAGTCCCGCAGCGTGGCCACGCTGCCGGGCGGGCCCCCACGGCGGTCGGTGGGCCGGTTGTTCACCGCCAGCAGCCGGTCGCCGACCTGGAGCACCTCGTCGGTGACCGCGCGCCGGGACGCCAGCAGCTCGGCCACCCCGGGGGAGAGCCCCAGCTCGTCTACAGGGCGCCCCTCCGCGTCGGACGCCAGGTCGAGCAGCCGGCGCGCCTCGTCGTTCGCCAGCAGGACGCACCCGTCCGCGTCGACGATGATCACGCCCTCGCGCACGGCGTGCAGCACCGCGTCGTGGTGCTCGTACATACGGGTCATCTCCGCCGGTCCGAGCCCATGGGTCTGGCGCTGCAACCGCCGGCTCACCAGTGCGGTACCGGCCGTGGCCAGGCCGAGCGCCGCCGCCCCGGTGCCGAGGACGACCGGCAGCTGCCGGTCGATCGCGCTGCTCACACGGCTGACCCGCATACCGGCCGACACCAGGGCCACGACCTTGCCGTGCGCGTCCATGACCGGCACCACCGCCTGCACCTCGTGACCGAGCGGGCCGTGGACGCTCTCCAGCGTGACCTTGCCGTTGAGCGACGGCTTGATGGTGCCGACGAAGTGCCGGCCGATCTCCTTCGGCTTGGGGTGCGTGTAGCGGATGCCGTCCCGGTTCATGATCACGATGAAGTCGAGCCCGCCCTGTTTGCGGGCGGACTCCGTCCGCGGCTGGAGCACCGCCGACGGGTCCTTGCCGCGCAGCGTCTCCACCAGCCCGGGGCTGTGCGCGAACGCCTCGGCCGCCGCCAGCGAACGATCGCGCGCCCCCTGGAACCGGTCGCTGCGGGCCTGCACCAGCAGCGTGATCACCGCGGCCACGACGAGCAGCAGCACGATCAGGACCTGCAGAAGGAACAGCTGACCGGCGACGCTGTGGACACTGGCCAGCGGCCGCGGGCGTCGCCCCGGCGATCCCGGCGAGGCGGCACTGTGCGCACGCCGACTGCGGCCCGGGCGCCGACCGGTGAACCAGCGCCCCGAAGGCAGCCACGGGAAGCGGCCGGATTTTCGGGCCATGTCCCATATGTACCGCTCGTTTGGCACCTCCGACACACACCACGCCGGGGTATCGGATGACGGTATGACGAGAGCGGGCGGCGCCGGGCCGCCCCGCCCCTGCCCAGAACCGGCCCAGAACCGGCCCGGGGCCGCCCGGGGCCGGTTGCCGGCTCGGGCACGTGGCACATGCACGTAGATGGCGGCCGGCGGGCGGCTACCGGCATCGCGTGCGGCTGGGGTCGGCCGTCCGGGCGACCGGCATCGGAGGTGGCTGGGGCCGGCTGTCCCGGCGACCGGCATCGGAGGTGGCTGGGGTCGGCTGTCCCGGCGACCGGCATCGGAGGTGGCTGGGGTCGGCTGTCCCGGCGACCGGCCACGAAGGTGACGACGAGTACCGCTATGGGGGGAGCCGCGAGGCAGGCGTAAGCGGTGGTGACCCGGGGGCGCACGCTCCACGCGGCGACCAGGCCCCAGCGCGGCCTCGGCAGGGGGGTGACGCCGGGGACGGGCATGTACCGACCAGCAGACGGTGCCGAGCACTCACCCACCACCTGCCCGCGGCACCCGGCCCACTCGCGCGGCGGCTCCTGTCCCCCGACCGATCAGCCGCGCCCCTGAGGACGCTCCACGCCGTCCACTTCCTTCACCGGCCGCCAGGACGGATCCCTGTCCATCTGCGCGGCCGCGGCGATCTCCATCCATCCGTGCTCCTCGGCGAACACCTCGCCGGTGGCCTCGTCCAGAGCCCTGTGGACGATGCCGCACACATCGACCGGCCCCGCCTTGTGCACGGGGTCCACGACCACGACGGGATCGCCTTCCCCGCATCCGGACCACTCCCAGCGCCCCCCGGCCGTGTACAAGACGGCCTCCCCCAGATAGGCGCCCAGGCCGCGGACGAGGAGATCGGTGTTGCCCCCCTGTTCCAGGTAGGCGATGGCCGCAGCCTCCAGGACGGGCAGCGTGCCAGGGCTGTAGTCGTCCGCGAAGCCCTCCGGGAGCGCAAGCGCCCCCAGCTTGGACAGCTCGATGGCGATCTCGTCCAGCCACACACCAAGAAACCCACCGGCCCCGGGGGACTGATCACCGTCGACCACCTGGCCACCTCCGCGGACGCCGAGTTCTCGTAGGGGGCGCCCAGGGTATGCCGCGCGCCGGCTCCGCCGTGCTCAAGTGCCGGGCGCGCCTATCGGGTTGGGGCATAGGCCGGGCGCGGCGTGCGGGTCCATCCGGCCGTGCTCCTGCCCGGCCGCCACCGAAGCAGGCCGGATGTTTTCCGGACACCCCCCACGGTCTGGTGTGTGGGAACTACAGTCTTTGACTGTGCCGTACATCACATAACGGTGCTGGGTGAGCTGCCTGGGTGGGGCAGCCAAGTGCCCGAGTTTGCGAGATCTGGGGGCTCCATGCATGACATGGCCAAGGGCTCGAACGTCGCGCTGACGGCCCTGAGTGAGAACGCCGGTTCGGTGATCCTCAGCTTGGGCTGGGTCAGTCCGACCGGTGAAGGCGATGCGGATGTGTCCGTCCTGCTGCTGGGGGCGAACGGCAAGGTGCGCAGTGACAGCGACTTCTACTTCTACAACAACCCGGTTGCCGCTGACGGCAGTGTGCAACTACTGGGCAAGACGCCGACGGAGAGCGGCGACGAGGACAGGATCAGCTTCGATCTGACGGCTGTCCCGGCCGACATCGACCGGATCGTCGTGGCAGCGAGCCGCTATCAGGGGGCCGGCTTCGGGGAACTGGAAGACCTGAAGGTGACGTTGGCCGACGGGGGCGGCGAGAACCTCCTCAGGTTCGCCATCGACGACGCAGGAACGGTGAGCGCGATCATCTTCGGCGAGCTGTACCGGCGCGGGGGAGAGTGGAAGTTCCGTGCCGTCGGGCAGGGTTACGACGCCGGCCTGGCCGGCCTGGCGACGGACTTCGGCGTCGACATCGAGGACGACGCGGGCGTAGAAGAAGCGCTGAATGGCGCAGTGAGCAACGAGCAAGCCGATATGACGGTTCACGTTTCGGTCGTCGAGCAGGAACCGCAGGCGTCACCAGGCTTGGTTCCGTCTCCCCGCCCGCCTTGCGACGAGGTGGGGCCGAAGAAGGCGGCACGGCCGCGCACCGCGAAGAAGGTCACCGTGCCCAAGGCGGCCAGGAAGTCTCTGGCGGAGAACGAGTCCTGGAAGCAGGCCAGACTCTTTCCGGTTTCGGTGCTCAAGAGCGACCGGGACCGGGAGATGCGCGCTACGTCGGTACTGCTGTCGGTGATGGCGCAAGTACCGGAGCTCGGCCGGAGGCTCACGGCGGCATTCGGAGCACCGGCGGGCCGCATGGAGACGTTCACCGAGGTCTCCCTGCCGCACGGTGATGCCCCACGCCGCCCCGACGGAGTGATCCGTGTCGAGCGGGCCGGCAAGCTGTGGACCGCGCTGGTGGAAACCAAGACCAACGGCAATGACCTGAAGCCCGATCAGGTGCAGGCGTATATGGACATCGCCGCACGCCGTGGATACGAGGCTGTGATCACCCTGTCGAACGATGTCGCGCTGGAAGGCAGCCCGCTCGTCGACGTGAAAATCGATGGACGGCGCAAACACAAGGTGGCCCTTTGGCACCTCTCCTGGGCCGAAGTCACGTACCAGGCACAGATGCTGATCCGGCACGAGGGCGTCAGAGACAGGGCGCATGCCTGGCTGCTCCAGGAATTGCTGTACTACCTACGGCATGAGAACTCCGGCTGCCACGGCTTCCAGAACATGGGATCGGCCTGGGTCCCCGTACGCAACGGGATCGATGACGAAACCCTGTGCCAGGGCGACTCGCGCGCCCTGGACGTGGTCGAGAGCTGGGAGCGGCTCATCCGTCAGCTCTGCCTCAGCCTCGGTGGCGAACTTGGGCAGAAGATACTGCCCGTCCAGCGCGCCAAGCGTGGAACCGATCCGAAAGCGCGCCGCAGCCTCCTGGCCGATCAGCTGTGCCGCGACGGCAGACTTCAGGCAGAGCTCCGCATCGAGGGCGCACCGGGGATCCTGGCGATCAGCGCCGACCTGCGCACCGCCAAGCTCCGCACCTCCATCGAGATCCCCGCACCCGAGCAGGGCTACCCGTTGACGTGGGCCAAACGCCTCATCCGCCGATTGGCCGAGGCACCGGCAGACCTGCACGTCGAAACGCTGGTCCAAGGAGAGGCCGGGGGGCCGCGGGGCACGCTGGAACGGCTCCGCCCGGAGCCGGCGGACATGATCCCCAAGATCAACGACAGCCGGATCACCGGCTTCCGACTGTCCCTCTTCAAAGGCATGGGCAGCGGTCGTGGCAACGCCGAATCGGGTTTCATCCGCAGCGTCGATGACGCCGTGCATCGCTTCTACACCAGTGTGGTTGTCCACCTGGATCGTCCGACGCCCCGGCGAGCAGCAACGAAGGTACATGCCGTATCCGAATGACACGCGGCCGTGGACAGTGACACGCGAGCACCTCGCACCCGCGACTGCCCACGGGGCGCGTGGCCTAGAGGCCAGGGGGCTGCAAACCGGCTGCGCGCCCTGAGCTCGGGAATGGCGGCAGCCGGCTCAGCATCGGCCGCGAAGAGCAATTGCCCGAAGTGGTCTGAGAGTTCGCACCTGTTGATCGTTTCCTTGAACCGCCTGAGCCCTCCCCCGTTGCAGGACACCACGGGGGAGGGCTCAGACGTGGGAATCAGGAGTGCCAGCGATTGCGGCCGTCAGAGGCTGGGCCGCAGACCAGAGGGGTACCGGAGGAGGAGACAGCGACTGCACCGGCGGGGGAGCAGAACGAACCGGGATGCTTGACCGGTCGACTGCCGCTGTCGTCGCCGGAGCCGCCCGAAGACGTAGAGCCTCCGGAACTGTCGTTCCCCCCGCCGGGGGGATTCGGAACGGGGTGCAGCCTGCTGCCCTCCGACCTGGGGCATGAGGTGCCGGGCTCGGCCACCTTGAGATACGCCGTCTGCTGCTCTGGGTTCGGGATTTCCTTGCCGGCCTCTGGATCCTGGAAGCACACCTTCCACTCATCCGGCTCGGTGGGCGGGGCGACATCGGTGTATGCGCCCTCGGCCTCGATTTCGGTGATGCCCTTCTTCTCCACCGATTCCGACGCCTTGGTGAAGGTCATGCCCACGACGTCCGGCATCTTCGGCCAGGGGATCGGGGCGCCGTCCTTGGCCGGGCAGGGAGTCCCGCTCTGGACTACGCCGAAGTCGAGCGCTGGATCGGCTCCGGCTTGCTTGGCCTTTGCCTGGAAGCAGACGTGCCAGTTGTCGGCGTCCCACTGGGCGGCGTCGTTCTCGGAGGCGTCGTGGGAGACGGCGTTGTAGCCGTCGACGGCTGCGGCTTCTTGGGCTTCCCTGAGGGATTTCCCCACGTAGCGGGGAGGCTCGCTCCTGCTGGGCGCAGGCGACGCAGCGGCTGACTGCTCGGTGGTTGGCCTCTGTGGCAGTGCGGCCTTCGCCTCATCCTGTGATGTCTTCGGGTCCGAGACGAGGATCACAATGAACCAGAGCAGGGAGAGCGCCGTCGCGACGATCTTCTTCGCCGGGTTCCAGAGCGTCAGCCATGCCAGCGCGATCCCAGCGGGCGGGAAGAAGATCAGCAAGAGGACGACTAACGCCGGGTGCTGCCACCAGCGCCGCACAGGCAGAGGTGGTGGCGGGACATATGGGTGTGTCGGGTACACGGCTTCCCTCGGGAGGTTCGAGCGGACTCTGGGAAGGGGGGTGGACGGGCGAGAGTACGCAGCAGCCCGAAGGTTTCGCCGCTGAACAGGGGAGGTCGGCCAGATCTGGCCCATGAGGCTCGCGGGAGGAGTCGATCACGCGATTGCAGCCGAAACTGCGACCACGAAACGACGAAGGCCCCGACCGGTGAACCGGTCGGGGCCTTCCATCAGGCGGAGGATACGAGATTCGAACTCGTGAGGGGTTGCCCCCAACACGCTTTCCAAGCGTGCGCCCTAGGCCACTAGGCGAATCCTCCGCCGCAAACAATACAAGACGTTGGGGAGTGCTCGCGAACATGATCCGGGGGAGGGGCGCGGAGGGGGTCGGAGCGGGGGTGCGGGCCGGGGTCGGGTTCGGCTGTCGGGGGGTGGATCCGCTACTGTGGTGCGCAGCCCCTCACGTGGCGCTATCTGACTGAACTCCCCCAGGGCCGGAAGGCAGCAAGGGTAGGTCGGCTCTGGCGGGTGCGTGGGGGGCGCTTGCGTTTGCGATGGGGCCCGCCCCTGCTGGAGCGAAGCGGAGAACTTGGGGAAGGGCCGGTTGTCAGTGGGGCCCGATATCGTCGTATGCGTGTCGTCCCTTGCGCTGTACCGCCGATACCGACCCGAGACCTTCGCCGAGGTCATCGGGCAAGAGCACGTGACCGATCCGCTGCAGCAGGCGTTGCGGAACAACCGGGTCAACCACGCCTATCTGTTCAGCGGGCCACGCGGCTGCGGCAAGACGACCAGCGCCCGGATTCTCGCGCGATGCCTGAACTGTGAGGAAGGTCCCACTCCCACGCCCTGCGGGACGTGCCAGTCGTGTGTGGACCTGGCCAGGAACGGGCGCGGGTCCATCGATGTGATCGAGATCGACGCGGCGTCGCACGGAGGCGTGGACGACGCCCGTGAGCTGCGGGAGAAGGCGTTCTTCGGGCCCGCCAGCAGCCGGTACAAGATCTACATCATCGACGAGGCCCATATGGTCACCTCCGCGGGGTTCAACGCCCTGCTGAAGGTGGTCGAGGAGCCGCCGGAGCATCTGAAGTTCATCTTCGCCACGACCGAGCCCGAGAAGGTCATCGGGACGATTCGGTCGCGGACCCATCACTATCCGTTCCGCCTGGTGCCGCCCGGGACGCTGCGCGACTACCTGGGGCAGGTGTGCGGCCAGGAGGACATCCCGGTCGAGGACGGGGTGCTGCCGCTGGTCGTGCGGGCCGGCGCCGGCTCCGTGCGTGACTCGATGTCGGTGATGGACCAGCTGCTCGCCGGCGCTGCCGCCGAGGGTGTGACGTACGCCATGGCGACGGCCCTGCTGGGGTACACCGACGGGTCGCTGCTGGATTCGGTGGTGGAGGCGTTCGCCGCCGGGGACGGGGCGGCGGCCTTCGAGGTGGTGGACCGCGTCATCGAGGGCGGCAACGACCCCCGCCGTTTCGTGGCGGACCTGCTGGAGCGGCTGCGGGACCTGGTGATCCTGGCGGCGGTGCCGGACGCGGGGGAGAAGGGACTGATCGACGCCCCCGCGGATGTGGTCGAGCGGATGACGGCGCAGGCGTCCGTGTTCGGCGCGGCCGAGCTGAGCCGGGCGGCCGATCTGGTCAATACGGGCCTGACGGAGATGCGCGGGGCGACCTCGCCCCGGTTGCAGCTGGAACTGATCTGCGCGCGGGTGCTGCTGCCCGCGGCGTACGACGACGAGCGGTCGGTGCAGGCGCGACTGGACCGCCTGGAGCGCGGTGCGGGTGCGGCGCTGCTCGGCGGGGCGGGCGGTGCCGGCGGTGTGACCGGCAGTCCTGGTGGTGACCTGGGGGCCGGGGTCGCGCCTGTGGTGGCCACGGGTGGGCCGGCGGCCGGGTATGTGCCGGGCCCGGAGGCGCATCCGGCGATGCCGGCCGCGGGGCCGTCCGGTCCGGCGGCAGCCCGTGCCGCGGTGCGGGGCGCGACAGGCGGCGGTGCGGCGGCGCATGGCGGCCCGGGTGGCGGTGCGGGGGCACCGGCTGCTGCGGGCGGCCCGGCCGCGACGGCCCCTCCGGCTCCGGCTCGGGATGCGGGTGGTTCGGGCGCGCCCGGCGGGGCCATGGCCGCGCCCGGTGGAGAGCAGCAGCAGGGGGCCGGCGGCGGTGCCGCGGGAGGGCCGCAGAGCGGTCCGGCGGGCGGTGCGCAGGGCGCCGGCCAGGAGGGCGCGCCCGCACGGCCCGGGGCCTGGCCCGGAGCCGCGGGCCGTGGCAACGGCGCGGGCGGAGCGGGCAGCGCGGGCGGGGCACGGCAGCCCGGCGGCTGGCCGACGGCCGTGGCGCCGGGCCAAGGCGGCCAGGGGCCGCAGAGCCAGGGCGGCCAGGGGTCGCAGGGCGGTGCGCCCGCGGGGACCGGCCCGGCGGGCGGCGCGCCCGTACCGCCGCAGCCGGCGCAGACCGCTCCGGCGGCCGGTGGGCATCCGGTCGCGCAGCAGCAGCCGCCGCAGGCCGGAGTGGCCCCCGGGGCGGCGCAGGGTGCCGCGCAGGTGCGGCAGATGTGGCCGGAGATCCTGGAGGCGGTGAAGGACCGGCGGCGGTTCACCTGGATTCTGCTGAGCCAGAACGCGCAGGTCTCCGGCTTCGACGGGACGACCCTGCAGATCGGGTTCCCCAATGCCGGCGCCCGCGACAGCTTCGCCAACGGCGGCAGCGAGGACGTCCTCAAGGACGTGCTCGCCGAGCGGTTCCAGGTGCAGTGGCGCGTGGAGGCGATCGTCGACCCGTCCGGTGGGGCCAATCCGCCCGCCGGCGGTGCGCCCCGCAGCGGCGGTGGCGGCTTCGGCGGCGGCCCCGGCGGAGGCGGTGGCGGCTTCGGTGGCGGAGCGCCCGCCGCGCCGCCGCAGTCCGCACCCCCGCCCCAGCAGGGCGGCCAGGGTGCGTCCGAGTCCTCCGGCGGGCAGTACGGCCAGGGCGGCGCCGGCGGCAGCCAGGGTGCGCGGATGGCGCGGGAAGCGGTGGCCCCCTCGGCGTCTGCGGGGGGCGGTCAGGGCGGCGCCCCCGCGGCGGAGCCCTCGTACACCCCCGAGCCCCCGCCGATGTCGATCGAGTACGACATGCCGGCCGAGGACGACCCGGACCTGGTCGACTCCGCCCTCAGCGGCCACGACCTGATCGTGCGGGAGCTGGGCGCGACGGTGCTGGAGGAGTTCAACAATGAGTGAGCGGATACGGGGATGACTGGGGGACGACTGGGGGGTGACTCAGTGCGTCTGCGCGGATACGCGGATGCGGATATGTGGATGAGCAGGCGCGGAGGGCGATGAGCGGGCGCCTGCGGGGGTGGCGAGCGAGGCGCGGCGATAGGGCCTGTCCTTGGCCCCAGCCTGGCCTCAGTCCTGGCTCCCGTCCCGGCCGGACCGGCGCGGATCCTCCCTGTCGGACCGGCGCGGTCCCCCCGGCCGGACCGGCGCGAGGTGAACGACACGCTCCCACCGGGCCTACATCAGGCGTACACCCGTGCTCCTCCTTACGCAGTAGGGCGCGGGGGCGGTGGAACACGTAGGCTCGGGCTACCGCACCAATCGTTGTCGTATGGCAGGAGTCACGTCGTGATCCCCGGTGGTCAGCCCAATATGCAGCAGCTGCTCCAGCAGGCCCAGAAGATGCAGCAGGACCTCGCGGCCGCCCAGCAGGAGCTGGCGGAGACGCCCGTGGAGGGCTCCGCGGGCGGCGGCCTGGTCAAGGCCACGGTGACCGGCTCCGGTGAGCTCAAGGGCCTGGTCATCGACCCCAAGGCGGTCGACGTCGACTCCGCGGAGGAGACGGCCGAGACGATCGCCGACCTCGTGCTGGCGGCCGTCCGGGATGCCAATGCCAGCGCCCAGCAGCTCCAGCAGCAGAAGCTCGGTCCGCTCGCCCAGGGTCTGGGCGGCGGCGGCATCCCCGGTCTCCCTTTCTGAGGAGTAGCCAACTAGCGTACGCAGCACGGCAGAAGAGAGAGAAGACGTTCCGTGTATGAAGGCGTGGTCCAGGACCTGATCGACGAGTTGGGCAGGCTGCCCGGCGTCGGTCCCAAGAGCGCGCAGCGGATCGCCTTCCACATCCTTCAGGCCGAGCCGACCGATGTCCGCCGGCTCGCGAACGCGCTGATGGAGGTCAAGGCGAAGGTCCGGTTCTGCAGCGTCTGCGGCAATGTGGCGCAGGAGGAGCAGTGCCGGGTCTGCCTGGACCCGCGGCGCGATCCGGCGGTCATCTGTGTCGTGGAGGAGCCCAAGGACGTCGTGGCCATCGAGCGGACCCGCGAGTTCCGCGGCCGCTACCACGTCCTCGGTGGGGCGATCAGCCCGATCGAGGGCGTCGGCCCCGACGACCTGCGGATACGGGAACTGCTGGCCAGGCTCGCGGACGGCACCGTCACCGAGCTGATCCTGGCCACCGACCCGAATCTGGAGGGCGAGGCCACGGCCACGTACCTGGCCCGCATGATCAAACCCATGGGCCTGAGAGTGACACGACTGGCGAGCGGACTGCCGGTCGGAGGCGATCTGGAGTATGCCGACGAGGTCACGCTCGGGCGGGCCTTCGAAGGGAGGAGACTTCTCGATGTCTGATGCCACGCTGCACAACGCGACACAGGACCCGGACGACTTCGCCGTTTCGATCTCCGACTCGATCGAGAGCTTCATCGTCGCCGTCACGGAGGTCGCCAAGGGCGACGAGCCGGACAGCGCGGTGCCCTTCCTGCTGCTGGAGATCTCCCAGCTGCTGCTCACCGGCGGACGGCTGGGCGCCCACGAGGACATCGTCCCCGACGAGCGGTACGAGCCGGACACCGGGCCGGAGCCGGACGTCGACGACCTGCGGGAGCGCTTCGCGGTCCTGCTCGACCCGGTGGACGTCTACTCCGAGGTCTTCGACCCGTATGTGCCGCGCAGCGAGCCGGTCGCGTGCCGCATCTCCGACGACCTGGCGGACGTCGTCACCGACCTGCGGCACGGGCTGGCGCACTACAGGGCGGGCCGGGTCAGCGAGGCCCTGTGGTGGTGGCAGTTCTCCTACCTGTCCAACTGGGGCCCGACCGCCTCGGCCGCCCTGCGCGCGCTGCAGTCGCTGGTCGCCCACGTACGCCTCGACCAGCCGCTGGACGCCCTGGACGGCCTGGACACCGACAGCGGGGCCGACGGCGACGAGGACCGGCTCGCCGAGGAGGCCGGGAAGGTCATGGCGGCCGAGATCGCCGGTCCGCTGGGGCTGCGCGGAGTCTGAGCCCCCGGGGCGCCCCGGCCTGTGACCTGGGTTACGTTTTCGTGTGTACCGGCCTGTAGCGGGCATGTGCTCGCCGAGCGGGCGCGATGGGGCGCCCGGCGGAACCGCCCCGGGACGCCTGGCTCACGCAGTGGGTCGCACATCTCACGATGTGGTACCAGCAGGGCGGACTCCGCTTGCTCGATAGACTGAGCCGACCGCAGTACCCCCATTTCGGGGGTCCGGGAGGAAACTCCCGAAGAGACAGTTGCGAGGAGCGCACGTGGGCCTTGTCGTGCAGAAGTACGGCGGCTCATCCGTTGCGGATGCCGAGGGCATCAAGCGCGTTGCCAAGCGAGTCGTCGAAGCCAAGAAGAACGGCCACCAGGTGGTCGTCGTGGTTTCGGCGATGGGCGACACGACGGACGAGCTGATCGATCTCGCGCAGGAAGTGTCCCCGATTCCGTCGGGGCGCGAGTTCGACATGCTGCTGACCGCCGGAGAGCGGATCTCCATGGCCCTGCTGGCGATGGCGATCAAAAACCTCGGTCACGAGGCGCAGTCCTTCACCGGTAGCCAGGCCGGTGTCATCACCGACTCCGTGCACAACAAGGCACGGATCATCGATGTCACGCCGGGCCGCATCAAGAGCTCGGTCGACGAGGGCAACATCGCCATCGTCGCCGGCTTCCAGGGCGTGTCCCAGGACAAGAAGGACATCACCACGCTGGGGCGGGGCGGCTCGGACACCACCGCCGTGGCGCTGGCGGCCGCGCTGGACGCCGAGGTCTGTGAGATCTACACCGACGTGGACGGCGTCTTCACCGCCGACCCCCGGGTCGTGAAGAAGGCCCGGAAGATCGACTGGATCTCCTTCGAGGACATGCTGGAGCTGGCCAGCTCCGGTTCCAAGGTGCTGCTGCACCGCTGCGTCGAGTACGCACGCCGTTACAACATCCCGATCCACGTCCGCTCCTCCTTCTCGGGGCTGCAGGGCACGTGGGTCAGCAACGAACCGCAAGGGGACCAGTCGATGGAGCAGGCAATCATCTCGGGCGTCGCACACGACACCTCCGAGGCGAAGGTCACGGTCGTCGGCGTCCCGGACAAGCCGGGCGAGGCCGCGCGCATCTTCCGCGCGATCGCGGACTCCGAGGTCAACATCGACATGGTCGTGCAGAACGTGTCGGCCGCCTCGACCGGCCTGACCGACATCTCCTTCACGCTGCCCAAGGCCGAGGGCCGCAAGGCCGTCGCCGCCCTGGAGAAGACCCGGGCCGCGGTCGGTTTCGAGTCGCTGCGCTACGACGACCAGATCGCCAAGATCTCGCTGGTCGGCGCGGGTATGAAGACCAACCCGGGCGTCACGGCGACGTTCTTCGAGGCGCTGTCGAACGCCGGCGTGAACATCGAGCTCATCTCGACCTCCGAGATCCGCATCTCGGTCGTCACCCGCGCCGATGACGTCAACGAGGCCGTGCGCGCCGTGCACACCGCCTTCGGTCTCGACACGGAGAGCGACGAGGCCGTGGTCTATGGCGGCACCGGACGATGATTCCGGCCGAGGCGGGCCGTCCGTCCCTCGCCGACACGGCGGGGACGGACGCCCGTACGGCTCCCAGGCCGCATCTCGCCGTCGTCGGCGCCACCGGTGCCGTCGGCTCGGTGCTGCTCGGGATCCTCTCCGAGCGGGCCGACATCTGGGGTGAGATCCGCCTGATCGCCTCGCCCCGGTCGGCCGGCCGCAAGCTGACCGTACGGGGCGAGCAGGTCGAGGTCGTCGCGCTGAGCGAGGACGCCCTCGACGGCATCGACGTGGCGATCTTCGACGTCCCGGACGAGGTCTCCGCGCAGTGGGCGCCGGTCGCGGTGTCCAAGGGCGCGGTGGTCGTGGACAATTCGGGCGCCTTCCGGATGGATCCGGAGGTGCCGCTGGTCGTCCCCGAGGTCAACGCGCATGCCGCGCGGGTGCGTTCGCGCGGCATCATCGCCAACCCCAACTGCACGACGCTGTCGATGATCGTCGCGCTGGGCGCGCTGCACGCCGAGTACGGGCTGAGCGAGCTGATCGTCTCCTCGTACCAGGCCGTTTCGGGTGCGGGGAAGGCCGGCGTCGACACGCTGCGGGCGCAGCTGTCGGCGGTGAGCGGTACGGAGCTGGGCGGGACGCCCGGTGACGTGCGGCGGGCCGTCGGGGACACGCTCGGGCCGTTCCCGGCGCCGATCGCGCTCAACGTCGTGCCCTGGGCCGGCTCGCTCCAGGAGGACGGCTGGTCCTCCGAGGAGCTCAAGGTCCGCAACGAGTCCCGCAAGATCCTCGGGCTGCCGCACCTGCCGGTCACCGCGACCTGTGTGCGGGTGCCGGTGCTCACGACCCACTCGCTGGCCGTGCACGCGCGGTTCGAGAACGAGGTCACGGTCGCCGGCGCGCACGAGATCCTGGCCGCCGCCCCCGGGGTCGTCCTCAGCGACGATCCGGCCGAGGGGGAGTTCCCCACCCCGTCCGACGTCGTCGGTACGGATCCGACCTGGGTCGGCCGGGTGCGGCGCTCGCTGGACGATCCGCGGGCGCTGGAGCTGTTCGTGTGCGGGGACAATCTGCGCAAGGGCGCGGCTTTGAACGCGGCGCAGATCGGCGAGTTGGTGGCGGCGGAGCTGCGGGGGTAGGGACGCGGGCCGGGGGCGGGTCGCGAGCCGGTCGGCCCGGTGGGGGTCGGTAGCGGGGGCGTGATCCCGGTGGGGCAAGCTGGGCTTGGTGCACCGGAGGCCCGTACGCCGAAGGCTCGCTACCGGGCGACTTGGCGGGATTGGCCGTCGCGGCCCGACCGCCTGGGCGATACTTTGTGGGTTGTGTGAAGATCCTGTGAGCGAATTGCCGGCCCTTACGTCTTGATCTGGGCTGACGATCTGTTCGACCATTCGCTCCCCGCCACACTGCAACCGGCAGTCGGGCGGGGCGCGTCTTTGTGGCCGCCCTCAGGGGTGGCCCGGGATGTCCGCGGGCCGCTGGTCGAGCCCCGGGTGTCAGGACAAGCGCGTCAGAGTGAATGGGACATTCGGGAAGAGCTGGTACGCATGAGGGCATTTGATGCATCGTCAAAAGCGGTGCCTTGCGCGTACAACCCTTATGGGGGGAAGCGTGTCCAACAGGCGTGGCAGAGGTACTCGGATTCACGATCGCCCCAGCGGGCGCGGCAGGGGCGGCAGTGCGCCCGCAGCGGCCCCGTGGGGCCGGGGGCATGCCGGTGATCGCCCCCTGGCCCGCCACGCGTCCCGCGCAGCTTCCTTCGCAGAGTGGGGACTCTGACGAGGCGATGGCAGCGGGCACCACAGTCGACCACCTCACCGAGACCTACCGCGCGCACTACCGCTCGCTGCTCGGTCTCGCCGCGCTGCTCCTCGACGACACCGCCTCCTGCGAGGACGTCGTCCAGGAGGCATTCATCCGCGTGCACTCCGCGCGCGGGCGGGTGCGCGATCCCGAGAAGACCCTCGCCTACCTCCGGCAGACCGTCGTCAACCTCTCGCGCTCCGCGCTGCGTCGCCGCATCCTCGGGCTCAAGCTGCTCTCCAAGCCGATGCCCGACATGGCCAGCGCCGAGGAGGGCGCGTACGACCTGCTGGAGCGGGACCAGCTGATCAAGGCGATGCGCGGGCTGCAGCGCCGCCAGCGCGAGGTACTGGTTCTGCGCTACTTCGCCGATATGACCGAGGCGCAGGTGGCCCAGACGCTGGGCATATCGCTGGGCTCGGTCAAGGCGTACGGATCGCGCGGGATCGCGGCGCTCCGCGTCGCGATGGAGGCTCCCGCATGAGTGGCACAAGGTTCGGCCGGCGCGACTCGGCGGGCGCGTGGGGAACACGTCGCCTGCGGGAGCCGGTTGGTACGCATGGGGCGTTCGGTTCGTATGCGGTGCGTGAGGCGCAGGGGCGCCAGGAAGACGAACCGGTCGCCGGCCGTCCGTGCGGTGGCGCGACGCTCGGCCGAGGCGCCGGGGCGGGCCTGGACGCCGAGACCGACCAGGGCGCTGAGACGAGCCGGGACGCCGAGGCGGGCCAGGGCGTGGAGACCGGCCCTGGCGCTGACACGGACCGGGGCGACGGCATCGCCTACGACGACGCCGCGCACGATCGTGATGCGCGGGCCGACGTCACCTTCGGCGGTGGCAGCGGCAGTGGCGGCGATGACGACGACCGGCACGGCCGCAGCCACCCCACGGGCGGTGGCTTCGGCGGCGAGGACGAACTGAGGCGGCTCCTGCAGTCCCGCGTCGCCGACCTCGAACCCGCGCCGGACGCGCTGGAGCAGCTGCGCCGCGCGGTACCCGCCCGCCGCCAGCGCCGGCGTCATGCCGTCGTGGGAGCGGCCGCCGCGCTGCTGCTCGGCGGTACGTCCATCCCGGCCATGGTCCACGTCGTGGACCTCGCGGACGGTTCCACGGACCGGTCCGCCAACACCGCGAGCAGCCAGGCGGCCCAGGGCGGCGCCGAAGGCGCACACGGCGAGGGCACCGAGCACGCCGGACCCCGGCCGACCGACGCGGCCGGCGCGAAGCCCGGCGGACGCGCGCCCGAGGGCAAGGGCAAGGCCGCCGAGAAGAACGGCGCGGGCCATGGCGCCGGGGCCGGTACCCCCGCCCCGGACGCGACCATGGACGTCACCTCGCCGGTGTGCTCCCGCGACCAGCTCGGCCAGGGCACCGGCACGGTCCTCCCCGCGGACACCTCGGGCCGCGTCTATGGCTCGTTCCGTGTGGTCAACACCTCCACCACGGCCTGCTCCGTCGAGGGCGGTGGCGCCGTCGGCGTCGTCGCCCAGGGCTCCACGAACCCGGACCGCATACACGTCGTCGACCACACCTCGGGCGACGAGGCCACCGGTCTACCCGACCCGGCCACCACCCCTGACCAGCTGGTTCTCAAGCCGGGGGAGGCGTACGAGGTCAAGTTCGCCTGGATCCCCGAGGCCGGTGGCGGCACCACCGGATGCGTCACCCCGGGGCCCTCACCGACCCCCGACCCGTCCAAGGAGCCGGAGCAGTCCCCGGACTCCGGCGCCGCACCGGCCGGTGACGGCAGCGGTCAGGCGGGCGGCGACGCCGGGACCGGCGGTGGCGGAACCGCGCCCGGAGGGATCGTTCTCAGCCACACGCCGGAGGCCGGGGAGCCCGCCGCGACCGAGGCGAAGGTCGCGGACGCCTGCGCCGGAACGGTGTACCGCACCGAGGCGCTGGCGGCCCAGTAGCGGCCGACGCCCAGGTCCGCGCGGTGGACGCGGGACGTGGAGGGGGCGGTGCGGGCCCGCCGTACAGGCCCCGTACCGTGGTGGTGTGTACCGGTTCCTGCTGACCCCGCGGTGGTGGGGGATCAACGTCTTCGCCGTACTGGCGATTCCCTTCTGCATCTTCATGGGCAGCTGGCAGCTGAGCCGCTTCGAGGACCGGGTCGACTCCCACCAGCAGCAGGAGGACCGCTCCGCCCGGGCCAAGGCCGCGGTGGCGCGTCCCCTCGCCGGCCTGCTGCCCGTCGACCAGGTCACCTCCGGCCGTCAGGCCAGCGCCCGCGGGCACTACGACCCCGGTCACCAACTGCTCGTACCCGGCCGCACCCTGAAGGGCGCACACGGCGACCGGCAGGGCTTCTACGTCCTCAACCTCCTGCGCACGGACAGCGGCAAGGCCCTCCCCGTCGTGCGGGGCTGGCTGCCCGGTGACGCCGGCGACAAGGCCGATACGGCGAAGGTGCCCGCGCCGCCCAAGGGCGAGGTGACGGTCACCGGGGCGCTGCAGGCCTCCGAGAACCAGGGCACCGACGGTGTGCAGGCCGGCGGCGGGCTGCCGCGGGGGCAGCTCGGCATGATCAGCGCGGCGTCGCTGGTCAACATCGTTCCGTACGAGGTCTACGACGGCTGGATCACGCTCGCCGAGGTCCAGGCCCCGCTGCGCGCCGTCCCCCCGGCCGCCGCCGAGGGCAGCGGCCTGGACCTCAAGGCATTCCAGAACCTCGGCTACACCGGCGAGTGGTTCGTCTTCGCCGGATTCGTGGTCTTCATGTGGTTCCGCCTCTTCCGCCGCGAAGCCGAAGCGGCACGGGACGCAGCGCTGGGGATCTTGCCGGAGGGGTGAGGGCTCGGGGAGTGGGGGCTGAGGGGTGGGGTTGTGTGGGGGGAGGCGGCTTGGGGGGCTTCCCCCGGGGGGCCCTCCACCCT